>CAYZXU010000015.1:0-32662 GCA_964482535.1 uncultured Desulfobacteraceae bacterium | reverse complement strand
ATGTTTTATCGAGCTGAGCCATAACCCCGCCTATTGAGGGTCCCTTCTCCAGCAGATACACATAATATCCTGAATCTGCCAGATCCAAAGCAGACTGCATTCCTGCAATTCCACCGCCAACGACCAAAACTGATCCTATTACATCCTTTGACATATTCTCACTCTCCTGAAAAAATAGAATATTTTCACAACATAAGGAAAAAAACGTTTAAAAATTAAAGTGATATAGATATATTTCGCTTATTTTTTACGAGTAATTTTGAAAAACAAACATTTTTTTTTAAAACTCATTTAAGCTAAAATATTACCTGTAAAAAAGGATTACTATAATGATTTGCCAATATTGTCAATATAATTTTCCCAGACCATTCATGCGGCAGTATTAACAATATTTTAAATATTAATTTAAAAAAATCAAATTATCGGTTTTTTTTTCTTGCATTTATCAGGCTTGTTTTATAAAGCAGAAGCATATTTATAATTGTTCTTGATTTTTCAAAGACAAAATTAATGAATTTTAGTACAAATTAATTGCGAAGCCTTTGAAAATTGTTCAGTTTTGCAAAAATTTAATTCTAACACAGGAGGTAAGGCAATAGCTATATCCAGAAAACCAAACAGACCGAACAACAGAGACAAAACCAACGTAAACAATAAAATCAGAGCAAAAGAGGTGCGGTTAATAGACCCTGAGGGTGAACAGGTAGGCGTTATACCAACCTATAAAGCTCTTGCTATTGCCAATGATCACGGACTTGATCTCGTTGAAATTTCTCCTAATGCAAAACCTCCGGTTTGCAAAATAATGGACTACGGCAGATATAAATATCTCCAGACCAAAAAAAAACAGGAGGCCAAAAAAAAACAGAGTACTTTTCAAATAAAAGAGATCAAAGTCAGACCAAAAACAAGCGAGCATGACCTTCAGGTCAAAATAGGTCATATTAAAAAATTTATAGCGAGAAAAGACAAGGTTAAAGTAACTGTAATATTCAGAGGTCGTGAAATAGTGCTTTCGGATCATGGCCGCCAACTGCTCGCTAAGATTGCCGGAGAAACCGAAGAGCTGGCAATTGTTGAGCAGTATCCCAAATTTGAAGGTCGCACTATGATTATGATTCTTGCGCCAAAAAATAATTAAAGACCTTTCTGCGAATAATAATTCATTAAATTTATTTTTTTATGCAGATGGCGTGTGTGGTATATATCTATTGCCCACGCCATCTATTTTTTTTAGGAGAACCCGTAAATGCCAAAAATAAAAACAAACAGAGCCGCAGCCAAACGTTTTAAAAAAACAGGAACAGGCAAATTTGTTTTTTCAAAATCCCATGCCGGTCATATTTTAACAAAAAAAACCACAAAGCGTAAAAGGGGATTAAGAAAAAGTAATATTATTGAAAAAACAGACCGAAAAGAGTTGCGTCTGCTTCTGCCCAACAGTTAGAAGACAATGGATAAAAATTGTTTGGAACTATATAATTCAAGGAGAATATGGAATGCGTGTAAAAAGAGGTTATAAAGCAAGAAGACGGAGAAAAAAGGTCCTGAAACTTGCAAAAGGCTTCCGTGGAGGAAGGAGCAAGCTGTTTCGCACAGCTGCTGATGCTGTTGATAAAGCGTTAATGTACGCTTACCGTGATAGAAGAACCCGTAAACGTGATTTTAGAAGGCTCTGGATAGCAAGGATAAATGCTGCTTCACGCATGAATAATCTGTCATACAGTAAATTCATACATGGTTTAAAGCTTGCCAACGTGGAGCTTGACCGCAAAGTTCTTGCTGAATTGGCCATATCTGATCCATCAGGTTTTTCAAAAATCGCAGGTCTTGCAGCGCAACACCTGTAAAGTTTATTTTTATTAAAATTTTAAGTCTTAAGGATATGTCAGGCAAGAGTGGAAAATTCCATTGAAAATATCTGCCAGGAAGCTTTGGATGAGTTAAATAATGCTTCAAGTTCAGAAATAATAAATAATATTTCCGTTAAATATCTTGGGCGCAAGGGGATTGTTACTCAATTTTTAAAGCAAATTTCAAATTTGCCGGAGGATGAGAGGCCTGAAGCCGGAAAAAAAATAAACAGAGCAAAAAAGACTCTGACGCAGGCGGTAAAAGATTCCTTAAAAAAGATAGAAGCGGTCGGTAGTAAATCTGTTGAGCGTATAGATGTATCCCTGCCGGGAAGGAAAACCCATAGCGGCAGGCTGCATCCTCTCACCCAGGTTACCAAGCAGATATCTGAAATATTTACTAAAATGGGGTTCAATATAGTTGAAGGTCCTGAGGTTGAAACCGATTATTATAATTTTGAGGCACTGAATATCCCCAAAAATCATCCTGCAAGGGATATGCAGGATACATTTTATATTTCAGACAATATTGTATTAAGAACCCAGACTTCGCCCATGCAGATACGTGTCATGGAAAAAACAGACCCGCCGGTCAGAATCATTGCGCCTGGAAAAGTATACAGGTGCGATTCGGATTTGACACATACGCCCATGTTTACGCAGATTGAAGGGCTTCTTGTGGACAAAAACATCAGTTTCGGAGACCTTAAAGGAATCTTGACGACTTTTGTACACCTTATGTTCGGCAACCGGACATCCCTTAGATTTCGTCCAAGTTTTTTCCCTTTTACAGAACCCAGCGCTGAAGTTGATATTCTATGTGTCATGTGCAGGGGCAAGGGCTGCAGGGTATGCTCACATACAGGATGGCTGGAAGTCTTGGGCGCCGGAATGGTTCACCCTGCTGTTTTTGAAAATGTGGGTTATGACACTTCAATTTATAACGGCTTTGCTTTTGGCATGGGTATTGAGCGTATTGCAATGTTAAAGTACGGCATTGACGATATTCGCAAATTCTTTGAAAATGATTTAAGGTTCCTGAGGCAGTTTTAAAATGAAAGTCAGTCTAAGCTGGTTGAAAAATTATGTTTCAGTTGAAGGAAACGCAGCAAGCCTTGCTGATTCGCTTACCATGGCGGGTCTTGAAGTTGAAGCCGTTTACGACAGATATGATTATTTAAATAAAGTAGTGGCCGGCCGTCTGCTGGAAATTGTTCCTCATCCTGACACAGACAGGCTTAAAATCTGTCTGGTGAACGTGGGAGACAAAAATATTCAGGTTGTTTGCGGTGATCTTAACATATATGTTGACATGATTTGCCCTGTAGCGCTTCCCGGAACGGTATTTCCCGACGGTTCTATTCTAAAAAAATCTCTTATCCGCGGCAAAGAATCCAATGGCATGCTATGCAGCGCTTCAGAGTTGGGGACAGGAATCGATAAAAACAGTGTTATGATTTTAAATCAGGGCATTAAGCCTGGGGAAAAGCTTATAAAAGCTCTTAACCTTTCTGATATGGTTTTGGATATAAGCCTTACGCCAAACAGACCTGACTGCCTGAGTATGATCGGGGTCGCTCGTGAAGTCGCTGCAATTTACAACAACAAAATAATATTGCCGGATGTTAAGATTACAACCCAGAATTATGAAGACGAAAAACATCTGCCGGATTTAGCTTCAGTTATAATCGAATCACCTGAACTATGTCCAAGATATGCCGCAAGGCTTGTGAAGGACATTATAGTAAAGCCGTCTCCTTTCTGGTTGCAGGATAAAATTATATCTGCCGGTTTAAGACCCGTAAATAATATTGTCGATATAACAAATTTTGTAATGATGGAAACAGGTCAGCCCCTGCATGCATTCGATTTTGACAGCCTTGCCCAAAACAAAATTATAGTTAAAAATGCAAAAGATGGGGAGAAGTTTACCACACTTGACAATAAAGAGCATACACTTTCTTCCAGCGTTTTAATGATTTGCGACGGAGAAAAACCTGTTGCAATGGCAGGTGTCATGGGGGGGATGGACTCGGAAATCAAAGATTTCACCACATCTGTTCTAATAGAGAGCGCCTATTTTAATCCTGCATCCATTCGCAAGACTGCAAAAACATACGGATTTAATACCGATGCTTCTCACAGATTTGAAAGAGGGGTCGATCCTGAAGGCACTGTCACAGCTTTAAACAGGGCTGCATCGCTTATGGCTGAAATAAGCGGCGGCACAATTGTGAAGGGTCTTATAGATAATCATACCAAAAAAATAAAAAACAGCCCGATTACTTTGGGTGTTAAAGAGACAAACAGGCTCCTTGGAACCGATTTTACAATAGATAAAATTGAGTTTTTTTTAAAATCCGTTGAATTTAAAGTAAAACATAAGGGGCATGGTGAAGGGGTAGAAAAATTAATAGTCACACCTCCCTCCTTTAGAGTGGATGTCACAAGACCGGTTGATCTTGTTGAAGAGGTTGCGCGTCTTTCAGGTTACGACAATATACCGGTTACATTCCCGAAAATTTCTTCAGAAACCGGCCAGGATGCAATCCATGCGGCAAAGATTATAGATTTCCGATATAAATTAAAAGGAATTATGACAGGTTTTGGCTTTAGCGAAGCAATAAATTACAGTTTTATCCACTGCCTGTCATGTGACCGCATGAAACTTTGCACAACAGACCCTGCAAGAAATATCGTTAATATAATTAACCCTATTACGGAAGATCAATCAGTACTGAGGACATCTTTAATACCAGGCCTGCTTGAAACAATGCATAAAAATATTTCTCGGCAAAGTACCGACCTGAAGCTCTTTGAAACAGGCAACATATTTTTCAGCAAGGGCCATGAAAGCCTTCCTGAAGAAAAAGAGATGCTTGCAGGTCTTTGGACAGGTTTAAAAGATAGATCTTCATGGCATACAAAAGAAAGAAAGTGTGATTTTTTTGATATTAAAGGGGTTGTTGAAGGTCTTCTTGATTCTCTGAATATTAAGAACACCTTTTTTACAAAAATTCCGGATAATCTTTGCGATTATATCAGGCCTGGCTTTTCTGCTGCTATTTTTGCAAATAATATTGCCATCGGACGTGTTGGCGAAGTTCATCCTGAAGTAATTTTAAATTATAACCTGGCCCAGACCACTTATATATTTGAGATGGATCTAAATCTTGTTTTTTCGGCTATACCTGAAAAAACAGCATACATACCTCTCCCAAAATTCCCTGCTATTTCAAGGGATATAACGATAATAGTGGATAAGGATATGGAATCATCTGATATCCTGCTAAGTGTTAAAAATTTTAAAGAAGATCTGGTGGAAAAATTATATCTGTTTGACATGTTTGAAGGCAAATCCATACCAACCGGCAAAAAAAGTATTTCTTTCAGAATAACCTACAGATCATCTATTGAGACCTTAAAGGATGATTATACAAACCAGGTGCATAAAATAATTACTGACAGGCTTATAAAAAAATTTAATGCAGCGCTGCCTGCGCAAAAAGTCTGAAACATTTTTTCAATCATGCATTCGGAGAATAAAATACCCGATAAATTCTACTTTAAAATAGGTGAAGTAAGCGATCTCACCGGTCTCCCTTCCTCTGTGTTAAGATTCTGGGAGTCGGAATTTTCAGGCATAAAGCCAAAACGCACATCAACAGGTCAGAGACTGTATAAAAAAAATGATATAAAGCAGATTTTTATAATTAAGAATCTGCTTTATAAAGAAAAGTTCACTATTCAGGGCGCAAAACAGTTCTTGAAATCGAAAATTTGTAAAAAAAACAGGCAGCCTGAAACAGTTATAATGGATCAAATTCGCAATGAACTTAAAAGCATAAGGGATCTGCTTGTATAAAAATCTCATATTAAAATTAAGGGGCAGGATAATGAAAAAGAATCTAAAGTATAAAAAAGGCAAAGGTATAAAGACTGTTAACATCATAACGTTAAGCATCTTTTTTTGCACTGTTTTTTTTATTGCAGGCACTGTATACGGCAGTCCTTCAACGCCTGAAGCTGTTGTTGCCAATTATTATAATTCAATTAAGAGCGGCAATTATAATAATGCGTACACCTGTATCACTAAAAAAATGTCTGATGGGAAAACAATGGAACAATGGGCTGCCGACTGGAAAAAAGTTTGTGAAGCCGGCAAGGTGGAAATATTAAATTTTTCCATTTCCCCTGCAAAAATTGATGGAGACAGAGCAATCGTCGAAGTTCTTCTTAACTCAAAGGATATCTTTAATCCTGAAGGATTAGAAGAAAAAGAGATCGATTCACTTATAAGGGAAAACGGAATTTGGAAAATAGATTCAACAGAAGTATTAACAGGAGATGAATAGTGACCGACAAAATAAAAAAAGGCGATACATACAGTTATTCATTCAGTTATAGCCAACAACAGGTGGATGAATTTGCCAGGGTTACAGGGGATAATAATCCAATTCATATTGATGCAAAATATGCAGAATCCAGCATATTCGGCAGACCAATAATGCACGGTTTTCTGGGGGGAAGTGTTTTTTCGATGGTTTTCGGCACATTATTTCCAGGAGAAGGCACAATATACATGGGCCAGAACATGTCATTCAGAAAACCGATGTTTGTTGACATGGAATATACTGCAAAGTTTGAGGTTGTTGAAGTAGATACAGAAAAAAACAGGGCGAAAATAGAGACAAAAATAATTGATAAGGATGGTGAAAACGTTATAATTGGGGATGCTTTTGTTCAAAACAAAAGGATTTCCTGAGATTGCCGGTAAAATTACGAATTGATGGTGTATTTTAAGCTAAAAATAAATCCACCTTCAATTCGCAATTCAAATCTGTCCGGCCTAAGCGAACTTTGCTTTAAATGCACTGGCAATCATTTCTGCAACAGAATCGTAATTTAAAATATAATCACAATTTATTACCATATCAAATTCATAAGGGGTCACTTCCTTTTTCTCAAACACCTTTTTGAAAAAGTCTTTCTGCTTCTTATCGTTACGTTCAATTTCCGCCTGGGCATCTTTTTCACTTATTTTAAACGACTTAACAATCCGCTTAACCCTGAATTCATCTGAACTTATTATCCTCACGGCAAGGACTTTATCCCTTGGCAAAATCAGATGCGCTCCCCTGCCCACAAGGACACATGATCCTGAACTGCTTAAAGCCAATACTGAACTAAAAAGGAGCCTGATATAATCAGCCTCTGTAAAAGATTTTTCACCAAAAAGAAATTTTATCAGTTCATTTACCCTTCCAGGATAACATTCATCAAAATAGTTTACTGTTTTATGCCTCAAATCCGCCTTGTCTGCAATATACTCAATTATTTCCTTGTCAAACATACGCATTCCGAGCTTTTCAGAGAGTATTTCCGCTATTTCCAGAGCACCCGCACCTGTTTTGCGGGAGATACATATTGTCGGACTAATTCCTGACGGCTTTTCTTTTTTCTTTTTTAAAGCGAGCCGTTTTTTTTCCCATTCACTGATATAACTGTTTACAAGTTCAGCCAGGTTCTGTTTCTTTTTTCTGTAAAAACCGGGAACATATTTTGTCTCTCCATTAAGTATACTCATAAAACCTCCTAACAGGGTTAACCGTAAAAAGAATTTTTACAAAAAAGAATGGTTTCCAAAGATCTTACTTTACAATCCATATAGTCCTTTTTTTTGTCATATTAATGACTTTTTTACTTACGCGGCCAATGAAGAATTCTTCAACTCTGGATAGACCCCGCCTCCCTATCATAATGGTTCCGAAGTTGTCAGCCCTTGCTTTCTCAACAATGCCCAGTGCGCGGCTTGGGATATCCGTAATAACCTGACTCGATATTTTATCAGACCCAACCCCTTTATCCATAAGCAGATGTTTTGCTTTTTCCATTGACGGCCTGATTTTTTCAATATTCGATTTCAGCCAGACAGCCTCTTCATCTTCTGAAAAAATCTGACCATACTCCTTTTGAAAAATACTGAGAGGTCTTATAACATGGCACAGCATTATTTCCATATCCGAATGCCCAAACATGCTCCCTGTAAAATCCACACATTTCAAAGCGCCTTCTGATCCGTCAAAAGCCACTAAAATTTTCTCTGTTTCAGGTTTGCCCCCGACAATGGCAACAGAAATATTTTTTGTTTTTCCCACAATCTTGTTGGCCACACTTCCAATAATTATATCCTTTACCCTGCTAAGTCCTGTGCGCCCTAAAACAACGGCACTGTAATCCCCGTTTGACTCTGCTATTATATCTCTCGCTATGCCTTTCTTTTTCTTTTGTATTTTTACTTTAACTTTTTGTTTGGAAAAACCGGCATTATTAAGTATTAAAAGCGCTTTTTCCATAAATTCGTTAATAATTTTTTTCTGTTGAGAAGCCCAGGCGCTGATTTGAATAATTTTGGAATGCATTTCAGGATTTTTTTCAAGATCCCAAAATGATTCAGGCACTTCTGTTTTTACATTAAACAGTACAACTTCATTCTGCTCACACGAGATTACCTCGCCAACATATCTAACAGCCTCAAGGGATTGATCTGAGCCGTCCACAGCCAATAAAATTCTGCCTTGTTTTTTATCCATAATCTGTTTATGCCCCCTTTTTTTAATATCTTGGCAAGAGCCGTTTTTATTCTTAAAATATTTTTCTCTGGTTTGTATCATGATCCATAATGTAAAGCAGTTTAAACTTCTCGGCAAGTTTTTCTTCCAGCCTTTTCAGCTTTGGGCCTTCAATATTATAAGCCCGCACATAAAGTATAAGATGACCGGTTGGAGCCCTGCTTTGGGAGACAATAATGTTTGATATGCGGCCTGCATATACCCTGATAATATCACTGACCTCTTTTACACAGCTCGGTCTGTCAATGACATCAACAGCAAACTGGGTACCTTTCTTTCCTACTCCCGTGAATAGAACAAAAGCTCTGAATATATCTGATTGGGTTATAATTCCCCTCATCCTATGTTCATGATCCATAATCGGAACACCGGATATTTTATTCACAAGCAGAATCTCTGCCGTCTCTTCCAATGTAAAATCAACATAAGCCGTAATCGGATTGCTTGTCATTATATCCCTGATTAGAACCTTTGAATACAAGTCGGAAGAATTTTTTTCGTCAGGCAATGTTTCAGTTGAGATAGAAGCTCTTTTTATGTCTCGGTCGGTTATTACACCAACCAGGAAATTTTTATCAGTTACAGGCAGCATTCTGATTTCATTTTGACGTAAAAGGTTAATGGCATTTTGCATAAAATCACCTGCCTCTACGGTGATTACTTCTTTACTCATCCATTCTTTTACCAGCATAATTATCCCCCTTTACTGTTCGGATTTAAAGAGCATTCTCAATATTTCTTTATGAGTCACCATAATTTGGCAGACAATCAGTTGCCTGTTGACCGACCTCTATCAATTCATTCTTTTAATACAAATCAGCTTATAGTATTTTATTAATATAATGTAATGAAAATTTCAAGGGTTCAATTTGAAAGACAACAAATTTTCTTTCATTTTTTAAAAAAGATATTGACATAATCAGCTCACTATTAATATCAACGGCTTAAAAATGTTTAAAATTAAAGGGATGTTTTAATAAAGTCTCAGGTTATCTATATATGCGAGCAGTAATACAGAGAGTAAAAAAGAGTTCCGTTATAATTGAAAATAAAACCGCAGGAAAAATAGGAAGCGGGCTGTAGAAAAGGAAGAAGACCTTCTTTTATCAATGCCGCAGGATCTGAAGCAGCCAATGAACTTTATGAATACTTTGTAAAAAAAGTAGCAGAAAAGGGGGTGCATGTGCAAACCGGAAGGTTCGGAGCCATGATGGATGTTGCCTTAATAAATGACGGACCTGTAACTATTGTCATGGAAAGCAAGAATATATAGTTTGCCGATGCATACAAAATCATTATTTAAGTATCTGATAAATTCAGCAGTATTATTTTTCTCTTTTGCATGTTTACAGAACAATGTTTATGCTTCTGATTATAATGAACTCATCAAGCTTGTTGGGGAAAACGATTCTATTCTCGTTGGAGATATGCAGGGGAATATTCTATTTTCAAAAAACAAAGAAAAAAGACTGGTACCTGCATCAATTTTAAAAATTTTCACAAGCCTTGCTGCTCTACACTATCTTGGCACAGATTTCAGATTTTCAACCGAATTTTACAAAGACAAAAATTTAAATTTAAAAATAAAGGGTTATGGGGATCCTCTTTTATTATCTGAAAATCTGGCTGAAATATCAAGAAGGCTGGCCAAAAAAATTGACAAATCAGAAATTGACAAATCAGGTAGTATCGTTTTAAATAACATAATCATAGATGATTCATATTTTAAATATCCTGTAATTATTCCCGGAGTTTTAAAATCATCTGAACCCTATGATGCCGGCAACGGTGCATTATGTGTTAATTTCAACACGGTTAATTTTAAAAAGAATATCAATGGTGAATATATCAGCGCCGAACCGGAGACTCCGCTTATCCCTTTTGCTGCTGCAAAAATAAAATCTTTCGGCATTGATAATGGAAGAATAACCTTTTCCCATGACCAGAATGACAGCGGTCTTTATGCAGGGCACCTTTTAAGATATTTTTTAAAACTTGAGCAGATAAAATTATACGGCAAAGTAAAACACGGTTTAACAGATAAAAACAAAGACAAAATTCTCTTAAAATATACATCAAATTTTTCATTGGAAGAGATTATTGTTAGACTCCTTGAATTTTCAAACAATTTTATATCAAACCAGCTTTTAATTGCCACCGGGGCAAAGCTTTACGGGCATCCTGGAACACTTGAAAAAGGCGTGCTCGCAGTTTCTTCCTATGCAAGGGACATACTTAAACTAAAAAACTTTACGATAGTTGAGGGCTCCGGCATATCAAGAAAAAACAGTATTTCTGCGATCTTTATGTATAAAACACTCTGCGAATTTAAGCCTTTTCGCAGTTTAATGCGCCATGACGCAAAAGAACACTATAAAACAGGCACACTTTATGGGATAAATACAAGGGCAGGTTATATTGAAAACAGCAAAGGAGATTTATACTGTTTTGTGGTTATGGTAAATACCAGGGGAAAGTCTGTAAAAAATATAATGGAAGAAATCTGTAAAATTATAGAAAGATAAGGCTTTAACTTAAAAGGAAAAACATATAATGCTGAATATAATTTCATTGGCCACCAGGGATATTCCTGATGCATGGTTTCAGTGTGTATATGAAATAATTGACCACGGTCACAAATACAAAATCGACAGGGGCAGTTTTGAAGGTCAGGAACGCCTGGAGTTTGACTATGTCACCGTCCATATAAAAAATCCCGGAGTACGCCCCCTGATACCCGATATCCCGCCTGCTCTGGGAATTCCAAACCCTGTGGCTGACGGATATATTGAAGGATATCTCCCCTATCTCATGACCTCGGAAAAACAGCCTAATGAAGACTACACCTATGGAGAATGTCTTGAACCGCAGATCGCCGAGGTAATTAAAATGTACAGGGAGGATGGGCACGGGACAAATCAGGCATACATGACGGTTGGAGACAGGGAGGCAATATATCTTAATGATCCGCCCTGTCTGCGTGGCATAGACACACGTATCAGGTACGGCAAACTGCACTTTATGGTGTACTTTAGATCCTGGGATTTATGGAATGGTTTTCCGGCAAATCTTGGTGCAATACAGATGTTAAAAGAGTATATGGCTGCAGAAATAGGAGTTGAAGACGGTGAGATAGTAGCTGCCAGCAAGGGGCTGCACCTCTATGACTATATTTGGGAGCTTGCCAGGCTTAGAACGATGCGCACTAATCATTAATAATAATAAAGGAACTTACACTAATGACTGAAAAAAATGCAAATGGACAGATTGATTTTAAAGTTGACGAAAAAAATCTTTACAGAGAAGAAGCTTACACGGACATGAAGGTTGCCTCAATAAGAAAACTTGTGCCGGTTCATTCTGATGGAACTGAAGATGAAAGCAGGACTCCTACCTTTATCGGAGCTACACAGTTAATGTCCCAAAAAGGCCCTTTGCCTGTTCAGGCTATTTTGCCTGCAAATAATTTACAGGAAGCCATAGCCGCTTTTCCTGATGGTATGCAAAAGGCAATGGAGGAGTTAATTCAACAGATGCAAAGAATGCAGGCAGCAGAAAAAACAAAAAACGATTCACGCATTATTGTGCCTTAACCCCAGGGGCAGGCCCATGTGCCTGCCCTGATTTACTCCCCGTGCCTTATTAGAAGAAAAGAGCCTATATGAATAAATATATATCAATAATTGCATCCGAACTTAAATTAAAAGAAAAACAGGTCCAGTCAGTTATCGAGCTGCTCGAACAGGACGCAACCATACCTTTTATTGCACGTTATAGAAAGGAAGCTACCGACAGTCTTGATGAAGTAGAAATAACTGCAATCCGTGACAGGCTTGGCAAGTTAAAAGAACTGGACGCACGCAGAGAGTCTGTTCTCAAATCCCTGGAACAGCATGGACATTTAACTGATGAGCTTGAAAAAGAAGTCATGGCTGCCCAAGATATAAGCACCCTTGAAGATATCTATTTGCCCTATAAGCCCAAACGCCGTACCAAGGCTGCCATTGCCAGGGAAATGGGGCTGGAACCGCTTTCCGAAATTATATTCGCTCAAACAGGGGCAGATCCGTTTAAGGAGGCTCAAAGATTCGTTGACCCTGAAAAAGGTGTTGATGACGTGGAAGCTGCCCTGACCGGCGCGCGGAATATTATGGCCGAGATTATCAATGAAAATCAGGATGCCCGCTCTCTTCTTCGCAGTCTTTTTGCCTCAAAAGGAATTGTTCAATCTTTCGTAGCGTCCGGCAAAGAATCCGATGGAAAAAAATACAGGGATTATTTTGAATGGGAAGAATCCGTGTCTGCGGTTCCGTCACACAGGCTGCTTGCCATGCGAAGAGGTGAAAAAGAGGACATTCTTAACCTGACAATTGCTCCGAAACCGGAAGATGCATTAAACATACTTGAAGAGCTTTTTATAAAAGGCAGGGGTGACGATTCCGAGCAGGTCAGGTTTGCAATTAATGATTGTTATAAAAGGCTTTTATCCAGATCAATGGAAACTGAAATCAGGCTGGCATCAAAAGAAAAAGCAGATGCCGAGGCAATAAAAATCTTTGCCGACAACCTGAAGGAATTACTGCTTGCCCCCACCCTGTCAGCCAAGCGGGTCATGGGGATAGACCCAGGATTCAGAACCGGATGCAAGGTGGTCTGCCTTGACAATCAGGGCAAGCTGTTATGCAACGACACCATATTCCCGAATATGAACCAAAAAAAGGATTCTGAAGCAGCGGATAAAGTCAAAAACCTGTGCAATCAATTTAATATAGGCGCTATAGCCCTGGGGAACGGTACCGCAGGAAGAGAGACCGAGGCTTTTCTTAAAAAAATCGGGCTTTCGGACAATATTCGGATTATAATGGTTAATGAAAGCGGAGCCTCCATTTATTCCGCCTCGGATGTCGCCCGGGAAGAATTTCCGGATCTTGACCTTACGGTGCGCGGAGCTGTTTCAATCGGTCGCCGCCTGATGGACCCTCTGGCAGAACTTGTTAAAATTGACCCGAAATCCATTGGTGTCGGTCAATATCAACATGATGTTGATCAAACAGATTTAAAAGACTCCCTGGATGATGTTGTAATAAGCTGTGTTAACAAAGTCGGGGCAGATACAAACAGAGCCGGCGTTCAGCTTCTTACCTATATCTCCGGTCTCGGACCCGGGCTTGCTAAAAACATAGTTGCCTACAGGAATGAAAACGGCCCCTTTGAATCAAAAAAAGATTTAAAAAAAGTTTCCAGACTGGGGCCAAAGGCTTTTGAACAGTCAGCCGGATTTTTAAGAGTTTATCATGGGGAAAATCCCCTGGATACAAGCGCGGTACATCCTGAATCCTATCATGTAGTTGAAAAAATGGCCAAAGATATTGGATGCAGCGTAAAAGATCTGATGGTCAAACCTGATCTTAGAAAAAAAATCGATCTTTTAAAGTATGTTAGTGATGATGTCGGGCTGCCGACCCTGAATGACATAATGGATGAGCTTGCCAAACCGGGACGTGATCCCAGAGAAGATTTTGAGGCTTTTGCATTTGAGGAGGGCATAGGAAAGATAGCAGACCTTGAAGTCGGAATGAAGATCCCCGGAATAGTGACCAATGTTACGGCCTTTGGCGCCTTTGTGGATGTGGGCGTTCATCAGGACGGCCTTGTTCATATAAGCGAGCTCGCTGATGGATTTGTAAAAACCCCATCAGATATAGTCAAGGTGCAGCAGAAAGTAAAAGTATCTGTCCTGGAAGTAGATCAAGATAGAAAAAGGATCTCATTATCCATGAAAACATTCCCAGGCAAAAAAAGAGCGCCCAAAAAAGACAACCTTAAAAAATTATTTCCGGCAAAACCCAAAAAACAGAAAAATGAAAAAAAACCATTCAACAATCCTTTTGCCGAGTTTTTTAAATCTTAATGGCTCGCTCAAAAATAGTCCCAGCGAGTACATTCCGGGCCTAAAAAAACGGGACGAACCAATTTCAAAAAAATAATTTGATTTTTCTTGACACATAATCATTTTTTTACGATATTCTTTATTTTTTAAACAACTATTATTGTTAGCTTCGTAAAAAAGCAAAAAATAACTATCTAATAAGATCTTTAAAAAAATTCAAAGGTCTCTTAACAAATTCGTCAATATTGATATACTTTCCTTTTTAAAATTCAAGGAATAAAATCAGATGAATTGGCAGAATATTTACTGCTGAAAAATGAGGATAAGAATGCCGGTTAAAATTTCACCAAAAACGGTAACAGAAATTTTTTTTGAAAAACTTAAGGAACTTAGCGGCCAAAATGTTCATCTTTGCTATCAATGCGGAACATGTTCAGCTTCCTGTCCCATGTCGGACTTCATGGAGTTCTCTCCGCGTAAGGTGATGCATCATGCACAATTTGGTCTGGATAATCTCCTGGAAGGCATTAATACTTACTGGTTTTGTGCTTCCTGTTACGCCTGTTCTGTGAGATGCCCCAGGAGTATTGATATTGCTAAGGTTATGGAAGCCCTGCGGCAGCTTACGTTAAGGAAGAGCAAAAACTATATTGAACCTTCGCAAATGCCATCTGAGATATTGAAAGACAGTCCCCAGATAGCTTTAGTTGCCGGTTTTCGAAAATTGACAAGTTGAGGAGAGTAATGAAAGTTAATTATTATCCAGGATGCACTTTAAAAACCAAAGCAAAAAATCTTGAAGAGGCAGCCATAGCCTCCATGAAAATTCTTGGCGTAGAGCTGGATGAAATCGACCGCTGGAATTGTTGCGGGGCCGTTTATTCCCTTGCTGATGACGATCTTATTCACAAGGTTGCGCCTGTTCGAAATCTTATCAGAAGCAAGGAACATGGAGGCGATAAACTGGTTACACTCTGTTCCATGTGTTACAACACACTTGCAAGAGCTAATCTGTTGATGAAAGATAATACAGAACAGCGTGACACTATTAATCGTTTCATGGATGATGAGATCGATTATTTCGGAGAAGTAGAGGTGCTTCATCTGCTCAAATTTTTAAAAGACGAAGTCGGCATGGATAAACTTCGTGAAAAAGTAAAACTTCCGTTAAAGGATTTAAAGGTAGCTCCTTATTATGGCTGTACATTGCAGAGGCCAAGAGAAGTTGGCATTGAACCTGTCGGCAGTTATGAGCTTATGACGGAATTTTTGGAAGCGCTTGGAGCAACTGTTGTCGATTTTCCAGGTTCATCTCTATGCTGTGGCTCCTACCAGACTTTGGGAAATCCTGAAGCAGCAGGTGAGGTTGCTTCAAGAATTATTAACATGGCTGCAGATGCCGGTGCTGATGCTTTGGCTACAAGCTGTCCCTTATGTGAATTTAACCTCGGGAAAAATCAGAGCGCTTTAATTGAGCATAAGAAAATTGCCGCCGGAGTTCCCACATTATATTTTACCCAGCTTATGGCAATCGCTTTGGGGTTAGACCCTGAAGTTTGTCATTTTGAGCTTAATGATTCGGGAGCAGTAGAGCTGCTGAAAAGCAAAAATTACCCCACATAAATGAAAAAGGCAGCGGCTTAAAACCATATTTATAAATTGCTATTGCTTATAGTTTAAAAAACGTTTTGTTCACAATAATTTTAAATTTCGATATAAATCGAAAATAAAGAATCAGAGTGAACCAATTCGTTTTTCTTTAAGGAGAGATTATTATGGCAGAAACAGAAAATATTCAAACACAACAGGTTCCTAAAATGGCCACCGGGGACAGGGCAATCTTGCCTGAAGGGGCCAAGACTATTCCGATTTATATTATGGGCAAAAAGTATGAAGTCCCTGAAACTTTAACCATTATGAAGGCCATGGAATTTGCCGGTTTTAAATTTATTCGAGGCGCAGGCTGCAGAGGAGGCGTATGCGGAGCCTGTCCCACTGTTTTCCGTAAAACAGGGGATTACAAAATTCATTTCGGGCTTGCCTGTCAGACAGTTGTTGAACCTGAGATGTTCCTTGCGCAGATCCCTTTTTATCCAGCTAACCGGGCTTCCTATGACATTGAAAATATTGAAGGTTCCCTGCCGGATTTCATTAATGCGCTTTATCCGGAACTCTTCAGGTGCGTTGCCTGTAATCTTTGTACAAAGGCCTGTCCCATGGAAATAGACGTGTTAGGCTATATCTCTGCGCTAAAACAGGGTGATATTGCCAGCGCTGCTGAAATCTCTTCTGACTGTATCCAGTGTGGACTTTGTGCCAGCAGGTGTATGGGAGAAATACCACAGTATCATATTGCACAGTTAGCACGAAGGCTTTATGCAAAATATATTCAACCCAAAGCCGCTCATCTTGAAAAAAGAGTTGAAGAGATTAATTCCGGCAAATACGACAAGATGCTTGAAAATCTCACTGCGATGAGCAGGGAAGAACTGGAAAAAGAATACACGGCAAGGGAACGTGAGCCTGACATGGCTCCTCCAGGAACATGGATGCCTGAAGATACTCAGTACTTGTAATTTGTGAATTTATTCACTGCAACAGGCTGTAATATAATAAATTGCACAAGGGTTTGCATTGCAAATTAGTAAGGAGAAATAATATGGGTTACACGCCCGAGCTTAAAGAGCTGATAAAAAGAGTTGAGGCCACCCGTCCTGAGCGGGTAGAAAAGGCACGTAGAAATGAAAACTATCCTGCATTAAATCTTGAAGAGCGAGAGGTAGTTTTAAATAAGTTTCATCCTGATTATCAGGATGATGGAAAACGTGAGGTAAGAGTCGGACCTAATAAGGGAGACATATTTCAGGAAACAGTTGCAGAACTTCTGGAATCAAAATCCATACTCAGACCGGAAAATATTGATCTTTCAAAAACAGACTATGAAACAGATGTTCTTGTTATAGGCGGAGGAGGCGCTGGAACTTCTGCTGCTTTAATGGCATCTGAAGCCGGCCTCAAGGTAATTATTGCGACCAAACTTCGTCATGGCGATTCAAACACGATTATGGCTGAAGGAGGAATACAGGCAGCAAGTCAGGAATGTGATTCTCCATTTTATCATTATCTTGATACAATAGGCGGAGGACATTTTACAAATCAGGCCGACCTTGTGGCTGCCCTTTCCCACGATGCCCCTCTTTCCATATCATGGTTAGAGCAGCTTGGAATGACGTTTAACAAACTCCCGGACGGGCGTCTTAATACAAGACATTTTGGAGGGTCATCCCGTAAGCGCATGCATTCTTCCGCTGATATGACCGGAACAGAGATTATGCGTGTTCTCAGAGATGAAGCCCGCAACCGTGCTGATAAAATTGATATTATTGAGTTCAGCCCTGCTGCTGAGCTCCTCCTTGATGAAGACGGAAAATGCGCAGGCGCTGTTCTGTATAATATGGACACGAAAGAATTTTATATTGTCAAAGCCAAAGCCGTAATTCTTGCAACCGGCGGGTTTGGGCGTCTTCATATAAAGGGATTTGCGACAACAAACCATTACGGGGCAACCATGGATGGTGTTGTTATGGCTTATAGAGCAGGCGTTGGAACCAAATATCTTTTTTCCACCCAGTATCATCCAACCGGAGTAGTATATCCGGAACAGAATGTAGGGCTTTTGATTACGGAAAAGGTTCGGGGACTTGGGGCACATGTTCTTAATATAGACGGTGAACAGTTCTGCTTTCCACTTGAACCAAGAGATGTTGAGTCAGCCGAGTTTATAGGAGAGGTCACGGAAAAAGGCAAGGGGATTCTGACTGCCACCGGAAGAGCGGGGGTATGGCTTGACTCTCCCATGATAGATGAACTCCATGGGGAAGGAACCGTAAAAAAAGAACTGCCTGCAAAGTTTTTACAGTTCCAGCGTCACGGCATTGATATAAGCAAAGAGCCTATGCTGGTTTATCCGACCCTTCATTACCAGAATGGGGGCATTAATATTAATGCACAGGCAGAAACAATCCTGCCTGGTCTTTTTGGCGCAGGAGAGGTTGTGGGTGGTATTCACGGAGAGAACCGTTTAATGGGCAACAGTCTCCAGGATATTATTACATTTGGCAGGCGCGCTGGAACAAGGGCGGCAGACTATGTTAATAGTGGGATTAAATTAAAAAAACTCACATTGGATCATGTTGTTAAATTTGAAAAAATGCTTGCAGATGCCGGCATTGAAAACCCCAAAACAGCGCCGATTCTTCTTCCTGATTATTCAACGGATGAGGTGATATCACATCGCTGGACTACGAACGATATAAGTTAATAACAATAAAAAGAAGGTGTGACGAGTAACCTTGCTTTTTTCAATAGTACCTGAACGGAAATTATGCTTTTCGTTCAGGTACTAACTATTTTTTTTGTCTGTCTTGCTATTTCCAGCTCTTCATCAGTATGGATTACAATAATTTTTACCCTGCTTTTCATACTGCTTATAAGAAAATTTTTATTTTTACTTTGCACATTTTTTTTTGCATCAATTTCAATGCCGAAGTTTTGCAACCCTTCACAGGATTTTTCACGAACAATCGAAGAGTTTTCCCCTACGCCCCCTGTAAAAACAATACAGTCAAGATGTTCTAAAGCCGCAAAAAAAGCGCCGATATATTTTTTAATCCTGTAGCAGTAGATATCCAAAGCTATTTTTGCCATTGGATCGCCTGATTCTTTTTTTTCTATTACTTCCCGGATATCGTTTGTTTTACATATCCCCTTGAGTCCGCTTTCTTTATTAAGAAGAGTATCAATTTCATTTAGAGTCATTTTTAAATGAGTGGCAAGAAAAAAAGGGATGGCAGGGTCTATGTCTCCGCAGCGTGTGCCCATCACAAGCCCCTCCAGGGGAGTCATTCCCATGGTAGTATCAATACAAAACCCTTTTTTTATGGCCGCCATACTTGCGCCGTTTCCAAGATGCAGCGTTATAATATGGAGCTTTTCAAAAGGAACCTTCAAAAATCTTGAGGCTTTTTCTGCAACATAAGCATGGGAAGTGCCGTGAAAACCGTATCTGCGAACCTTATATTTTTCATAGAGGGTATAAGGAAGTGCATAAAGAAAAGCTTTTTCCGGAAGGCTGTGATGATAAGCAGTATCGAAGACTGCCACCTGGGGCACATCCGGGAAAACAGCTTTTGCTGTTTCAATGCCGGTTATGTTGGACGGGTTGTGCAGGGGAGCCAGAGGGATATTCTTTTTGATTGTTTCAATAACCTTATCATCTATTATTGTGGGGTCATGGAAGAATTCCCCACCATGAACAACACGGTGTCCCACAGCCCCAAGATCTGATTTGTTCCGGATACCTCCGTATTTTTTATCCATTAACAGATCAACTATCATGGTCATACCCAGGAGGTGATGGGGAATTATTTCTTTTATCTCTTTTGTTATTAATTTTTCGTTTGAAAGCTTTTTTTTATGTGTTAAAAGTCCGGTCTTTTCACCAATCTTTTCAACTATCCCTGAAACAATAACCGTCTGTTTATCCATGTCAAACAGGCTGTACTTTATTGAAGAACTGCCGGTGTTGATTACAAAGATTTTCAATCAACCCCTTTTCCTGCCTGGGCCTGTATAGCAGTAATTATTATAGTGTTAACTATATCAGGCACGGTGCAGCCCCTGCTGAGATCGTTTACAGGTTTTTTTAAGCCCTGAAGTATGGGTCCAATGGCAATGGCGCCGGAGGATCTCTGCACAGCTTTATAAGTGTTATTCCCTGTATTTAAATCAGGAAAAATAAAAACAGTCGCCTTGCCCGCCACTTCGCTGTTTGGCATTTTAATTTTTGCAACTGCAGGATCAATTGCCGCATCGTACTGAATAGGTCCTTCAATTTTTATAACCGGTTCTTTGCCATGGGAAAGGTCAAGAGCCAACTTTTTCGCCAGTTCGGTTGCCTTGCGGACTTTATCCACATCCTCTCCCTTGCCGGATTCACCGGTAGAATAGGAGAGCATGGCTACTCTTGGTTCAATGCCGAAAATCATTGCAGTCTGTGCGGAAAAAATCGCAATTTCAGCCAGTTCTTCAGAATTCGGATCTGGATTAACTGCACAGTCACCATAGACCAGCACTTTTTCTTCAAAACACATAAAAAATACGCTTGAAACAATACTGCATCCCGGTACTGTTTTAATAATTCTGAAAGCCGGACGTATTGTGTCGGCTGTTGTGTGAACAGCTCCTGAAACCATTCCATCTGCGTGGCCTTTATAGATCATCATTGTGCCAAAAAAACTCGTGTCACTGATAATATCCCTTGCAATCTCTTTTGTAAGCCCTTTGTGTTTTCTTAAATCATAATATGTCCGTGCATAATCTTCCAGCATGGGGCTGTTTGCCACATCGATTATATTTGCTCCATTTAAATGAAGATTCATTCTGGCAATCTTTTTTCTTATTTCACTTTCATCGCCAAGGAGAGTAACATCAACAGCATTACGCTGGAGCAGTATCTCGGTCGCCTTTAAAATTCTCTCTTCTGTACCCTCAGGCAAAACAATATGCTGTTTGATTTTACGCGCCTTTTGCAAGAGACCGTATTCAAACATTTTTGGAGTTGTCACATAGGTATCAGTTTTTATAATTTTTTCCTGAAGCTCATCAATTTTTACATTTTTTCCAAACAATTCCAACGCTCTGGTTATTTTACGTCTGTCATCGGGAGATATGACGGAATGGATATTGTCCACTGCTATGGCAGCAGGAAAGGTATTCTCTTTAACGCTTAAAATCGGCACAATATCCGGAAAGCCTTCGATTAATCTGCAGATTGAATCTGCGGGTTCAAGACCGCCTGTAAGCATGATGCCTGAAATATTAGGCAGCTTTAATGAAAATACAGCTGCAAGACAGGCCATGAGTACATCTGCCCTGTCGCCAGGGGTTATGACAAGAATGCCCTGCTCCAGTCTTTCAAGTAAATTTTCCGGCTGCATGGCAGCAATTGCAAAACCATGAACATGTCTGTTTAAATGTTTTTTCCCATACAGAACTTTTGCATTCATGTTTTTTACAATTTCACTGACAGTGGGGTTGCCAAGATATTTTTCTTCCTCAACAGTATAAATCAACTGATTTGGAATTATGCTGCCCTTTTTTAACCTTTTAATAATTTTATTGATATTCTGTGTGCCGGTTTTGTTAATTATTGTTGAAATCACATTGCATGATTTTTCAGATAAAGATTCCAGAGATATTTCAATGGAACTTGTTATTTCATCCTCTGTTTTATTTTGGGCATTTGCAACAAGAAGTACAGGGCACCCCAAATTACTTGCAATTTCAGCATTTATATCAAATTCAAAGGCCGATGTTGCTCCTTTAAAATCTGATCCTTCACAGAGCACAAAATCATATTTTTGTTCTATTGCTTTGTACTTATAAAATATTCCTTCAATAAGTTCCTCATTTTTGCCCTGTGCTATCAGGTTGTTGACCTCTGATGTAGTATAGGCATACATCTCTTCATAATCAAGATTAAGGTTAAAATAAGATGAGATCAAATTTAAGTCATTATCTTTTTTTTTCGATCTATGATCCCTATTTATATAGGGACGAAAAAAAGCCACCTTGTCTATATTTCTGAGCAGCATTTCCATAATCCCCAATGAAATTGCAGATTTTCCGCTTCTTGGTTCAGTTGACGTTATGAAAAGATTTTTCGACATTTTTTAAGATCAATCCTCCTGACCTATTTTATGAATTTTTATAAGATTGGTTGAACCACTTTTCAGGGCTAAACCCGTAAGAATGACTATCATATCATCTTTTTTGACAAGTTTTTTATTTAATATAATTCTTACCCCTGCTTCTATAATTAATTTTGCATCTTCAACCTCAGGAATAAAAAGGGGGTAAACTCCCCATAAGATAGACAGACGATTATATGTTTTCTGGGAAGGAGAAAATGAATATACAGGAATTGCAGGCCTGTGTTTTGAAATCAATTTAGAGGTTTTGCCTGATATGGAAAATGAAATGATAGCTTTTGCCTTTGTTCTATCGGAAATAAGCACCGATGCTTGAGCCACCGCCTGGGTTATAATTTCTTTTTTTGCCAACTCGTGCCAGATATTATATTTCATAAAAGGGGATTTTTCAGTTTCTGCAATAATTTTAGACATCATCTGTACAGCTTTTACAGGATGTTTTCCTGATGCTGTTTCACCAGAAAGCATAACTGCATCTGTTCCATCGTAAATTGCATTTGCCACGTCTGAAGCTTCTGCCCTGGTAGGTATCGGGTTAACAGTCATTGTCTCAAGCATCTGGGTGGCTGTTATTACCGGCTTATTTGCCAGAATGGCTGCCCTGATAATTTTTTTCTGTATGGCTGGAACTTTCTCAGGATTGAGTTCAACACCCAAGTCTCCTCTCGCGACCATGACTGCATCTGTAATGTTTAAAATTGCATCAAGATTTTCAACTGCTTCAGGTTTTTCTATTTTTGCAATTACAGGAATGTCGGATCCCTGTTTTTTTAATATTGCTTTGATATTTTTTAAATCATTTGCTTTTCTTACAAATGAAAGAGCAATATAATCAACTTCGTTTTTTATTGCAAAATTTAAATCTTTTTTATCTTTTTCCGTCAAAGATGGCGTTGAAATTTTTACACCCGGCAGATTTATCCCCTTATGCTCTTTTAATATCCCGCCGTTAATAACCTTGCATGTAACAAAATCTTTGCTCTTTGACAAAACCTTTAATTCCATCAAACCGTCATCAACAAGTATCTTGTCATCTTTTTTCACATCCTTGACCAAATCTTTATAGGTTGTGGAGATAATTTCAGCAGTCCCTGGCAGGTTATTCGTGGTTATTTTGATCTCGCTGTTTTTTTTCAAAACAACAGGTTTGCCTTCTTTTAATTTCCCTGTTCTGATTTTTGGGCCCTGCAGGTCAATTATAATTGCAACGGGTTTATTTATCTCTCTCGACACGGAACGTATCATATTTATTACATTGCCATGCTCTTCATAAGTTCCGTGGGAAAAATTCAGCCTTGCGGCATTCATGCCGGATAAAATAAGTTTAAGCAAAACTGATCGGGTGTTTGACGATGGACCTATTGTTGCTATTACCTTTGTTTTATTCAGCATCTTATTCCTTTTTATAATATTGTTTTTTTTTAGATCCTCTGTTATAGAGCACCTGTAATATACTTATGCAATTTAAAAGCCATTTTTGAGAATATA
This sequence comes from uncultured Desulfobacteraceae bacterium, assembly GCA_964482535.1. Lineage (GTDB taxonomy): Bacteria > Desulfobacterota > Desulfobacteria > Desulfobacterales > BuS5 > CAYZXU01. Next base: position 9,027 of record CAYZXU010000015.1, on the reverse strand, counting down.
TCAAGCTAAAAGAGGTTAAAATGAAAATTACATGCCCTGGCTGCCATAAAACATACGATCTTCCGGATGATAAACTGCCCCCCAAAAAAATCTCATTTAACTGCCCTGACTGCAAGGGAGTTATTACCTTAGACCTGCGACCTGAAAAAACTGAAAACAGACCTGACCCCGGGGTTTCTGCTCAAAAAGATGATTTGGCTGATTTAGAGCATGAAAACACTGGTTTAGACCATGAAAACACTGGCTTAGACCATGAAAACATTGGCAACTCTTTGAAAAAAAAGATTTTAAAATCCATATCCGATCTTCCGCCCATGCCCCAGGTTGTATTAAAAGTTCGGGAGATAATGGCAAACCCGAATTTAAGTTTTAAAGATATTGCCGAAGCCATTGAAACAGACCAGGCAATTGCAGCAAGACTTTTAAAAATTGCCAACTCAACATACTATGGCATGAGCGGCATGGTGGCTTCAATTCATCAGGCTTGCGTTGTGCTGGGCTATAAAACACTATCCGAAGCAGTTACAGTTGCCGGTGCATCATCGCTGCTGGGTAAAAGTTTAAAAGGTTACGAACTAGATTCAAACGCATTATGGCAGCATTCCCTTGCAGTGGCACTGGGTTCAAAAGCCATAGCTAAATTAAAAAGACCGGTCATTGAAAACGAAGCCTTCTCAGCAGGCCTTATACATGATTCAGGCAAACTTGTTCTGGATAAGTATATTGTAGAAAAAAAAGATCAGTTCAATAATTTTATGAAAAACCAGCAACTCTCCTTTCTTATGGCTGAAAAACATATATTGGGCTTTGATCATGCAGAAATAGCATCTGCATTGTGTGAGCAATGGCAGATGCCAAAAAATCAATCTGTTGGAATAAGATTTCATCACCTTCCCTCTGAATCGAAAAAAAATGATATTGCCTATATCATCCATATTGCAGATTCCATATCCCGGTTAGACGAAATAGATATGGAATATTTGCAAACCATTCTTGAAGAAGGTTCACTGGAATTTCTCGGACTTCAGGAAAAAGATTTAAACGAAATTCTTTCTGAAGTAAAAGAAGCTGTTGAAAACTTAACTGATAACGCATAAGTTCAATCAAAACCATAGGATTGAACTTATGCTTCTTGTTCGTCTTCTATTGGTTCTGCAAAAATAATATTTTGCTTGTTAACAAAAAGAATCTTTGCCGGAGCAAAAGCAATGCTCTGTTTAGATTCAACAGGCCTGGCTATTTTTGCATTTGTTACAATCAGATAAGGTGTTTGATAATCATAGGTAAACATATCAGACAACCTTTTGTAAAATTCCTCCTCTTTTTCCTCTTCCATCCTGTTAATATTCACTTCTCCTATTATTGTGATATTGTTTATCAGTTCCAAAAAAATTTTTTTATAATTGGGTTTTCTTTTCATTATACTTTCCCCGCCTCCGATAGTTTTGATTTATCCCCCACCGACAGCCCTAAACCACACCCTGGTCAAGCATTGCATCAACCACTTTGACAAACCCCGCTATATTCGCTCCTGCCATATAGTTGCCGGGCTCACCATATTCTGCGGCTGCATTCAGGCAGGTGCGGTGTATGCTTTTCATGATAATCTTCAGGCGATCATTAACCTCTTCTTTCGGCCAGTTTAAACGCATGCTGTTTTGCGCCATTTCCAGACCGGATACGGCAACGCCTCCGGCATTTGCGGCCTTTCCTGGCGCAAAGAGAATTTTTTTGTCTATAAAAACATTAATGGCCTCGGGCGTGGAAGGCATATTTGCTCCCTCACAGACAAGATAAATGCCATTATTAATCAGAGTTTCTGCATCTTTTTCGTTTATTTCATTTTGTGTAGCGCTTGGAAATGCGCAGTCAGCCTTGTGATCCCACAGAGGATTATAACTGACAGATTCATCGGCTTTTGTATATACAGATGATGGATATTCCTGGGCATACTCTTCAACTCTTCCCCGTTTAATATTTTTCAGCCTTTTCACAAATTCAAGTTTTTCCTTGTTTATACCTTCTTCATCGTAAATATAGCCTGAAGAATCAGATATTGTTACAACCTTCCCCCCAAGTTCAATGATTTTTTCTGTTGTAAACTGTGCCACGTTGCCGGAACCTGATACAAGGCATATTTTTCCTTCAAGGCTGTCGTCTTTTGCGGCAAGCATCTCGGATGCAAAATAGACACTCCCGTATCCTGTTGCTTCAGGACGTATGAGACTTCCCCCCCATGCAAGGCTTTTGCCTGTTAATACACCTGTGAATTCATTGCTGAGTTTTTTGTATGTGCCAAAAAGATAACCGATTTCTCTGGCTCCCACGCCTATGTCCCCTGCGGGTATATCTGTATTGGGGCCTATATGGCGATAAAGTTCAGCCATAAAACTCTGACAGAATCGCATGATCTCATTATCCGATTTATTTTTAGGATCAAAATCAGAACCGCCTTTTCCGCCGCCCATGGCAAGGGTTGTCAGTGCATTTTTAAAAACCTGCTCAAAAGCCAAAAATTTTAATATGCTCAAAGTTACAGAAGGGTGGAACCGCAAGCCTCCCTTATATGGACCTATGGCACTGTTCATTTCTATCCTGAAGCCACGGTTTACATGGACCTGACCACTATCGTCCATCCATGGAACTCTGAACATAATAACCCGTTCGGGCTCTGTAATTCTTTCCAGAACAGCCGCTCTTCTGTATTCAGGGTTACGATCAAGAACAGGCTGCACAGATTCAAGCACCTCCTGAACAGCCTGATGGAACTCATTTTCACCTGGATCCTTATTTTTTATAAACTGAAAAATATCTGACATGAATATACTCCTTGTTAATTTGCGGTTATAACTCCAATGGATCTCCTGCCGTCTATCTTGATGTTAAGGGGTTTGTCAAGTTTATACACTTTTTAATTTCCTGTGAAGAATTTCCACAATGGGCAATTCCCATGATTTCTTTTTAATATTTTTGTATCCATCAGTTTCATTATCCTCTTGCTTACGCTTTATAATGCCAAGGAGTTTTGCGGTTAGTATTTTTTGAGTATTATCTTTCCATTTTAAATATGCTTTTTTTGAAAGTAATCCTATAGTTTCATCTTTATCATTTTCGATGTAAAGCTCATTATTATTTTCTGTTAAATAAACTTTATCGCCTGTTCCAAGTTCCGATAGATTCTTGTGGATTTCATGGTTTTCAGGGAAACGGGCTGGATAACTGATAACAAGATCTTCCATCCCAAGGATTGATACAGTAAGATCATCAGTATAAGCATTGATAGTTGCAGGTTTTGCTCTTTTTTTATAAGTAAAGCTGTTTTCCATTAATACTGGAATATGAGGATTGGCCGCAGTTTCAAGATGACATAAATAAAGATTTTTTTTCGCCCGTGTCATCCCGACATAAAAAAGTCTTCGCTCCTCCTCTATTGCCCTGCTTTTCCACCCGCCGTCAAGGATAAAAACATAAGGAAATTCCATCCCCTTTACACCATGGACAGTACTTAGAAATGCGCCGTTTCCTGTTTTCTGTTCTCTTCTTTCTTCAAGAAAAATTTCAAGGGCAAAATCCTTAACTTCCGAGATTGATATTTCAATATCGGAATTTATCTCACACCAGGTTTCAAGAATTTGTTCAATCCGGTCTGTCCGGATATTTTTCTGATTAAATTTTTCAAGAACCTCCTTTTTCAAATTAACAGGACGCATCCTTCTAATTTTATTGGTATCAAGATATTCGAGAAATTCCTGTATCTCCCTGAGCCTGAACATGGGAAACCCCGACCCGCTCTTGATTGAATAGCAAAAATCGATACTTTCCTTTGCCAGCGCCATTCTGACTGAAACAAGATAGGGATAGGAAATTCCATGCCTTGAGATAACGGCAAAATCATCCATCGTTGTTCCTTTGTTTTCGTGTAGTATCCGCTTTATCTCACCTGCTATCCAGACAGCCTGGGATTCTACATCCTCAGCGCAAATTATCTGGACAAGAGCTTCTCTTTTGATTTTTTCAGGGGGCTGCTGCCGGGATTTTCTTTTTGAATTAATACGGCAAACCTGATCTTTTTTCATCCGGTTTTTATTTAAGGCAATAAATTCCCCCGATGCCTGTATAATTGGATATGAAGATCTATAGTTTTCAATTAGATAAAAGGTCTTTGCATTATAATCCTCTTTAAACTTTTTAATAAACGCAATATTTGCATCTCTAAATCCATATATGCTTTGGTCATCGTCTCCCACTGCCATGATGGAAATTTTTGCTTCATTATCTTCTTCAAGCCTTCCTGTCAGCGCTGAAATAAATCTGTATTGCCTTTCATCAATATCCTGATATTCGTCCACAAGGATATGCCGGTATCTTGCAAGAAAATACTCCCTTGCTTCAGATTTGTCTATCCCCGGGATGGCTTTATTCCCATTTAATATATCGACTGCTTCATCAATGATGCTGTCAAAATTCTGTAAAGAATTAAAACCCCGGGGCTGATGGGATTTATCTAACAGGGAGATTCCTGCAAGCCGCATGGCAAAGCCGTGATAGGTCATTGCAGTGACTGAATCAGCGCTTTTTCCGGCCAGTTTTTTTATCCTTTTTTTAAGTTCGAGCATGGCCTGGTGATTAAAACATAAAACAAGAATTGAAGCTGGATCAACAGATTTGGCTTTAATAAGCCAGACGCACCTGTGAACGATTGTTTTTGTTTTTCCGGAACCAGGGCCTGCAAGAACCAGTATATTATTTTCAGGAGGCGCTGCCACAATAGATTCCTGAATACTGTTTTCAAGAGATTGAACGATCTTTTTATAGGCTTCTGCGGTCATTGCTGTCTTGATAATCTCTTTTTGACCCGGAAAATATTGCGTTATGAATGAATCGTAGGAAGTTGAAAAATAATCACGCACAAAATCAAGGGCGGTTTTTATCTTTTCCATGCCTAATCCGGCATATTTATCCATGACATGAACCTGAACATTTTTTTGGTCAAAATGATGGGATAATGGTTCATAGTCCCCTTTTGTATATTGCCTTTTTTTGCTTTCCGGAAGCATTTTTATTGTCATTGCCTGCCTGAAAACACCAAGTCCGTTTTGCAGGGTAATGATTTTAACATCATGCATATATAAAAGAGACCTTTCAATGAGAGGTTTAAAATCTCCTTTTATTTTGGAAAGAAAAATGTCTGCCCGCATGGCATTAATAATATCCGAGATAAAAAATTCAGCCAGGACTTCTGCGCGCCCTTTTTTCAAGGCATCCGGAAGAGATGATATTATTTCCCGAAGAATTACCCTTGAAGCATTATGCCGCAGTAGCACTCTTTTTTTAATTTCCTGCCATGAAAATTTCATATAAACCCACCGCTGGTCAACCCCACTTTTGCCGCTCACCTTAATACTTTTACCCTGGTTTTCCCCTTTATCATTTGCGATTGACCGCAAAATTTTTTCCACAATGGCAGGGTTAATATTTTCAAAACCATTATCCTTCAACCGCTGGGACATTAGGCGAAGATTAAACATTTCAGCCGAATCAGGGGAAAGCCCGGAATCAGGCGACATCTCTTCCATTATCTTAAGCATACGGTTTTCAGCGCCTGAAAAATAGTCTAAAAGCTTTGGAGAACTGTTTTTCCCCCCGGGTCTCACAAAGGCTGTTAAAATAATCCCTTCTCTTATTAGACCAATTTCTGCCATTTCAGACAAAAGGGTGATAATTTCACGGGAATCCAAATATTTTGCAGGGAGATTTTTTATACTTCCAAGGGCTGTGCATATATCGTCTGCCGACAGGATGTCGTTGGCATCGGCATTGAACAGAAAATTCATGATGATTGTAAAAACGGCTTGCATGGTTTTGGAAAGGTTGAGTTTCTCAATCTTTTTTTCCGCTTCTTCCATGCTTTTTACAACAGGCGCACCTTTGAAAAAAAGTGTTTGATTAAAGGAACGCTCAACAAACCCCTTTCTTTCAAGCCAGCTTACACCTATCCTGGCTTTGGCATCATTTTCGCCGTCCCCGCTATGCCCGATCAGACGCATAATTTCGCCCGGGGTAATGATAATTTCAGGTGTTTTTGCCCCTCTTTTCTTTAATACACTTAAAATTTTTTTAATATCTTTTATGGAAAGCCGTGAATATGCATTCAAGGAAAACTGGTTTTGAATATCCTCCTCTTCATATAAAAGAATGCAGTCAGAGGGCTCCATATCTCTTCCAGCGCGGCCTGCCTCCTGGAGGTAGTTTTCAAGGGAACCGGGAATATCAGCATGGATGACAAGCCTGATATCCTTTTTGTCTATTCCCATTCCAAAGGCGTTTGTGGCACAGATAACAGGGATCTTCCCATCCACAAAATCATCCTGAATATTTCGTTTATCCGGTTCACTTCTTCCTGCATGAAAGGCTTCGGAAGATATTCCCTGTTCATTTAAAAAAAGATTTATCTCTTCTGTGCCGCGTCTCGTTGAACAATAAACAATTGCCCCGCTTTTGTGCTTTGTAAAACTTTCCTTAAGACAATTTAATATTAGACCATATTTTTCATTTTTTCTTACAGGCCACACCTCAAAATTCAAATTTTCCCTTTGTATGTCTCCCACAAAAAGCTCAATATCAATGGAAAGTTTTTCCTTAAAATGGCTTGAAATTTCTTCTATCACATCTTTTTTTGCTGTTGCCGTAAAGGCGCAGACAAGGGGCTGGTTATCTGTATCACTACAATATTTGCGAATAAAGTCGGAAACATAAAGGTAATCCGGTCTGAAATCATGCCCCCACTTGGAAAGACAGTGGGCTTCATCAAAAACCCAAAGGCCGACAACCCGGGATTTTATCAATTGAGCAATGGAAAAATTTCGGAGCTGCTCCGGAGAAATATATAAAATCCCGATATCTCCAAGCCTTACTTTCTCCATCACGGAGCCTCTTTCCGGAAGGGTGAGGCTCCCGTTAATTGCTGCTGCTGATTCAGCGCCGGTTGCCCTGTTTAAATTGTCAATCTGATCTTTCATTAATGCTTTAAGGGGCGAGATGACAATTGTCAGCTCACTTAGCCGGTCATATCTGTGAAGGGCGGGTATCTGGTAGCAGATTGATTTTCCCCCTCCTGTGGGAAGAATTCCCAGGAGCGGATTTCCACTTAAGGTTGAATCAATAATCTCTTTTTGAAGCAGCCTTCCATCGGGAAGTCTTCTATATTTTTTAAACCCGAAGTATTTTTTTAAAAGTTTTTCAGAATCATTATTTTTTCTGCAATAACTGCAAGAGCTATCTTTGCATGAATATCGCAGTTTTTTAACAATACCGAAAATTTCAGGGAACTGGCGACTTACCCAGGGGGGTATAATGGAATTTCCCCCGGAAACCATGAGCCAGGAAAGGAGATAGGCAAGAACCGGTCTCTGGAAAGCATTTTGCAAATATGTATCCCATATCTGTTTTAACCCATTATTGCATATTTTCCCCAGGCAAAGAGACCTGAATATACCTTTGGCCTCTTTTTCAGACGGAGTTCCCCCCAATAAAAAACCGGACAAAAAATGAAACAGGTCATAGATACCCCTTAAACCGGGATTTCCATTATTAAAACAAAAATTTTTAAAGGAAAAGGCAAAAAAAGATATACGCTCCGGTTCTTTTTCCAGAATGTTTAAAAATGCTGCAAGCTGATCCTCAAAAACAGCGCTGGCCAGGATTGAATCGGCAAGCGGATTATTTTTACTTCTTTTTGCCAGCTTGTAGTCTTTAACAAGTTTGTGGTAAGGGTTTTCAGGAAATGCAAGGGGAGACAAAAAAAGCGTATCAATGACAGGAAGTTTTAGAAATTTTGCTTCAGGGCAGGCATCATTTGCAATCCTGAGATCATGGTTGAAAATATTATGTCCCAAAATATAATCTGCCCCGTTTGAAAATTCGGACAACTCCATGAGCGCGTTTTTTAAATCTTTTATATTTTTTTTCTGGAATGTTTTATCGTTAAACAACGCCCCTATATGATATGTATCCCCATTGGGAACCATTTCAAAATCTAAAACAAGAATATTTTTAAATCTTGCCTGTAGATCAGATAACCGAGGACTTTTTTCCAGAGTCTTGCCTGAATTCTGCATCATTTAAAAAAATAAAATCCAAAGGATTTTGCTCTTAAAACCATATACTCCAATTATAACCCCAATGAATCTTCTGCCGTCTATCGTGATATTAAGGAGCTTGTCAAGATCGTGGTGTTCGTTCCTCACACAATCTATCCTTATTAGCTATCTGAGTTCATGCTTAAATATTGTTTAATTGCTTATGTAAAATGACACTGATTAATCCTTTTGTAAATTCATTTTTATCTCGAAAATCAAGATGTACCCATCTTTTAAATGAAATTTTGAGATTTCTGGATAATCTTTTAAATAAATACTTTTAGGATGTCTTTTTTCTATTTCATTCCAGAATATCTATTTGGAATATTTGACATTGTCAAACTCCCATGGCAGCCTATCCGTTGGAAATCTCACAAAAATTACATTTTCACCTCAATCTTCTATTTTTTTTGTAAGGTGTAGCAGGTGATCAAAATTGGGTGTTATTGTTTTTATAAGGTGGGTCAATTTTCGGTTGTAAAAAACAGCATTTAAAGCCTGACGCTGTGTGGATGCCGCCACGTTTTTTTTTACTCACCAGGTTTGAGAGAAAGGCTTCAACTTGCTGTCTCCCCATTTCTCGTGGATGAGTCTTTCCTCAATAATAGTGAATATACCGGACAACCCATTGACAATATGCAACTTCTGTGCGATAGGCGTAATGATGGTAACATAAAACTTCTTTGATCTGATCCATTAATTTTGCTTTTGGATCAGGACGAAATTTGTGTTTATTTTGCAGCACATTTACTTTAATATAGCAATAGGTGTAATATGTGTGCTAAATATATATTTTCTACAAATTTTATTATTTAATAGAACAAGATATGTAAAAAAGTGCAACCTATATGCGAAATAGCATGTACTTTTTTACATTTATTGCACTGTT
>CAYZXU010000014.1:24208-34107 GCA_964482535.1 uncultured Desulfobacteraceae bacterium | reverse complement strand
GGTATTTTAACCGTAAACCGTAAACCGTAAACCGTAAACCGTAAACCGTAAACCGCCCTTAACAAACAGAGGTGTAACAATGGCAGTAGATTTAGAAAAAGCGCTAAAGGAGATTGAGCTTGTGTTCAGTGAGCAGGTGCCTTTTGACAGGGTTATCGGGGTTAAAATAGAAAAACTGACCAGTGATTATATTGAAATCAGCTTTGAAAAAAAAGATAATTTGGTTGGGAATTATTTAACCGGTGCCTTACATGGAGGAGTAATAGCTTCATTTCTCGATGTTGCCGGCGGTGTTATGACCATAACCCATTTAACATTCCGCGCGCAGGATGAAAACGGAATGATAGATAAAGTGCCCCTGGCTAATTTATCGAAATTTGGAACCATAGACATGCGCATTGATTATTTACGGCCCGGCACAGGCAAAAAATTTATCGCAACGGGAAGCATACTTAAATCAGGAACAAAGGTAACCGTGGCAAGAATGGAACTTAATGATGATGAAGGAAGGAGAATCGCTGTCGGCACGGGTTCCTACCTTCTTGACGCATGATAGCACATACCTTGTGCTATGTTTTTCCGCATCAGCTTCCAGGACCGGAGCAGTCTGGTGCAAGTGATGGAGATGAACCACAGCATGCCGTATCGCCCGGACCAGGGAAACTGTTTCTCACAGAGCCTGATAGTGATGAAGGGGCTGAGAGCATTTTTTTAATGTTTGAGCTGTTGCAAAATCTGCACTTTAAATCAGTATCAGAACCAGTGACAAGAAGCTCACTGGTTTTTCCGCAGTTTTCACAAATATAGTCGAATAGAGGCATATTAATTCTCCTTTTTTAAATTGTTTGATAAAAAATATTAAATACATTATTCATAAACTGTCAATGGAATACTTTGAACCGAGCTGTTTAATTAGAAAACCATGGATTGCGGATAATGAAATATCAAAGGCGTTTTATAAAGCGTAAGACTTTTTTAGGAAGTATGTTTAAAATTTCTTGCTGGCTGTTTCTGGTTTTTGCTGCGCTTATGATATATCTTTTTTTTACCAACTCCATGTTTGCCGTTGAATTAAAACAGGTCAGGCAGGCCAGGGCTGATTTTTTTTCCATTGGAATTGATGTTTCAGGAACTATTAAGAGGGATGTTCTTGAAGATGTTAAGGATGCTTTGATTTTTAGATTAAGAAAACTTGTGGGGGATTCAATACTTTCCTATAATGTTTCAATATTTGGTACGCCGGGATGCGGCAGTCATGGGATAGATGATATAATTTCAAAGGGTTCTCCTCAAAACCCCGGGTCTTTTGAGATTCGTGTCGGAAGCAGGATCAAAAATATATCAATTTCAAATAAAACTATAGATCCCGGGATGCCCTTAACTACTCCGTTTTACTGCTTCCTTGAAAATATTTTGCCTGAAAGCAGGGGAGGCAGGGTTATAATATTTTCAGACCTTGTGAATGACGACTATGGTTGTAAAAAGCAATATTCGTTTCCGGAAGAGGTCATAACAGAGTTTGGCAGGGATAAAAAAGGCCGGATTATATTTTTTTATGCTTCCCCTTATGTTCCCGGGGAATATGATGTCTCTAAAAGTAAAGAAAAATTAATTAATAAACAAAAAATGTTTATAAAAAAAATGGAAGATATGGGAAAAAAAGGAAAGGTCAGAGTGGTTTTTTATAAAATCCCCGATGATTCAGGGAAAAGGAAGATTTTTTTCAAAACACACTTAAAAAATACAATGCCTGAAACAAAGTTTGAGATTGTCTGGTCAAGGGTCTCAAATATAGTTTCTTCAATGGTTTCAGGGGTTAGGGGGTGACCTGCCGTTTTGTAAAGGTCTCAAGGGTTTTAGTTTATGTCTGTTTTTTTATTATCACGAAAAAAAATATCCTTTCCTTCTCCAAACCTTGCTAATGAAGATGGAATTCTTGCCATTGGAGGAGATTTAAGTCAGCACCGTCTTCTTCTCGCCTATAGTATGGGAATATTTCCCTGGTTTTCAGAGGGGGAACCTCTTATGTGGTGGTCCCCTGATCCACGCCTTGTTTTATTTCCTGATGAAATCAGGGTTTCAAAATCTTTAAAAAAAATAATAAAGAAAAAAGTTTTTCAGATTACTTTTGATAAAGCGTTTTATGACGTTATAAATGCATGCGCTGATGTTCGGACAAGCTGCAATGAAGGCACCTGGCTTGGAAAAGATATGATTAATGCTTATTGCAGTCTTTATGAATCAGGGTATGCACATTCTGTGGAAGCATGGCATCAGGGAAAACTTGTCGGCGGTTTGTACGGTGTTTACATGGGAAGATGTTTTTTTGGTGAATCAATGTTCACATATATGAGCAATGCTTCAAAAGTGGCCTTTGTTTTTCTTGCAGATTATCTTAAAAGCCTGTCATTTAATATGATAGACTGCCAGGTAACAACGGATCATTTAAAAAGTCTTGGCGCAAGGGAGATCAGCAGAGATTCTTTTTTGCATATTCTGCATACTGCCCCCTCAGTATGCATGTGATTTGTCTTGACAATCTAATGCCTGAATGATAGATGAATGTGGATTTACGCTGTTGTTTAGTAAACGGAAAATTTTATATTAACATAATCTTTATTAAGAGAGACCGTTAAAACGTGTTTAATTTCGTTCGGTTTTAAGAAAGGTGAATATCTTAATATTCAAGGAAGATATTGAGAGTATTTTGATGATTTTTATTTGAGCATGTCACTTTAAATTGGATGAAACTGGACGTTTTGTGAGGTTTCGAAGGGAGAAATAAGGTAAAATGGATGCATCTTTGATAGCTCCGGCCAAGGGCGTTTTTTTAGGATTGCCCACGGTAATTTTTTCTGTATTGATTCCAATTATAGGAATCGGTGCTTTTATCTATATTATGTGGAAAAGGCTGATACCGCTTTTAAATGCAGCCCCTGACAGCCGTCTGGATAATATTCCTGATCGCATTAAACAGTTGATTAAAATATGGCTTTTTCAGTACAGGCAGCCGAGATATATGCTTGCAGGGGTTCTTCATATTTTGATCTTTTTTGGTTTTTTAATTCTCTCTGTCCGGTCAACATCCCTGGTAGTAATAGGTTTTTATGACGGTTTTGTTGTGCCCGGATTTGGGGGTGTAATCGGGCATGTATATAATTTTTTTAAGGATTATGCAGCCACCGTTGTTTTAATTGCATGTATTATCGCAGCAATCAGAAGGGGTATCTTTAAGCCTGCAAGATACGCTGTTCCTGCAAAGTACGGTCATGACCATACGGCAGAGGCAGTATTTGTTCTTGGTATTATCTCAACCCTCATGATATCAGAGAGTCTTTTTGAGGCAAGCATCGCTGCCGCAAATATCCAGGAGGGGCTGCATGCGGAATTTATGGCTCCTTTAACATTAGCCTGGATTTTCAAAAAACTTTTGCTTGGAACATCCATCAATGTTCTTCAGATTCTTCATTCTATTTCCTATTATGTCCATGATGTAACTTTTTTCTTTTTCTTGTGTTTTTTACCTCTTGGTAAACATTTTCATGTTATTACTTCTGTGTTTAACGTATTTTTCATGAGATTAAAGAAGGGAAATATTAAACCTGTAAAATACGGGGTCAGTGATGATCAGCTTGATGATCTTGAGTCTTTTGGTGTAAAGAAACTGGAAGATTTTACATGGAAGCAGCTACTTGATTTTTATACATGTGCAGATTGCGGAAGATGTTCAGATCAGTGCCCGGCCAATGCTGTTGGTAGACCCTTGTCCCCGAGATTTATTACAATTAAGGGCAGGGACAAGATGTTTAAAAATTATCCCTTGACAGACAAACCTTTAGAGAGTGAAGCGCTGATAGGAGATATATACACAGAAGATGAAATATGGTCTTGTACAACATGCGGTGCATGTGAACAGGAATGTCCCCTTGGGATTGAATATATTGACAAGATCGTTGATATGAGAAGGGGCATGGTTGACGAAGGAATGGTTCCCCAGTCACTTCAAAAACCCCTCAGCGCCCTTGAAAAACGTGGAAATCCATGGGGCAAGATGGAGAAAAAACGAGCTGACTGGGCAAAGGATAAAGAGTTTGCCAAGGAGTGTAAAGTTAAAATCCTTGAAAAAGGCAAGACTGCTGAAACACTTTATTTTCTTGACAGCATAACCTGTTATGACGACAGAATGCAGGATATAGGAAAATCAACAGCAAAGGTTCTTGCGGCTTCAGGAGTTGATTTCGGAATTCTCGGTAAAGCGGAAAAAGATGCAGGTAATGAAGTAAGAAGATTCGGTGAAGAGATGCTTTTCCAGGATCTTAAGGAACGGAATACTGAAGCAATAATGGAGTCGGGAGCTTCAAGTATTGTTACCGCAGATCCCCATGCATATAATGTAATAAAAAATGATTATAATGACGACGAACTTCCGCCCATTGAACATATCAGCCAGCTTTTGGACAAGAAAATAAAGTCAGGGAAGATTCGTTTAAAGAATATAGAAGACAAAAATAAAGTTTACACTTATCATGATCCGTGTTATTTGGGACGACATAACAGCGTTTATGAGCCGCCGAGAGAGGTGCTTGATGCTATCCCGGGCTTACAGAGGGTTGAAATGGTCAAGAGTCGTGATCGATCTTTTTGCTGCGGTGGTGGTGGATTAATGCTTTTTTATGAGCCTGAAGAAGAACAGAGAATGGGCGTGTTAAGGGTTGAAATGGCAAAGGAAGCAGGCGCAAATGTTATTGTAACAGCATGTCCGTTTTGTCTTGTTAATATAGAAGATGCAATTAAGGTTGCAGGGCTTGAAGGAGAGATGGAAGCGCTTGATCTTGTTGAGCTTGTTGAGCAGCATATAATAGTAGATTAAGGGCGGTTTACGGTTGACAGTTAACGGTTTACGGTTGGCGGAGAAGTTATTTCGTCCCCGTTCCTAAGTAAAGTTTTAAAAAATTTTAATTCGGGAGGATAAATAAACATGGAGATTTTGGTATGTGTGAAGAGGGTTCCTGATACCTCTGAAAATGAGATTGAGGTCAACAGCAGTGGAACTGATATTGAACGCGGCGACCTTGTCTATTCCGTAAATGAATGGGATAATTATGCAGTTGAAGAAGCAATTCAGATTCGTGATAATGTCGGCGGAAGTGTAACTGTTGTTTCCATAGGCGACAAGGAATCTGAAGAAGTTATCAGAAGAGAAATGGCCATGGGCGCAGACAATGGTATTCTTATTTCTGATGATGCCTTTGAAGGTTCAGACGGAAAGGGTCTTGCAACAATTCTGAAAGCAGAAGTTGAAAATGGGAAATATGATTTGATCCTTACCGGAGCCCAGGCAGATGGCGGCGCTGCTCAGGTTGGCGGTATGCTGGCGGCAATGCTGGATGTGCCTTATGCTTCTCTTGTTAACAAACTTGAAATAATTGATGATGCAAAGATCAAGGTTGGTCGTGAAATTGAAGGTGGAAATCAGGAAATGAACGAAATGGATCTTCCATGTGTACTCTCCATACAGACCGGTATTAATGAGCCGAGATATGTTGGAATTCGTGGTATCAGAAAGGTTGCATCTGTTGAGATTCCTGTTCATGGCGCCGGTGATTTAGGTCTTTCCGCTGATGCTGTCGGTGTGGCAGGAGCAAAAGTAAAAAGAGTAGATTATTTTGTTCCCGAACTTGGTGAAGGAGCTGAAATTCTTGAAGGAAGCACCGAAGAGATTTGTGAAAAACTTATTGAACTCTTGAAAGCCAAAGGAGGATTAAAATAATGGCCCGACAGATTTTTGCATATATAGTGTACAAGGATGGCGTTGCTGACGATTCAGCCCTGGAGCTAATTGTAGCCGCCCAAAAGATTGATTCAGAGGCATCGGTAACAGCAGTGGTTACAGGTTCCGGCTCTGATCTTGATAAGATCTGCAATGAAATGGCAGCATCATACAAAGAAGTAATTAAGATTGATAATGACGCCCTTGCATATCCCAATGCTGAAGTTGTTAGAAAAGCATTGGTAAATATTATCCCCAGGGGGAGCATACTTTTAATGTGTCATGATACCTTTGGAATGGATCTTGGCGCTGGTCTTTCAATCAAAATGGATGCAGCATTTGTCGCCGATTGTGTAGAATTTGAAGGTATGGATGGGGACAATATCAAGATTTCCCGTCAGGAATACAGCGGTATGGCAAGCACTCATGTGCTTTGTGATGCCTCAGCAGGCGCTGTTGTTACTGTCCGTCCAGGTGTAAATCAGATGGATGAAAGCAAAGCAGCAGGCGGTCAGGTCGTTGATAAATCCTCTGAAGCAGGAGATCTTTCCACAAAAAGATGTTTTGTAGAAGTCGTTGAGGCTGAAGCCGGTGATGTTGATATTACAAAATCAGAGGTTCTTGTTTCAGTTGGTCGTGGAATAGAAGATGAAGATAATATTGAAATAGCTCAGGATCTTGCAAAGGCTATGGGCGCTGATGTTTCATGCTCCAGACCTATTGTTGATGCAAAGTGGATGGAAAAATCCCGTCAGGTTGGAACATCAGGCCAGACAGTAAAACCAAAAGTTTATATGGCTTTGGGTATAAGTGGTTCATTCCAGCATCTTGGCGGCATCAAGGGAGCGCCATTTATTGTTGCTATAAACAAGAATGCAAAGGCTCCTATTCTTCAGGTTGCAGATGTAGGTATTATTGCTGATGTGCTTGATTTTATTCCTGAATTGACTGATGCGATTAATGGTTGATCAGATTTTTTGTTAAAGCATCTTAATGGCCGGCTGTTTCAAAATTACTGAATTCAGCCGGCTATTTTTTTTGTTAAAAAGCACAAATGTTTAGTAGGTTAGGGTTAGCTCAAATTGATATGGGAGAGTTTTATATGGCTTCTATTGATGAACAGATTTTAAGAACAGCCAAAGAGATAGTTGTTAAATATATTGAGGCAGGAAGGATTTCACCTTCCGGTTTTAGCGAAATATTTATAAATGTTTACAACACGGTGTATGATGTTGTAACAAAGCATGATATTGTAACAAAGCATGATGTTGTAAAACAGTCTGAAACTGTTGTTGAAAAAAAAGATGCTGTAAAATAATCTGGAGGTTTGAAATTGTATTCAAAGATACTGATTTTGCGTTTTCCTCAAACCGAAGTGCAAAAACCGGTTGTATGTTATCTTGTCAGGGATTTTGGTCTTACATTTAACATACTGAATGCCACTGTACTCCCAAGGAAAGAAGGGGTTTTAGTCCTTGAGTTGACGGGAAGTAAAAAACAATTCAAGGAAGGTGTGCAATATCTTAAGGATCAGGGTGTATCTGTTCAAAATGCAGACCAGGAAGTAAAACGAAATACAGATAAATGCACCCATTGTGGAGCCTGTACAGCCGTCTGTCCCACTGGAGCTTTATACATTCAGCGTCCCGAGATGCTGGTTGTTTTTGACCAGAAAAAATGCAGTGTGTGTGAACTTTGCGTGCCTGCATGCCCCACAAGGGCAATGGAAATATGTCCCACAAATAATATATTTTTTGAATGAAAAGTCTAATCGCAGTTGCAGTCAGCGGGGGGATAGATTCCCTTGTCACTGCATATCTTTTAAAAAAACAGGGTTATGAAGTTACAGGCGTTCATTTTTTTACAGGATATGAGCAGACTGATTGCTTTGGCTTAACATTTAAAGATCTTGCCGAAAAAAAAGCCTCTTATATTTCCAGCCAGCTTGGCATTGCTGTTGATACAGTTGACTGCCGGAATCAATTCAAGAAAAAAGTTGTTGATTATTTTGTTAAAAATTACCAGGCAGGGTTAACTCCTAATCCTTGTGTTGTCTGTAATCAGTATATTAAATTTGGAACAGTTTTAGATTATGTTAAAAAAATTGGAGCTTCATGCCTTGCCACCGGCCATTATGCAAGAATATCAAAAAACAGCATGAATCAGTATGAGCTTCTTAGGGGAGTTGATTTAAAAAAAGAACAGACATATTTCCTTGCCATGGTGAAACAAAAACAGCTTGAAAGGGTGAAATTTCCCCTGGGAGATTTTACAAAATCACAGGTAATAAAGATCTCCGAAGAAAATGGGCTCAGTCCAATTTCAGGAAAAGAGAGTCAGGATGTATGCTTTATCCCGGAAGGTTCCTATGCGAAGTTCATGGAGAAACAGCCTGGTTTTAGACCTGAGCAGGGATTTATTGAAGATTGTGCAGGAAATATTATAGGCAGGCATAATGGACTGCACCTGTTTACCATAGGTCAGAGGCGCGGCATAAATTGTCCTGCAAAAGAGGCCTATTATGTTTTGAGTATAAACGTCCACAAAAAATCTCTAATTGTTGGAAATAAAAAAAGCCTGCTGGGTACTCATTGTACAGTGGCCGGCATTAACTGGATTAACAGGAAACCGAATACTCCTTTAAAAGTTCATACCCGCTTGAGATACCGTCACAGGATGGTTTTGTCTACAGTATTTCCAGGAAGAGGAAATACTGCCGTTATAAAATTTGAAGAGCCCCAGTCTGCAATAACTCCAGGGCAGTGCGCTGTTTTTTATGATGGTGATAAGGTTTTAGGCGGAGGATGGATTACGAGACATGAAGAAAAAACGTGAAAAAATTTGTTTTTAAAACACTTGGCTGCAAGGTAAACCAGTGTGAATCGGAACTTATTGCAGATAATTTGAAAGAAGCGGGTATGCTTCAGATTGGAGCCGGTAGCAAAGCCGATTTTTGTATAATAAATACCTGCACAGTTACAGGCAGGGCATCCATGCAGTCAAGGCAGGCAATAAGGCAGTTGATAAGGACCTGTCCTGATGCGCATATTATTATAACCGGTTGTTATGCCCAGACAGAACCTGATGAAATCAGGAAAATAAAGGGCGTACATGAGGTTATCGAAAATTCTGAAAAACACAGGATTCCCGAGCTGATACTTAATCGCAAGATATGCAGTAATAAAAGTATTCTTGTGGCTGCCGGCAGCAGAACAAGGCCATTTTTAAAAATACAGGACGGTTGTGATGCGTTTTGTACATACTGCATAGTCCCTTATGCAAGGGGAACCAGCCGCAGTATGCCTTTTAACCAGGTTATAGAAAATATTAAGAACTTAAAAAAAAAGGGCTGCCACGAGGTGGTTTTAACAGGTATTCATCTTGGCCGTTATGGAAAAGATCTTTTGCCTAAAACAGCTTTAATTGATCTTCTGAAAGCTATAGATGAATTAAAACCGATTAACCGTGTCAGGTTAAGCTCAATAGAACCGTGTGAACTCTCCGACGATATTATAAAACTTGTTGCTGACTCAAAGACTTTTTGCCGTCATTTTCATCTTCCTTTGCAAAGTGGATGTGATACTGTTTTAAAAAGGATGCACAGACCATATACTTCTTCTTTTTTTAAAGATCTAATTTTGAAAATAAATAAGATTCTGCCTGATGCTGCAATAGGTGTTGATGTTTTGATAGGCTTTCCCGGAGAGACCGATGATGCATTTGAAAATACTTGTTCTATAATAAGAGAATTGCCTGTAACATACCTGCATGTATTTCCCTTTTCTCCGAGAAAAGGAACAAAGGCCTTTGATTATCCCGACAAGGTAAAAGAGTCTATTATTAAGGACAGATGTAAAAAAATTCGGGATTTAGGCATGGAGAAAAAAGAGAAATTCTTTGAAAAAGCCATAGGGAAAAAGGCACAAGTTCTAATTGAAGCCAAACGGCATACTCCTACAGGTCTTCTTAAGGGAATGACGTCAAATTATATTCCGGTTTTAATTGAAGGTGAAGATCAATTAAAAAATAAAATTATAGATGTGAATATTTATAAAAAAACCGACAGATTTTTCATGATGCAGGGACTGCCTTTTTAAAATTTTTTGGGAACAGAAGCCCAGAGGGTTCG
>CAYZXU010000014.1:0-24198 GCA_964482535.1 uncultured Desulfobacteraceae bacterium | reverse complement strand
CATAATCTACTGTCCAATTGATCTCGACTTTTTACGAGACCATCAATCCTTATAAACCGAATTTTTCCTTTAGTTTTTCTTCAACATTTTTTGGCACCATACCGCTTATATCTCCGCCAAAACGCGCCGCTTCTTTAATGGTAGAAGAACTGGTGAATATCCAGCGCATTCCGGACATTAAAAAAACAGTCTGTATATCGCGGTTTAAACGCCGGTTCATCAGGGCCATCTGGAATTCATAATCAAAATCAGATACAGCCCTCATGCCGCGCAAGATGGCGTGTGCATTACTTTTCGCTGCATAATTTACAACGAGACCATCGAAATGATCAATTTGCACATTTTTAAGCTGAATTTCTTCTAAACTGCATTCAAGCATCCTGATGCGTTCTTCAACAGTAAACAGGTTCTCTTTTTTTGTATTGCAAAGTATTGCAACTATAATCTTGTCAAAAAGTCTGAGTCCCCTTTTAATCATATCAATATGCCCGTTTGTTACAGGATCAAAAGAGCCTGGATATATTGCGATTCTTTCCATAATTTTATAATCTCCCAACCCGGATTAACCGGAAAAGTTATAAATTTTAACTAATCTCCATGTATTCAGATTTCTGGCTATAAATCAAAAAAGAGATCTTTGTTTTTCCGTATTTTTTTTCATCTTCAATGTTAAACCCATGCAGATCCTGGGGAATTTTCTCAGAAGATGAATGTTCGATTATAATAATAGCATTTTTTTTCAGAGAGCCGCTTAAATGAATATTAATAAGAGCCGGTTTTATAAGATCTTTGTTATATGGAGGGTCCATGAATACAATTTTAAATTCAGGTTTGGCTGATTTTAAGCACCTTAAATTATTAACTATATCACAGGATATTATTTTTACCCTCTTTGTCAGGGAACATGAGTCTATATTATTTTTTATTACTGAAATTGCATTTTTTCTATTATCTATAAAAACAGTTGATTCGGCACCTCTACTCATGGCCTCTATCCCAAGAGCGCCTGTGCCTGCAAAAAGGTCAAGCACATGTGCTCCAGTGACACTGTTTGATAAAATATTGAATATGGCCTCCCTTACCCTGTTGGATGTGGGTCTCGTATCCGTTCCCGGGACGGATTGGATCCTTTTGCCCTTCAGGTTGCCGCTGATTATTCTCAGCTTCATATCATTTATAACTTTTTAGTTTTTTATGAAGAAAACTTTGTCCAACACCCATGGCATTAGCTGTTTTTGTGATATTATTATCATACTGGCGAAGTTTTCTGCTGATAAATTCTTTTTCAAACATAGCTTTTGCTTTTTTTAAGTTTTCATCTTCAAACAGTTTTGATTCCAACGCCTTTACATTTTTATTTATTGAGCCCGATGGGTTATCAAGAAAAGTTTTTACGGATTCTTTAGTAATATCACCCTCCACCATCAAAGAAAGACGTTCAATAAAATTTTTCAATTCTCTAACATTGCCAGGCCATAAATAATCACCAAGAGCTTTTATGGCATCTTTTGAAAATATCTTTTTTTTGCTTCTGTGCTGCCTTGAAAATTCATCAAGAAAAGTATCAACTAAAAAAGGTATATCTTCCAGCCGGTTTTTTAAAGGAGGCACCGTTATGGGTATAACATTTATCCTGTAGTATAGATCCTCTCTGAAGTTTCCCATTTCAATCTCTTTTTCAAGATCTTTGTTGGTTGCAGCAATCACCCTTACATTAACACTTAATATTCTTCCCCCACCCATTCGCTGGAATTTTTGTTCCTGAAGAACTCTGAGAATTTTGGCCTGTGTTTTCAAGCTCATATCGCCGATTTCATCAAAAAATATGGTTCCGTTATTTGCAAGTTCAAATTTGCCA
Organism: uncultured Desulfobacteraceae bacterium; assembly: GCA_964482535.1. GTDB lineage: Bacteria > Desulfobacterota > Desulfobacteria > Desulfobacterales > BuS5 > CAYZXU01. Next base: position 22,340 of record CAYZXU010000014.1, on the reverse strand, counting down.
CGGTCTCTCTTTACAGCGCCTGGAAAGGCTCCCTTTTCATGTCCGAACAGTTCGCTTTCAATCAGATCCTCGGGAATGGCAGCACAGTTAATATCAATAAGGGGATGATCAGCTCTTGGACTTAGCTGATGTATTGAACGGGCCACCAGCTCTTTTCCTGTTCCATTCTCGCCTCTAATCAAAACCCATGTGTCTGATGGAGCGGCAATTGAAATCTGTTTTTTCAATTCCATAACCTCGGGACTGTTTCCGCTTAAGGTGTGTTTTTCTATGGTCTTTTTTCTAAGGTACCTGTTTTCTTCTTCAAGCCGCCTGAAATTTAACGCATTATTGATTGACACAATTACCTTGTCGATTGAAAGAGGCTTTTCAATAAGATCAAATGCGCCGAGTTTTGTCGCCTTTACCGCAGTCTCTATTGTTCCGTGACCTGTTATTATTATAACCTGAATAAACGGGTTATCTTTTTTGATCTCTTTTAAGGTTTCAATTCCGTCGATTCCCGGCATCCAGATATCAAGGAGAACAAGATCTGGAGACTCCGCATCAATCACCTTTAAGGCTTCATATCCGTTATCAGCGGTTAAGGTATCAAAGCCTTCATCAGAAAGAAGTCCGCTTAATGATTGAAGAATTGAAGGCTCATCATCCACAATTAATATTGATGGAAACATTTTTTTTTTACTCCTTAAGTGTTTATACGGGTATTTCTATAACAAATTTTGCACCCTTCGGGCGATTATCCTGCACACGTATCATGCCGTTATGGTCTGAAATTATTGCATTCACAATAGATAAGCCCAGCCCCATACCCGATTTTTTTGTTGAAAAATATGGTTCAAAAAGACGGGTTTTATCTTCGTCGGAAATGCCTGCGCCATCGTCGGATACTTCAAGCCTGACCATTTTCAGGATGGGATCATGGTTTAAAGAAAATTTTATTTCACCTTTATCCTTAATTGTTGCTATTGCATTTTCCATAAGATTTATCAGAGCCTGTTTTATCTGCTGGCGGTCAAGATTCATTATGGGAATATTATCATTAATATCAATTTTAAAATTTATCCTGTCATTTCCCTCTCTATATAGTTCAAGGGTCTCTTCTATTATTGGTATTATGCTGCACGGTTTTGGATTTGCGGTGGGGAATCTGGCAAAATTGGCGAACTCGTTAACAAGGTTCCTTATTACATCCACCTGTTCTATTATCATGCGTATACATTCATCAAAAACTTTTTCATTTACCTTCTCTGAATACTTTCGTTTAAGACGCTGGGCAGAAAGAGTGATAGGGGTTAGGGGGTTTTTTACTTCATGGGCTATTCTGCGTGCAACTTCACGCCAGACAGCCATTCGCTGGGCTTTTTCAAGATCGCTGAGATCGTCAAAAACAATTACAAGCCCCATGTTTTGGTCTGCATTATCCTTTAGTGCGGTAATATGCATCATGAAGCTTCTTGGTCTTCCGTCTATGGAAAGTTTAAACGGCATTTCCACAGCGCTGCCTATGGATGAAGAAAAGTGCTCTATTATATTTTTTGCAATGTTTAAATGCTGGTTGTTGAGTACTGTTTTATAATTTTTATTAAGGATTTTTTCTGATTTAAGGTTAAGCATCTTTTCAGCGGATTTATTAAACGTTGTAATCAATCCTCCTTCGGTTATGGATATTACTCCTGCCGAAACATTCTTTAAGACTATCTCCATATACTGCCTTTTTTCTTCGATTTCGATATTCTGCTGGCGAAGCATATGCGCTGAAGATTCCACCTGTTCCCTGCTGGTTTTTAAATCCATTGTCATTTTATTAAAAGACTCCACCAGGCTGCCTATCTCATCATCTGCCACAACTGCTATGGAAAAACCCAGGTCGCCCTCGGCAACCCTTCTGGTGCCCTCAGCAAGCTCCATAATAGGTATTGTAATTGATTTTGCGAGATAAAAGCCAAACCAGACAGCACAAAACAGAACCAGCAGGGCAACAATGGAAAGCGTCATATAATAAGTAATCTGTATCGGCTTTTTTAAGAGTTTTATCTGCTGGTATTCTTCAAAGCCCCTTGATATTGAGGCCATGTTTTCTGAAAGATCGGAAGGAATAAGGTTGGTTAAGACCACAAAAGCCCTGGCATCTTTAACGTCTATTCCAAAGGGCACTGTTCCTATTGTTCTTATGAGTTCACCCTTATGATAAGCCTGGGTTATGGTTTTTACGCTTTTTTTTTCTATTTTATTTTGAAAATTTTCAGCAGCGACAACCTTTAATTTTTTTTTTGATAATGTAGGGGATAAAGAAAAAGCCAGTCTGTTTGAGTTTGTAGAGTATACCTCAACTGCGTGAAGGTTAAAGGACCGCTGTGCTACCTGAATATAGTGGGAAAGAGCCTTTTTGTTTTTTGGTTCGTAGAGGTTTTTTCTTTTAATTTGATATGAAATTCTTTCAAGATAAAACTTGTTGTTTTCTTCCGTATATTTGTATATTTGCCTGCCAACACGCAGGGAATTTTCAAGTGCCTGTTCCACGGGAACATTAAACCAGAATTCAATGCTGGCAGTAATAAAGTTTATTGAAAAATAGAACAGTACTATTGTGGGCACGAGTGTTAGAGATGTGAATGCCACCACAAGCTTTGTGCGAAGCTTTGCACCCATGACCTTTCTTTTTCTGTCATAGAGAAGCTTGACTACATTTCTGAATACAAGAAATATTAAAAAGATAAGGAGCAGGAGGTTGATGTTTATCAGGATAAACATCAGGATGGTATTTGATATTGGAAAATCTGCTCCAAAGTAAATTATTCTGTTTTCAGCAAAAGTCAGGGCGGAAACAACAATTAGTATCACAACAATAATCACAATTTCCCGCCTGCGTCTTTTTTTTTCTTCAACAGATAAATGAGATGTTTTTGACCGGGCTGATTTTGACCAGGTTGATTCTGATTGGGCTGATTTTTTTGGGATTGTTTTTTTGTTCATGATTTATAAAAGCAAAAGATATCTTTTAAAATAGATTTTTGTTAATAAATAAAATCTATTGTGTACCAGTCTGTTTCAAAATCCCACCATGAGACAAAAAACAGAATATAGTGCAGATAAAAAGGAAGGGTTTTTTGGCTGATTTTGGCTTTTGCCCTGATTTGATAATGAACCCCTTTTTCCAGCTTGTTAAGCGGAGCTACCTTTAAGCTGTTGATTTCACTCATAAGCTTCCTGGCTTCCATGAAAGATTCTGTAACCACCAGCTTGTTTTTGTCCCAGGAACGTGTAACGTTAAATTCTTTTTTCAGATTATTATACTTTATTGAATGTACAACATTAATGTCAGCCATTTCTTTATCAGGCCAGAAATTACGCGTCTTGTTTAATAATATATTAAATGAAAAATCGGCTGTTAAGCCGCTTAATATGCTTTTTTCAACCTTTTCCGTGAACGCGTCTTTTAGATTAAGATAGATAAGGAGATCATCACGGGTGTTAGTGACTATAAGATCTGTAATTTTTGCTTCCCCGGAATATACAGACCCGGAATATACAGAGCTGCCGACAAGCAGAATTAAACTGAATATTATTAATAATAGTTTTTTATGCATTTATTTTTTTTAACCGTTATTTTATCGCAATGGTTTCCCAGGATTTTTTGTGGGCAAAAAAATTATTTAAAAAAGCATGATTGAAAAAATGACCTGATTTATTTGCCACAATATGTCCCATCAACGGCATCCCGAGAAGCGAAAAGTCTCCGAGACAATCGAGAACCTTATGCCTGACAAATTCATCATCATAGCGTAAACCTTCTTTGTTTACAACTGTGTCTTTGTCGATTACTATAACATTATCCATGGAACAGCCTATGCCCAAACCGTATTTTTTCATCATTTCGTATTCCTGCAAAAAACCGAATGTTCTTGCACCGCATATCTCATTTTTAAAAGCCTTTTCATTAACAGACAGGGTATATGTCTGTGTTTTGATCAAGGGATGATCATAAGATATGGTGCATGTAATTCTGTATTCCGGGCAGGGATAAATAGAGACTGATTTTCCGTTTTCTTTCAATTCTATGGGTTTGTTTACCTTAATACAAAATTTTGGTCCGATCTGTTCTTTTATCCCTGCATCCAAAATCATTGATACAAAGGGCAGGGCGCTGCCGTCCATTATGGGAACTTCATAGGAATCAAGCTCCACAACAGCATTATCTATGGACATGCCTGCAAAGCATGCCATGAGATGCTCTATGGTGGATATAATTAAACCTTCATCCCCGATAACCGTTGCCAGGCTTGTATCAACCACCTTTTTAAAGAGAGCTGAAACTCCGGGATTATCAGGAAGGTCTGTCCTTATGAACCTTATTCCATGATTAACCGGCGCCGGTTTAATTGTTAAATTTACATTTTTTCCCGAGTGGACTCCCACTCCGGAGCAGGTTGCTGCTTTTGTCAGGGTTCTTTGCTTTAAGTGCATATAAAAAACTTTTATCCAGTGAGCCAATTTCAAAACGCCCCTTTCGCCCGATCTCTGCGTCAGGAAAAAATTTTAATCCTCGAAATACTCAATGTATTCCTGTGGTTAAAATTTTTGCCTTCCTTGACCTCGAACGAAATTGAACATTTTGAAATCGGCTCAAGTTAAAATGTCATGAAAAAAAATAAAATCAAAAAATTAAGTATATCCCTATAGCCTTTTTAGTTCAAGCTGCTTTTTTCCGGCCCAAAAGGTTTAAAAAAAATAATTAGCTGGGGCAAGAGGGTCAGGGCGGCAAGCAGGGCTATAAGCATTGCAATGCCTGTGAAAATTCCAAAATAGATAGTAGGGACAAAATTAGAAAACACCAGGATGGAAAAACCTATTATGATCGCCACGGATGTATAATACATGGCATAACCGATACTCTTATGGCACCTGTAACATGTATTGATATAATTTTTATCTGTATTAAACTCCTGCTTGAATCTGTGTATATAGTGAATTGTATCATCAACAGCTATCCCTACGCTGATGGATGCGATTGTGATTGTCATCATATCAAGCGGGATATTCATCCAGCCCATTACTCCCAGCACGGATCCACAGGAAATCAGATTAGGGAAAATAGCTATAATTGCAATTTTAAAAGACCTGAAAAGCAGCATAAACATGAACATGAGCGCCAGGACAACTGCCCCGAGAGTCAATACCTGTGATTCAAACAGGCTTTGGAGCATGTTATTATACAGGACAAGCATGCCGGTTAAATGTACGTGCTCTTTTTTTAAGCCGAGTTCGCCAACAAGCTCACGTTTGATTTTTTTTAGTAAAGAGTCACGTTGAAGGTTTTTATCAGAATCTATAATACGTACAGCAAAGCGGACCTCATTATTTTCCACAGATACATAGGGTGTTAATATTATTTTTTTAAATTCATCGGGTATTTCGCTGTAGACCAGGGCTAACTGAAAATTATCTAAGGGCTTGCCGTCGTTAAATTTTTTTGCCACCTTCATCATTGTCCCCAGAGACAAAATTTTTCCGGTTTCATGGAGACTGTCAAGATAATCATGAACCTTTTCAATCAACTCCATTTTATCAGAGGTAAACCAGTATTTTTCATCATCCTGAGCTTCTTCGAATTCGTCAAATTCGTCAAAATCCTCCTCATTTTCCGGATTTATATTTAAACTTTCCACAGTCTCTTCAGGCTCATCAAACTCGACAATTACATTAAAGGGTGTGGTTCCCCCAAGATTTTGATCGATCACCTTCATCCCTTGGTAGATTTCAGTTTTATGTTTAAAATAATCTATAAAACAGTTTTCAACACGCAGTCTTGATATCCCGATAATGCCTAATATAAATATGACAGCGCTTAATGCCATAATAATTATACCATGGTTTTCCGTAAACTTTGCCAGCAAATATGTTAAAGAAAATTTTGCATGGCTAACAGTTGAGTTGTCCTCTTTTTCAAGAAGCATTAATGTGGTTGGAAAAAGAAGAAACGTGAGAATCAGAGAGACAAAAATACCGGTACTCATCATCCACCCAAAGGTTTTTACAGGCAGAATATCACACAGCAGAAGAGAAGCAAAACCTGCCATGGTGGTTAATATCGCAAACAGGCATGGTTTCATCATAAGGCTTATTGTATCAAGAATAAGCTGGCGCTGGGTTTTTGCAGGATATTTTCCATGAAGCTCACGATACCTGACAATTAGGTGTATGGTTATAGCTATTGTAATAATAATCTGTAATGAAATAAAATTGGAGGATATTACAGTGACCTCCCAGTCGAATAAGCCAAGCAGTCCGATCATGGATATTGAAGAAAAAGCACAGCAGATAATGGGCAGGGCAACCCATCGATTCCTTTTAAAGACAATTTTGAGTGTGACAATAAGAATAAACAGAACACCCAGGCCGAATATCTTCAGGTCATTTTTGACATAGGAAATCATATCATCGGAAATCATATTGACACCGCCTAAAAAAAGAACGGCATCATCACGATATTTATCCATAATGGAGCGTATTATAATAATATGCCGGTGTCGGTCTGTTTTTACTTCATCAAGATGTTTTTTTATCTGCTTTATAACTAAGTTAAGTTCTTTTGTTTCCTCTGAAGTAAGCGCCTTGTCAGCCTCTTTTTTTCTTAGATTTTTGCGTTTTTTCAGCAGATCAATATAGATGTTGTCCACGGGCAGGTTAATCTGTATGGCCGTTGTTTTAAGATCAGGACTCACAAGCAGGTTTTTATAAATAGGGCTGGTAGCAAATTCTGCCCCTGCCAGTTTTTTGTCAATATTCGGTGATTCGAGAGTTCTTATGTTGTCTGTTAGCTCCTTTAGGGGCACACGCGGACTTTCCAGCAGAGGCACGTCCAGTATGGTGACCACGGAAGATATAAAATCCAGCTCTTCCAATTCATCTTTAAGCAGTGCAAGCTTTTTTAAAACTTTATCAGAAAGCAGTGCATCATTTTTAGGAGCATAGGTTATAAGTAAAAAATCCTGTTCCCCGTAACGGTTAGTGATAACTCTTGAATAATCAAGATCTTTATCATTTTCAAGAACCAGGGTTTCAGCAGATGCATCAAGCTTGAAATCCTTTGCCATGTAGCCCCAAAACGATATAATTATAAGTATGAAGAGTATTGCCAGTTTGGGGTACTCTAATATTATTTTGTCGTAAAAACGAAAGATCAGAGAATTATTATTCATTATTTTTAGTGGAATTTAATGCAGTTGTATTTTCGATTTTCATCTCTTTAAGTTTCAGTATAAGATCGTCAATATCCCCGTCGCTCATTACCTGATCAAACTGGGATCTGTATGTTAAAATTATGCTCACTCCCTGGACTTCGACATCGTATACTTTCCAGCCGCTTTTGGATTTGTAAAACTTGTAAAGCATGGTTATAAGGTTGTCTTTTGATATAAGTTCCATGGGAAAATGTACTTTTTTCTTGACCTTTACGGGAGTTTTATAAACAATTTTTTCATCTGTGTATAAATTAAGTTTGTCAAGGTATGAAGCTTTTAACCTTTTGATAAAAATTTTGCTGAATTCTTCTTTTTTTTCTTTTGAAAGCCCTGGCCAGTGCTTTCTGCCAAGTGTAAGTTTTGCCATTTTTGAAAAATCAAACACAGGCTCAATTATTTCAAGAACCCTGGTGTCTCTTTCCTGCCTGCTGATGTCATTTTTTTGCACCACTGAGGCTGCGGCATCAAGTCTGGCTTTCATTAAATTTTCCACACAAATTGTATCATCATCAGCAAAGGAAGTGCCTGTGATAAGCAAAGATAAAAGAGCTCCAATCAAAAATTTCATAAACTACTCCTTTATTTTCATCTTTCGGTTTTGTTCATATGAATCACGCATTAAAATATAAAAATCCAGGGCATCCTTTTGCAGGGCTTCATACTCTCCTATATGCAGGGAACCATAGTTTGCTCTATCAAATGCATTAACAGCAACGACTTCATATCCATCTTTAATATAGTTGACGGGATTTAAAAAATAATCGGGTATCTTTCCTATAGCATCCCTTAGGTTTGATGGCCCGAAAACAGGCAGCACTATATGGAACCCGCCGCCTATGCCGTAACGTCCCAGGGTTTGGCCAAAATCCTCTTTACAGGGATTTAGGTTAAAGTATGATCTTGCAGGGTCTCTGAAGCCGAGTATGCCTACTGTAGTATTAACACCGAATCTGAGGGTTTCAATTCCGGCGTTTTTAAATTTTAACTGCAATAGATTATTCACCAGGCGTATGGGAAACATTAAATTTCTAAAACAGCGGTTAATTGCGAGACGTCCAGGCTCAGGCATTATAAAACTGTAGCCTTGTGCAACCGGTTTGAATGCCCAGTAATATAATTTGTCATTAAAACCTGTCATGAACCTGTTGTAGCCGCTTAATGGATCAAATGTTTTTGAGTCTGATTCATCATCAAATTCATCGTCAAATTCATCATCGAAATCTTCCTGAAGCTCCTCTGCCTCTTGGATGTTTGAGGTATTAAATTTTTTGCCCAAATTTACCCGGGAATCGGCACGTGTTTTATCAGTTTCCCGGCATGTTGTACTTTCAGCATCAGCAGAGGAGCATATAAAAAAAATAAAAGCCAAAAAAAAAGCCAAAAAAAGAGAAGGCCGTGCAGCAGGAAATATTATTATTTTTTTAGAATGCATATGCTTTTATTTAACTTATCTGAGCCGATTAAAAAAATAGATAGTTAACATGTTATGAATGATCTGGCAAGCAGCCATTATTTTTTTGAACATCATCGATGCATACTTCTTCAAAGGTTTTTATTTCTGCAAGCATGCGCGTGGATGCATCTAACAGCTCCATGGCCATGGCCGCTCCGGTTCCTTCTCCAAGACGAAAATTAAGATCAAGCAGGGGCTCAAGCCCAAGACGTTTAAACATGAATTGATGACCGGCCTCCACAGAACGGTGGCTTGCAAAGAGGTAATCTCTGGAATGTGGTGCAAGTTCACAGGCTATAAGTGCTCCGGCAGTCGATATAAGCCCGTCGCAAACAACAGGTATGCTATTTGAAGCAGCGCCTAAAACCAGTCCCGCAAGGGCTCCTATCTCAAATCCCCCCACTTTCGCGAGTATATCTATTGGATCTTCAGGATCAGGATTGTGCAGCTCAATGCCTTTTTTAATAATTTTAACCTTATGCTTTAAAGTTTTGTCGTTTATACCGGTGCCGCGGCCAGTGAGCTTTTCAACATCTATACCTGAAAAAACGGCAATTATGGCTGAAGACGGAGTAGTATTGCCTATGCCCATGTCTCCTGTGCCAAGAATATCCACATTTTTTTCACTCATAAGTTTGTTTATAATGCTTATGCCTGCCTCTATTGATTTAACTGCCTCTTCTTTTGTCATGGCGGGTTCAACAGCGAAATTGCCGGTTCCTTTGCGTATTTTTTTGTGAAAAATTGGAAGATCCGGTTCAAAATCAAAGTTGACCCCCATATCAGCAACCTTTACTTCGGCTCCCGCATGCCTGGCCAAAACATTTATGGAGGCATTTCCATTTACAAAGTTGTGAACCATCTGTGCCGTTACTTCCTGGGGAAAGAGGCTTACACCTTCGGCAACAATGCCGTGGTCGCCTGCGCATATGACTACAACCTTGTTTTTCAACTTGACATCTAATGTTTTTGCAATGCCTGCAAGTCTGGCAGATACGGGTTCAAGCATTCCAAGGCTGCCTGCCGGCCTTGCCTGATTTGCCAGGCGTTCCATTGCCTTATTATATATTTTTCGGTCAAAGGGCTTAATTTCCTTGATGGTTTCCTTTATCATTTTAGCAGTCCTTTTTTATAATATAAATAAAGAGTATATTGAGCCGATTTTAAAATGTTCAATTTCGTTCGAGGTCAAGAAAGGCAAAAATTTTAACCACAGGAATACATTGAGTATTTCGAGGATTAAAATTTTTTCCTGACGCAGAGATCGGGCGAAAGGGGGCTTTTTAAAATTGGCTCTATTGTAAAAATATTAATTTAAGTATAATAGGATATACAAATTAAAACTGTAAAGGATTTATTTTAATGAAACAACTGATAGCTGCAATTCAGTTTATTACAATTTTGCCGGCTGGTAAAAATAATATTTTTGATCCCAAAGGCATGGTCGCTTTTTTTCCTGTTGTTGGTATTATTATAGGAATAATGCTTGCATCGGCAGACCGGATTTTTTTAATTTTCTGGACAAAACCCGTTGTAGCGGTTTTAGATGTCTGCTTTTTGGCTCTTGTTACAGGCGCTTTCCATATTGACGGGCTTGGAGATGCGGCAGATGGCCTGCTTGGGCACAGACCCAGGGAAAAAGCCCTTGAAATAATGAAGGACAGCAGGATAGGGGTAATGGGGCTTGTTGCCATTTTGTTCGGCCTGTCAATAAAATGGGGCGGGATTATGAGCCTTGACAGCCATAGAACTCTTTTACTTATTATAATTCCGTCTTATGCCAGAGGGAGTATGCTATTCGGCATTAAACTGCTTAATTACGGCAGACCTCAAGGAGGCACCGGCCATGATCTTTTTGGAGAGCCCATGAAAAATTATTCATTCCTGGGGCTTATTATTCCCGTTGCCCTTTCTCTTTGCATGGGATTAAGGGGGGTCTGGCTTAATGTGGCCTTTATCTATTTAACCGGTTTCATGATTTTATATTTTAAAAACAGGGTAGGGTGCATAACCGGTGATATGCTGGGAACGATGACTGAAGTATCCGAGGCCGTACTTTTTTTGGCTTTTTCGATTGGATAAAATTTAAATGATAAACGGACACGGCGGAAACATTTATGAAATGGCAAGAAGGTTTGGGTGTCTTGCCTCTGATATTATTGATATGAGCAGCAATGTTAACCCCCTTGGACCTCCTTCGGGGCTTATTGAATCTATTAAAAAAAATATTGATTCCATAACGGTTTTACCCGAGGTGGATTCAAGGCAGATAATTCACGGATTTGCAAAATTTTATAATATAGATCCTAAATCTGTTGTTGCAGGAAACGGCACCACTTCTTTAATCTATTCAATTCCCATGGCTCTTAAAACAAAAAAAGCTCTTATACTTGGACCAACCTATGCTGATTATGCTGACTCATGCATTATGTATAATGTTGATTATGACTATTTAATGGCCCAGGAATCAAACGGATTCAGGCATGATATTGATATGCTCAGGTCAAGGATAAACAGATACGATATTGTTTATATATGCAACCCGAACAATCCAACGGGTGTTTTGATGTCCCCGGATGAACTTGAGCCTGTCTGCCGGTCTTTTCCTGACACCTGTTTTATTATAGATGAGTCATACCTGCCGTTTACACCGGATGACGGTAAAACAAGCATGATTCATTCCGGGCTTTCAAATGTTATTATATTAAATTCCATGTCAAAGGTTTTCAGGGTGCCGGGCTTGAGGATAGGTTTTATTGTTGCATCAGATAAAATAATTAAAAAAATTGACAGATTTTCTCTTCCCTGGGGCGTTAACAGCCTGGCTCAGGTTGCAGTGCTCTACTTGATGAATAATCGGGAACATATAAAAGCCTTTGTTGATAACACCGTTGAATTTATAGAGGCTGAAAAAGAAAAATTTCTTAAAATATTTGAAAATATCCCTGAGATCGATTTTTTTAAGGGTGCGGCTTCCTTTTTATTAGCCAGGCTGAATGGAAAATTTACCTCTGACATGGTATGTGAAGAACTCGCTAAAGAGAGAATACTTATCAGAAACTGTGGGAACTTTAAGGGCCTTTCAGACCGGCATATACGTATTTCTCTGAAAACAGGTGAAATAAACAGAATGGCTGCTGAAAGGCTTGTAAATATTCTTCAGAGGTCAACCAAAGCAATTTGCGTGCCTGTAAAATAAAAAAGGGGATGGAATATTATTCCACCCCCTTTTATTTTTGCCGGTTTTAAGCCGGTCAGTCGTGTTTATGCCATATCAGACTGTTGTTTCCTTCTGATATAGAAGAAAGCTGCTCCTATTTCCATAATAAACATAAAGAATAATACAGGCGCAAGTGTTTTAGCATGTCCACCAGGCAGCGAATCATAAGCTGCTGTACCGATAAAACAATTGCTGCTGCTGCTATGATGACTGCCGGAAGAAGTATCGTCGGCGGAAGCAGCGCCAATGCCAAACGCTGAGAGGTGATTCACCCAGAATGTAACAAAACCGTTTTCATAATCTACAGGCAATATCAGTTGTGTCGGCGGTATTGCCGTGGCGTTGCCTTCAACCAACTCCGTCAGAGAATCTGCCTGATAAATCACATAGGTTCCTGCCTCGAGAGAGCCTTCCGTAACAACGGAAGTGTCAAACTTTATTGTGATTTCAATGCGCTGAATATCCTCGTTGGGAACATTATCGCCACTATCGTCTGTCATTACAACCTCAACGATTTCTGAACCGGTAATCTGCTCAGCTCCTGCATCATCTGCATCAGCTTCAACAATAGCAATGGTTACATTGTTTAAAATGTCTCCCGTAAGTCCTCCGGGAGGCAGATCAACATTAGTATCACCTGAATCAGAAGATACCGGTTCAGGCTCCATTGGGTCTATATCACATGTTGTCGGCGGTGTAGCAGATTTAACGTAAGTCCAGCTTTTTGCAGCCTTATAGTTGTTATCAACATCCCTGTCATCACTCACATCCGCATAAACGGTGATGGTGAAGTTCTCGTAAGCATCATGGGTAAATGACCAGGTATAGTCTCCTGCACTTTCATATGTATCAAGTGTTACCGCGCTGCCTGTCGCATCTTCAACCTTAATCTCTGTTGTTGTGCCGTCAAACTGCGTAGGTATTAAGCCGGCCTCAGCCGTTATTTTCACCAGTACCTGGTCCATTATGTCGTCCGAATCAGCATCTTCCGGAGTTCCGGTAACGGATATGATTGTCACAGGATACAGAGTAATATCGGCAAGCTCTTCATCCAGAGCTACTTCTGTAAGCATACCCAATTCGGCATCTTCATCAAAGATGTACCCCGTTTTTTTGAATTCAACGGTATATGGACCTGCATCGGCATCATTAGCAGGCACAGGGAAACTGTAACTCCCATCTAAAGGATTAGCTAAGGATGTGATAATATTCCCTTCGCCGTCCTTGATATAATCGCCGGCAGCGGTCTTGACCTGGATGGAAACGAGTCCGCCAACTTCATAATCCAAATCATCAATCAGCGTAACAGTACCGTCAATCATTCCGCTTCCTTCGGCTAATTCTTCAAGAACAATGTCACCAGCCTCTATCTCATCACTCGTGACAATCTTATCAATATAGTCATCATGCATGATTGCAAATTTGTAGGTTACTCCAGTGTTGTAGAAACCGGTTATGGTAAAAACACCATTATCGTTGGTAAAATCCATTTTGTCTACATCACCGTTTGTACAGGCTACTATAGCATCAACAACCGGACTGCCTGATAAATCAACCACCGTGCCGGAGTAAGCCACGACAGGAATTACTCTAAAGGTACCTGACCATACTGTATCGAGACCTGCTGTAACTAATCGCAGCACATCAGCATCTACAGATGTACTGTTCAGGGTTACTTTAACCCTGTAAGACTGCATGGAATCGATACTTGCAAAGGTAAAGATGTTGTCTGCCGCTGTTGGTGAAGCGTTTTCAAATTCGCCTATATCAGTAGCAACTACCTCAATACCATTTAGATCAAAGGCACTGAAATTATATACGCCCACTGCAGGACAGCCATATACTGTATATGTATCGTCGGTATCCGTGTCAGTCTTGTAATTACCTGCATCGGCAGTAAACTTTGTTGCAACAAATTTCATCGGGACGCGGACATTCAATGTTGTCGGCGTTGTTTCGGTATTGGCATTATCTGTAAGAATTACAGTATAAATGCCGGCTCCGTTTGCTTCAAAGAGTGCATCAGGATTGACATCAATCGTTGCTGCTGTCACAGTATCGCCTATTTGTGCACCATCCCAATCTTTTACTGCCCAGTCATAGGTTCTGGTGTCATCAGCCACTGTCAGCGTAGTTGTTTCGCCAAATTTAAGCAGTGGATATGTTGACGGAGTACCGTCAATGTATCCTGTCGGTGTTTGAATGATATACATTGAAGCGTATATTGTAACCGTATATTCTGTTTTTATTGGCGTATTGTGAGACTCGTTATAAGTCTTGTCCCAGGCTGTAATAATTATATCTATCGATTTTTCCGCCGTGGTAACCGCAGGAGCGGTAAATTTGCCATCTGCGTCAATTGTACCAGCGGTTACAGACCAGTCAACTTCGCCATCAGTCTTTCCACCGGTTGCAGTAAAGGTATTCTCAGCGCCGGATTCCATGGCATCATTAACAGGCTTGCTTCCTATAACAATCGGATTAACGATTTCGATTGCCGGTGATTCTGCAAAGAAACCATTTTCTGTTGTAAAATCTCCGTAAATCACATCTCTAACCTTAATATTACAGGTTCCGACTGCTGCAGGTGTTATACCACCGCCATCAGCGTCGATAGCAGCTACATCCGTATTGCTGCTCTGAAACTTATATGTTCCGGTGCCGCCGGTTACAGTAACATCTTTAGTTGTATCACCAATTACGATACATACCGCAGATGTCGGCCATGTGATGGCAAGAGGATTATAGATTAAAATGTTAATTGTATCACTCAAATTATCATCAGTTGCGCTGGTCAATGTCAAGGTAGCAGTCTGGCTGTCACCTGTGATGCTTACCGGTGCTGTATAGGTAATGGAATCTGTCGTTGTGCTGTTGATCCCACCGACTCCACTTAACGTCCATCTGTAATCTCCGGTAGTACTCCCTGTGCCACTGAACGTTGCAGTACTCGGCGTTCCGCCGGTTAAAAGGTGAATACCGGTTCCGTCGACAAAAGGAGTCGAGGGTGTCGTCACATCAATGGAAAAGTTTACAATGGTAAGCGTTATATCTGGAGTTGCAGTTGGTGGTGTCAGTTCAGGAGAAGATGTAATATTGACGCCGGCAGTTGCCGGTGGAGTTGTCACCAGATCGCTTTTACTGGTCACTGTCATCAAGGCTACACCGTTGACGGCTGTTGCTGTAGGACTGCTCAGTGAAAGATAGGTGCTGTCTGTCAGCGTAAATGTCACTACAGTACTGTTGTCGGTAGTTATTACATTGCCGTTTTCATCCAATATGGTTGCGGTTAAAGTGGCACTTCCTTTGGCATCACTGGCTATTGTTGTTTTGGAAGCAGCCAGAGTCATCTTGTTTGCTGCTCCGGCAGTAACAGTGATCGTACCTGATGTATCCGCCACGCTTCCAATATCGCTTGTAGCGGTTACGGTTCCAGTACCCACCGTAGTGGCAGTAAAAAGACCGGTTGAATTGATGGTGCCGATATCTCCGGTAATACTCCAGGTGATTGTACCTGAAGAGGCAGCATTTCCGTCAGCATCTACACCAGCTGCTGTAAACTGCTGGGTGTCATCTGCGGTAAGTGTAGGCGTATTCGGACTTACCGTAAGAGTTGCCAGGACTCCGGCAGTAACAGTAATCGTACCTGATGTATCCGCCACGCTTCCAATACTGCTTGTAGCGGTTACGGTTCCACTATCCACCGTAGTGGCAGTAAAAAGACCGGTTGAATTAATGGTGCCGATATCTCCGGTAACACTCCAGGTGATAGTACCATTATTCGCTGCATTACCATTTGCATCAACGCCGGTCACAGTGAACTGCTGAGCCTGATCCGCTGTAAGGGTGGGCGCATCCGGACTTACTGTAAGGGTTGCCAGAGCGCCGGCTGTTACCGTGACTGTGCTGGTGTTGCTTGTCACGCTGGATAAAGATGCAGTGATGTCGGTACTGCCAGCGTGAATAGTAGTAAAGAGACCTGCTGCATTGATGGTGCCTTTGTCTGTATCAGATGAAGACCAGGTAACTTTATTGGTCACATCCTGATCACCAGATACTTCAGCAAAAGTTGCAACTGCTGTAAATTGTTGAGTATTTGGTGCCTGCACTGTTGGATTAACAGGAGTAATGGTAAGTGTAGCAGGAGCAATAGTTGCAAGCTGAACATTTGTTGTGTCCAATCCTGCATTGGTCAAAGTAACTTCTATTGTTTTGGCTTCTAATTTGGTCAGATTGACAAACTTGATTACCAAGACCTCATCTGCTGCCCACGGTTGTGTAAAATTGCCAACTTCTACTCCGTAGGTTGTTCCATCATATGAACAACCATGGCTACTTTGTGTAAGAACATCATCGGTTCTTGTAGATATATAGGCAGAAAATTGGATATCGTTGGTAGATGGTATTGAAGCATCTGAGTTTGTAATTGAACCAATTGCCAGATGTGGAGTTCCCGCTATAGCATAACCTGCATGTATAGTTGCCATTATACTAATACAAAAAAATAGCATAATAAATAGCAATACTTTGTTTTTTTTCATAATATAATTCCTTTCAAAAGTTTTTTAAGATTACAAATTTAGTAGAGCTATTTTTACCATGACCAACTTGTATTTTCTGTTATACTTATAAAATAACCCTGCCCACATTCGATGCCAAAATTGTTATACGTCTCAACAGACATCGGATGAGACAGGTATGACTGTGTTTCGACAACCCACTTGGAAATCAAATCACAATTTCCAATATCCTGCCCTAACTCGTGGGCATTTAGAATGCCTGCTTTACTATATGGTAAACCTGCTGCATTTGTATTAGTTGTGTCCGTTGTAGATAAGGTTTTGACAATCGAACCAGGTAAAATACCTGTAAAAGTAAAGTCATGATCTGAAGTTACACTCACAAAATAAACACTTCCTATTTCTAAAGAAAAATTATTGTAAGTCTCAACAGACATCGGATGAGACAGGTATGATTGTGTTTCCACAATCCATTCGGAAACCAGATCACAATTTTCAACTGCTGTTCCCAATTCATGAGCCGTGGTGATACCTGTACCCTCTAATACAAATCCTATAGTATTGGTATTCGTTGTTGCTGTTGTAATTAACGAAAAGATTTTTATAACACCACTTTCTGCGGTAAACGTAACCGGTGAGCCGGTGAGCCCATCAACCGTTGCGGTAGCGGTATTGGTTCCTGCAGCTGGTGTCATAATTGTGGATGCCTTGCCATTGGAGTCGGTTGCATCCGTTTCAGCGCTCAATGTTCCAGTCTCTCCATCTCCCACTGCAAAGGTGACTGTTGTGCCGAGCTTTGGATTGGAATAAGCATCGGTTACAAGAACCACAAAAGGATTTGTCAGGGCTGTATCCGGTGTGCCTGTCTGGTCGTTGCCGGAAAAATATTCAATATTGACAGCATCACCTGCCGTGCCTGTGATTGTGAAAGTTCTTGGGGAATTGGTGACTGATACACTGGTTGTGCTCCCACCCAAAACTCCATCAGCATCCTTTTCCGTACATGCTGCAGAAATGGTATATGTTCCTGCTTTTTGACCAGCAAAGAAAGGGGCAGATGCGATACCTGAAGCATCTGTAAGCGCCTGAAGTGTAGTCACCTCATTTCCTGAAGTAACTGCTGATTCTGAAAAGGACCCCTTGACATAATCCCCTGTATTCGGATCTGCGGTAATACTAAAATCAACTACATAGTTTGCAGTTCCGGCAGCGCCTTCTTTTACTATAACCGAAAGAGTCGTTGTTGGGGCAGTTCCAACGGTTACAGACTGGGTGCCCCCTTCATTAACAGCCATTGATACTGACGATACAGCTACAGCCGCTGTCGCTGTTTCATTATTTACATCGGTTACAGTAATAGTTTCTGCCCCTGTATTACTTGCATGGGCTTCAAACAGACCAGTGCTAGTAATAGTGCCTGCATTATTATCGGAAGTTATCGACCATGTAAAAGGAGATGTGCCGTTTTCCGCTGTAAACTGCTGAGTCTGCCCATTTGTAACCGTGGCTGTATTTGGTGAAATCGAAAGAACGGTTACGGTTATAACGGAAGAGTCGGCTGTTTCGCTGGCATTATCTGTTATCTGCACCTTGCAGGTTCCTGCTCCGACTGGTTCCAAAATGCCATTGGTATTATCCGATGGATCCTCAGCAATTGTGGCAACACTTCCAGTATCAGCATCGGTGCCATCTTCATCTTTTTCCTCAATTACAGACCATGTATAGTCAGGTGTGCCACCGGATGCTGTGAAAGTAAGTGTGGTGCCTTTGGTGACAGTTGTATCTCCCGAGCTAACCGAAAGAGAAGTTACAGCAAGTTCTATATTATCGTTTGTTTGGCTGATATTCTCTGCGGTGTCTTGAAACTGTACATATATCGTTTTTGTACCGTCACCTGTTGTCAGTGTCCATGCCTTGGAAGTAGAATAGTCCTCCCAGGTTCCAGCGCCAAACGAACTGTTGCTTATATTCATTTTTGATGCATTGGTGGCACCGAGTGTAAGCGTGACATTGATGGAGTCTGTGGAAGTTTCCCCTGAGTTAATACTTACAGACGGGTTCAAGGGGGCAGTGTCGTCAATGTAATAAGGACCTTCTGTGACCAGGGATCCCCAGTAGTCTTCACCAGCCTCATAATCAACACCATCAATAGTAATTGCTTCATCTGCTGTAAAGACAGCCTTAATATGAAAGTAGTAAGCTTCGCCATCTTTTCCTGTAAATGAAGCGCTGTCTGTGCCGGTTGCGGCAGCAGAATAGTTGTTTGTTTCAACCACCGTATCGTCCGCGCTGGTACTAAATTTAAAATTGTATCCGACAAGTGTGCAATCTGTCTGCACAGCGGTGTCCCAGTTCATGGATATCACGGTGTTTTGTGAGTACTCATCAGTTGTTCCGAGAGTATGGGTAGTACTTTTTAGATTCCCAACCTCTCCATCGGCAGCCATGGCAGAAAAAGCGCTGCCAAAGATAATCAGGATGCCTGTCAGCATTGAAATCAAGGTGGAGCTTAGAGGTCTTTTGTTATTCATGGTTTCTCCTGAGTTATATGTTGTTATGTATTCAGCTTCCAAATAATATTTTAATATTTATAAGTAATGAATGGGGGCGGATAATTCCGCCCCCATCTGTTTGTTATTCTGCTAATTCTAATTTGAAAGTTATATCTGTTGTGCCTGATGAAACAATATCAGCACTTGCCCGATCGGTGACAACATTATCGGTACCATCCGAATATTTGTACCAGACCGAAGTATAATCCTCCAATTGCGCCTTGATGTTATAGTTTCCGGCAGGAAGACCTTTGATTTCAAAATTACCGTTTTCATCGGTAAACACATTGTTGAACCAAAAGCCATTGTTTGCATCGCCTGCGTTAAAAAATTTCACCTTTACACCTTCCAGCGAAAAATCATTATCAGAACTTTTCAGAATTGTTCCGCTGATTGAATCGCCTGATGTGAGGTTGAAATCGACTGCATCACCAACCTTTTTACCAGTCTTTTTTTGAATGGCAAGGTTATGTGGATAAGCAATAACTTCATAATCGGTGATGGTCACACCTCCGCCTGTCTTTTCTTTAAGACCTGCAAGGGTATATGTTCCATCATCTCCGGTAGATGCGCCGGACCAGGACTGGTTGACATCTGAATATGCCTCAATCCAGACATTTTCCACAGGCGCTCCATTATAAAATACCGTACCGGTTATTGAACCTCCGGTGGACATGGTAAAGTCAACGTCTGTGGCGCCTGCTGAAATACCGTTTTGCTCAGCGCCGGGATAGATCGGCGACCAGACACTAACCACATAATCGCTGCCGGCAGGCAGGCCTGTAATGGTATATGTGCCGTCGGTTCCGGTAATAGCCGAACCCCATCCTCCATTAGTCGTGGATGACCATGCATCAACAAAGACACCTGGAATACCTGCTTCGCTGGAATCTGTTACCGTACCGGTGATGCTGAGACCAGCATCAAAGGTAAAGGCCATTGGTGATGCCTCGGAACTGCTTGCATCGGTCAAATCTGTCAGCGTATCTTCTATCTGAACATAACCTGCCCCATATGGCCAGATTATGATCTCATAAGTTCCTTCAGAAAGCCCATTTATAGAGAATGTGCTGCTGCCGGAAAGAACCTCTGTCCAGCCATGGAATTCTTCATTCCACAGATTCACCGAGGCACCGCCTGTATAATCAGAGCCACCTGTTACTGTAAGCTTGCCATGGAAGGTAAATCCCTGGGAGATCGTGAAGTTAACCACATCTCCCACCTTCTTGCCCTTCCTGGTTTCAGGCTTATAGTCCCCCATCGGCCGGACGCTTACCTCATAATCAAATACGCCTTTTATAAGACCGGAAAGATTATAATTGCCCTGGGTATCGGTAAATACACCCATACCGAACTGCTGTGAGGGTGAATAAACATCAATCCATACATCAGCCATGGCCTGACCGTTTGTATTGGTAACCGCCCCTGTGATGGAACCGCCCTTTGACAAGGTTATATCAATATCAACCGCATCTGTGGCAGTCACATCGACCAGGGTTGCGTTATCCCATATAACTGTTGATTCGGTCTCATTGTAAAAGACCGATGGGTAACCCTCTTTATTGACTGAAATGCGATAGTCCGAAGCAGAGGCAAGACCGTTGAGGGTATATGCACCGTCTGAATCTGTCATGCCGCCGCCCCACGAGCAGGAGGTCTCTGACCATGCATCCACCCATATCCCCTCAAGCTGCGGGTTGGGAGCTGTGATGTCATCTATGGAAACCGTACCTGATATTGATTTGCCTGTATCTACGGCAAAATCGATATCGCTGACGCTTCCACTTGAAAGATCAACAGGTTCCGCACTGTCCCACATGGTGGTTCCACCGGCTGAAGTGTAGAAAATGGTCATGATATTGTCGCCTGTTAAAGGATTGAATCCATTGACAGACACGCGATAATCAATCACACTTTCATCAAGACCATTGATTGTATATGTGTATGTGCTGGTTTCACTATCAAATACAGCTTCAGTTCCGCCCCGTGATTCGGTGCTTTCAGACCATGCATCAGCCCAGAGATTCCAGCCGATTTCCGTAAGCCCGCTGATTGTTCCGGATATGGTGACACCGGTGGAGAAGATTAAATCATCCAGATTAATAACACCCGAACCTGTTCCATCCCCACTCGTCTGACCGGTCAGCGTCATGTTACCAAACTCAGGCGACCAGATATTCACCTCAAAGTCTGAAGCATCAGCAAGACCTGATATCTCAAAGGTACCGTTATCGTCTGTCTGAATACTTCCCCATGAACCGGTGGAAGCTGACCAGACATTGACCCAGACGTTTGCTATTGCAGCGCCTGTGTTATCTGTAACCGTTCCCTTGATTACCTTGCCTGTAGCCGTGGCAAGATTGAAGTCTATGCTTGTTGCAGGCGCTATAGTATCTATACTTACCGGCACCTGATTATCGGGATAAACAGTCACAACATAACCACTGCCTGATGCTAACCCGTTAATATGGTAACCCCCCATGCCGTCAGTATGTACACCGCCCCAGGAATTAGTGGTTTCAGACCATGCATCCACCCAGACAGCCTGAATACCAATAGCGCCCCTGGTAACTGTTCCGCTAATGCTGACACCAGCAGAAAGAATCAGGTCGATCGCATCTGCAGAAGCAGTATTAATGTTTACCGGAGTCGCATTTTCCCAGGTAGAAGCTCCATTATAAAATGCCTGCATATACTGCACGCCGGCCATTGAATTTGGCCAGTAGGAAACAATATAGTCTGCTGCATCGGGAAGACCGTTGATTATATAATAACCGTTTTCATCGGTCATTGCCCCACCCCAGCTCGAAGTGATCTCGGAGTAAGCCTCAATCCAGACACCCACAACCGGATTTGTGCCATCTGTAACATTACCGGCAATATGCTTGCCTGCACTCAGGACAAAATTAATGTCGACAGCATCACCCTGTGTAAGGTTAACCGCTGTGGAATACTCCTGAGATGGATAATTGCAGGGCCATGCAGTAACAATATAATCATTGGCAGGAGGAAGCCCGCCAATGGTGTAATCGCCGGTATCATTAAACGTAAAGTCGGGATTCTCACCGGACATACCACCGCCACATGCTCCTGTGGATGGAGACCATGCCTCTACCCAGACATCTGATATCGGATTTGCAGCATCATCTGTTACTGTGCCGGTGATGCTTACGCCGGTAGATATGATAAAATCAATATCGGTGCTATCTGGTGCAACATTTTCAATAAAGAGGTAGGCATAGTTCGAATCCTGAACTTCTACAGTATAATTTGTGGTATCATCCAGCCCCTTAATAGTATAGTCACCATTTGCGTCGGTCATTGCGCCATTGCCCATGGCAGTTTCTGACC
>CAYZXU010000013.1:30197-34175 GCA_964482535.1 uncultured Desulfobacteraceae bacterium | reverse complement strand
GTTAAACATGATCAAAATGGGAAAACTGCATGGCAAAAGTCCCCCTGCCCTGTGTGCATGATCTTAATACTGTGGAGTAACCGAACATGCGTGAAAGAGGCACCATGCTTTTTACTGTCTGTATATCGATTTTACTTTCTATTGATTCAATTTTGCCGTTTCTGGAATTAAGGTCTCCTATTACTTCCCCTATAAAAGCTTCCGGGATAAAAACTTCCACATGCATTATCGGTTCAAGCAGATAAGGTTCTGCTTTCTGAAAGGCATCTTTACATGCCATTGATGCGCTTACTCTGTACGCAAGTTCAGTACCATGTGACTCCCTGTATACACCACCAACAAGAATGGCTTCAACATCCACCACAGGATACCCCATCAGACTGCCGGTTTTCAGGGAGTCCATTACCCCTTCTTTTATTAAAGGCATGAACACTTCAGGAATAACATCATCATCAATCTTTACGCTGTAGCGATTTCCGGTGCCCCTGGGCAGAGGCTTTAATTTTATACAAACTTCAGCAAAATGACGCTGACCAGCCACTTCATTGTCAAACACCCCGCAGCCTTCAGCCTTACATGAAACCGTTTCCCTGTGCACCACCTGGGGTTTGCCGACATTTACACTGGTTTTAAATTCACGCTTCATTCGGCTTATTATAATTTCAAGATGAAGTTCCCCCATTCCTGACAAAATTGTCTGACCAGTATCTTTATCTTTTTTAAGACGCAGCGTGGGGTCTTCTGTAATAAATTTTTCAAGAACCTGGTCAACCTTTTCCTGGTCAGCATGCGTTTTAGGCTCAATTGCAATTGAGATAACAGGTTCATAGAATTCAATTTTTTCCAGCAAAACAGGGTGCTCTGCCGAACAGAGAGTCTCTCCTGTGAATGATTCTTTTAGACCCACAATGCCAACAATGCTGCCAGCCCCGGCCTCATTAACCCGTTCTCTCTTGTTGGCATGCATAATTAGTATTCTTGAAAGCTTCTCTTTCTTTTTTTTAAAAGGGTTATATACTTCCTCTCCTGCTTTCATCTTTCCGCTGTAAATTCTGACAAAGGAGAGTCTTCTGCCCTCTGTCATGGCAACCTTAAATATCAGGGCGGCAAGGGGCATGGAATCTCTACCTCCACATCTGACGACCTCTCCGGTATCAGGGTTTTCTCCCTTTATTGGAGGAACATCGAGAGGGCTGGGTAAAAATTTGACGACTGCGTCAATAAGAGGCTGAATCCCCTTGTTTTTTAATGCGCTTCCGCAAAAAACAGGGACAAGTTTAAGATCTACTGTGGACCTTCGTATCGCTGCAATAAGACTTTCGGTTGATACAGGGGTTTCGGCGAGATAGACTTCCATTATTTCATCATCGACTTCTGCGACTGTTTCAACAAGGCTTTCATGCCATTTTTCGGCTTTTTCTATTAAATCAGGACTTATCTCATTAGTTGTATATTTTTCTCCATTTGAGCTTTCATCCCAGGATATCTGCTTCATATTTATAAGATCAACAACTCCGTCAAAATTATCTTCAGAGCCAACAGGCATCTGTAAAACAACGGGATCAGCATTAAGCCTTTTTTTTATCATATCAACAGTGCCTGAAAAATCAGCGCCTATTCTATCCATTTTGTTGATAAATGCTATTTTGGGAACATGGTATTTATCAGCCTGCCTCCAGACTGTCTCGGACTGTGGCTCAACGCCGCCAACCGCACAGAATATTCCTATGGCTCCGTCTAACACCCTGAGGGAACGTTCCACCTCTATTGTAAAGTCAACATGCCCGGGCGTATCAATAAGATGTATTTCATTCCCAAGCCAGCCGCAGGTTGTTACAGCCGAAGTAATTGTGATGCCGCGCTCCTGTTCATCAGGCATCCAGTCCATAACTGCCTCTCCATTATGCACCTCGCCTATTTTATGGGAACGGCCTGTATAGTACAGTATGCGCTCTGTTACAGTTGTCTTGCCTGCATCAATGTGTGCAATAATTCCTATATTTCTAATATTATTAATTTTTGTTTTTTTCATCGTATTAAAAGCATATCAGCCGTAAAAGGATAACGTATATCAATATGACCTGCCAGTGTGTCAGATTCTCTGCCGCCTATAAGTATTTTAACTGCATTAATATCAGGGATGTTTAAAATTAACGTATTAACTATGGAATAAATTGTAATTATTTCAGCCTGTATCCCTCCGGGATGCCGAACCTTGATATCGCTGGAAAGATCAACTACTGCAACACCTTTTTCAGTTAAAAAAAAAGCTTTCAAGGTTGTTTCCGGGGGCATTGTATGCACAAGCCCTTTTTTGGGGCCTTCAATTAATGCCTTAATAATTTTTCCCCCTAAACTTAAGGCGCTTGAATGTCCTGGAAAAGTTCTTTGTTCTGAATAAAGGAAAAAATTATCCATGTTTGTAAAGTAAAGATAGACCGAGTCTCTTTGACCGTACTCATCATTTTTAATTTTATCCGTATGATCTGTGTCAAAGTTTTTTGATTGTACGGTCCCAACAAACAACAAAACCAGAACAGCGCATACTGCTGCTATTATTTTAACGGGTAAAATATTTTTTTGCAAAGCTCTCAATCTGTTTTGTTTAAAGTTCGCCTGAACTTAATGCACCTGATAAACTGCGATGTATTTTCTCCAGATCATTGGTGCTGCCCATATGTTTTTTAATCCAGGCAGGAGGTTTTTTGTAAATTACAGATAATGTCTTTACAGCATCCTTTAATGTTTCATGGTGGGAGTCTTTAGTAACCCGATACTTGTGAGTTCTCCTTGGATTATAAAAAACTATGCCTGTTAAACCGGCATAGTTTAGGGTCACTTCAGACACTTCAGTTAATTCAAATTTTTTATTATCTGCTTTTACAGTTGATGTATCAAGAGTTTTTTTTTCAAGATCAGCAACAAGATTTTTATGTATTTCCGCCAGATTATTGCTGCTGCCCATGTGTTTTTTAATCCAGGCCTGGGGTTTTTTATAAATTACAGATAATGCCTTTACAGCATCGTTTAATGTCGCATAGCTGGAGTCTTTGGTAACACGGTACTTGTGTGTCCTTCGTGGATTATAAAAAAGAATCCCATTTTTTTTTTTATCTCCAATATTAATGTCAGGGCTGTCTAATTTTTGTTTAACGCTTCTATTGATCTGTTTATCTGTGTTTTCTGCATTATTGTTAATGCCGTTTTTCTGATTTTTTTCGATTCTAAGCACATCTTTCAAAGGATAAGCTACCACAGTGCCATAAAATTCGCACATTACTTTTCCTTTTTCTTCCCAGGCTTTTTCGCGGCAAACAGTTTTTGACCCGTTTTTAAAAAAAATAGTATCAGCAGAAACATGGAAGGGAAATTCTGCTATTAAAAAAAATATTAATAAAAGCTTTTTCATTTCAATCATAGACTTTATTGAAGACCTTTAAAAAAGATCTTCATTTTTAACGACAAATTCTATTTCCACCCTTCTGTTAGCTTTTTTTCCTTCAAGGGTATCGTTAGAGGCTATGGGGTTTTGCTGACCCATACCTGTTGCTTTAATCCTTTTTGCATCGATTCCCTTGCCGACAAGATAGATTTTTACGATATTCGCCCTGAACTCTGAAACCCTGATGTTATATTTAACCCCACCCTGTGCATCAGTATATCCTTTTATTACAGCTTCAGTTTCAGGATATTGCAGCATTAATGTGCCAAGTATGTCAAGGGTTTTAAACCCTTTGTCGGGAATATCATTTGAATCCAGGCCAAAAGGGATTAAGACTTTATTATTATGTTTTGAAAGGTTGCTGATCATATCTTTTAAGTTGTCATATGATGCCGGCTCAGTGTCTGCTTTGGCAGCCGACTCAGTGTCGGTCTGATTTGCTTCTTTGCCCTTACCTTTAATCATAAGTTCAAATATTTTTCCTAAATATTTTTTATTCAGGTCAACTTTATTAAGATCAGTTTTATTAAGATCAG
>CAYZXU010000013.1:0-30097 GCA_964482535.1 uncultured Desulfobacteraceae bacterium | reverse complement strand
TTTATTAAGATCAGTTTTATTAAGATCAGGCGAAGCAGCTGCTTTTGTATCGTCGGTTTTATTTTGTAATTCTGCCGGAGAAACAACAAGCTCTTTTTTGTCCTTTGGCGGAAATTTTTTGTCTGATATCTCTACTTTTAAGGTTTTTTCTTTTTGATATAATGACTCTTTAAATCTTTTTGGTGTCAGTTCATCGATATCCCACTGTTTTTTTTCACCGGGTTTTTTATGAGTTTTGAAATAATAACCGCCTGCTATAACAAGAGATAGGATTAAGACAAAGTATAGGAAAGTAATAAAAAAAGACCTTTTTGCAGGAGCTGTTTTTTCTTTTTTTTCGTAATCCTTGCCTTCTCCACGTTTAATTTTTACTGAGCTGTCATGATTAATTTTATCCGATGGTTCTGTTTTTATTTTTTCAATTTTTTTTTGCAGTACATCTAATTTTTTTTCTTCTTTAACCGGCATACGTAATTCACCTGCACATTCTTTAACAATTGTTTCATCTATTATTTTTTTATCCCTTGAATAACCGGTTAAGAGGGAGTAGTCGCATATAATATTAATGAGCCTTGGGATACCTTCAGAAAAAATAAAAACTTCTCTTAATGCTTTTTTATTAAAAATCTTTTTTTCAGTTCCCGCAATTTTCAGGCGATGATGTATGTATGACACGGTTTCTTTTTCATTCAGCGGAGTAATATTGTACTTTAATGTAATCCTCTGGGCAACTGCTCTGTTTTTTTTTTCAAGCAGTGTTTCATTGAATTCGTTTTGTCCGACAAAAAAAATATTTATAAGCTTTGAGTCGTATAATTCAATATTTGACAAAAGCCTTATCTCTTCTAAAAGTTCATTGCTGAGTCTCTGGGCTTCATCAATAATAATCAAAACTTTTTGATTGTTTGAGTAGGCTTTGTGGAGAAAATCCCTGAGATGTATTAAAAATTCGCCCTTACTTTCAAACTTTTTGTTAAAGTTAAAACTGCTTGAAAGAAGATTAAAAAAATCGAGTTTTTCCAGACCCGGGTCGGTAATGGCAGCAGCTACGGTTTTCATGTCAAGCATATCTACAAGGCTGTTTGTCAGAACGGTTTTCCCTGTTCCAACTTCACCTGTCAGGAGAACAAAACCCTTGTTGCCTGAAATACCGTATTCCAAGGTGGAAAGCGCCTCTTTATGCTTTTCTCCGAGCCAGAGAAATCTTGGATCTGTTGTTATTTGAAAAGGCTTCAGCTTTAAATTATAATAGTTAAGATACATATATTTATTTACCTTGAGCCCTTTGCAAAAGCTCCATGTTTGTCGATTTTAAAGCGTAAGGCTAATTTTTTTATCAGGGTATATTTAAGATGTTTTTTTAAAGATGATGCCACGGCTATAATAAAGAAAGAAAAATATCCATAAAACAACAAAAAAGACAATATATGCTATCCTTTGCCTTAACATTCTGTTTTTTTTCTTCTCAATTATATTAACAGTATTTTTTAATTCTCTTTTAACTGTTTCTATCTCTTCAAGCAGGCTGTTAACATCAGAGGCTTTTGTGTACATTAATAAAAATTTTAACCTGTTTTCAAAATCACGGACGTTATAAGTGTCAAACAGTATTTTCTGTTTTTCAGACATAAAAGAGATGTCATGTATCTCCTTTGCCAGCTCTACACAATAAAACTTTTTATAAGGATCCATTTCAGGAATTTCACCCAACTGAGCAATTCTTCTATCAATTTCACCATTAAGCTGGGTTGTTATTTGATTAGAAAGATTTTTTAATTTGTCAATGACATCGTTATTTTTTAGAAGATCTTCACCTAAAAGGGAGGAAATAAAAAAAACCGTCAAGATAGCTGTTATGCAGCTTATTATAATTCTAAACAGAACAAAGAAATCTTTTTTGACAATATACATGGAATATTACCTGTTAATAAAATTAAGCAGTCAGCCGCCACTGGAAAAATCAGTGCTGCTGACTGCTGTTTTTTTAATATAAGACGTAGCCGTTGTATTATTTAATACAAAAATATCAGATTAATTATATAAAATCAACTGCTTTTTAAAGCCAAATTATTTCTGCAGTTAAACCCTTTGTCAATTTCATATGCTGTTTTTTCTATTGAATTATGAGGGACCAGACGTATAGTTGATCCATGTGGCAGTGTTCCAGAGAACCGTGCAATAAAAGAGGAACCTTTGTTTGCTTTCAGTTGCATGCGTCTGGTACGTTTACGCGGATTATAAAAGACACTTGCCGTATCCTTCACCGTGCCGTCAGGTGAAATTACAGCAATATCCACATGCCCCTGTTTGGACTGGAGCAGGTTTTTGTTCAGTTTTACCTTTCCACTGATGACGGTGTATCCGTCATCCTGATAAACCTTTGCACAACGAATGGAAATCCGATCGCTTGTGTTGAGACGTTCAATAGTATAGGCTGCATCATTGCCCGCAAGATTCATCTTGGAAAATGAACACCCGGATAAAACAATTCCTGTAAAAAAAATAACGAATGTGATTATAATGGTTTGATTTTTCATAATAACTCCTTTCAATTTAGATGGTTGCATTGAGCCATGGTTTAGTAATAATGATATCTCCTTTAACAAAATATATTTGGCAAATCTGTCAGGCAGCATCTGCACCTTTTTTACACCTCCTTTATCTTTAATTTGTCTTTAACCCCGTTGATTTCATAATCCTGTTGAACGGCAAACCATGGGTAGATAACAGGAATAACCAGCAGGGTTAACAGGGTTGAGGAAACAAGACCACCCACAACTACCGTTGCAAGGGGACGCTGAACTTCAGAGCCCGGCCCGCTTGACAGAAGAAGCGGGACAAGTCCCAAAATAGTTGTCAATGCCGTCATTAAAACAGGTCTGAGACGAAGCAGTGCTCCCTCCATTACCGCATCCATCGTTGCCATGCCGGTTTCCCTGAGCTGGTTGATATAGGAAACCAGCACAAGACCGTTTTGCACGGCAATACCAAAAAGGGCAATAAAACCGATTGATGCAGGAACAGACAGGTATTCTCCGGTGAAAAACAGTGCCAAAACTCCGCCGATAAGGGCAAGGGGCACACTGGTATAAATGAGCAGTGCATACTGGAAATACCCGAGACTGAGATAGAGCATTATAAAAATCAGGAAAAGCGCTGTGGGAACAATGATGCTCAGACGTTTCATTGCCCGCTGCTGATTTTCAAACTGACCGCCGTATTCAAGATAGTAGCCGGGCGGTAATTTAATCGTTTCCCTGATGTTTTTCCGGATATCGGCGACTACGCTGCCCATATCACGACCGCGAACATTTGCTGAAATCACCCATCGGCGCTGATTTTTTTCACGGTTAATCTGGATGGGGCCCAATAGCGTTTTAACCGTGGCTACCTGGGACAGGGGGATTCGACCGTTGTCCGATGTATGAACCATCAGACTCTCTATTATTTCAGGATTATTACGATATCTTTTATCATACCGCAAATGGATGCCGAATCGTCTGGTATTTAAAAATATTTGATCCACAACCTCACCGCCCACGGCGAGTTCCACAAGCTCCAGTATTTCCGATACATTCACCCCGTACCGTGCGCAGGCATTTCGATCTGCGATAATCTGCACCTGGGGCTGACCAAAGCTTTGTTCCGTGGACAGGTCCACCAGGCCTGGGATGCCTTCAATCGTCTCCCGAATTTCCTCTGCCTTTCCCCTTAAGACATCAAGATCATCGCCAAACAGTTTTATGGCAAGCTGGGTTCGAACGCCGGAAAGAAGTTCGTCAAAGAGGTTCTGTATGGGTTGGGTAAAGTTAAGCTGAATTCCAGGATACTGTGACAGCTCTTCATTCAGGGAGGCGATCAGCGCAGATTTGTCCTTGTAGCTTTCCCACTGCTCCTTTGGTTTTAATGTCATCTGAATGGAGGCGAAATTTACCGGATGGGGGTGGCTGCCTGCCTCCGGGCGGCCGATTTTGGCAATAGTTGATTCAATTTCATGGTATTCCAGGATGCTGCGTTCAAGTTTCATAATGGTATCAGCAGCTTTTTCAAGGGATATGGACGGCGCCATGGTAACGTTCATCTGGATTACTCCTTCCTCAAGGACCGGAATAAATTCTGTTCCCAGCCTGAAAAAGAGAGTCACGGATATTGCAAGAGCAAATAATATCAGGATAATAATGGCGGCTTTGACTTTCAGTGCAGCCGTAAGCAATAGACGATAGATCTGTTTGAGCAAAGAAATAATAACAGACTCTTTACCGGGGCTTACCCGCAATAAAAGCGACGCCAGTACAGGAGCAAACAGAAGCGCTGCCACAACCGAACCCAGCATGGCAAAAGAAATGGTAAATGCCATGGGTGAAAACATCTTTCCCTCAACACCTTCCAGTGTGAAAAGGGGAAGAAATACGATAATGATGATGGCAACGGAAAACAGGATTGGATTCCCCACCTCTTTTCCCGCAGTCACAATGAGTTTTAAGGGGTTGCGTCCTTTATTCTTTTCATCTGACAGGTGACGAAGAATATTTTCCACCATGACAATCGATGCATCGCCAAGCATGCCTATGGCTATGGCAATCCCCCCCAGAGACATAAGATTGGCGGACAGACCGGTCACCCCCATGAAGAGGACTGCAATAAGTGCACAGAGCGGCAGCGAAAAGGCAACAATCAATGCAGCCCGTACATTGCCGAGAAATAGCAAGAGGGTTAAAAGGATAAGCCCTGACCCCTGGAGCAGGGCTTTTTTTACAGTGCCCACGGCATTTGCCACAAGGTGGCTTTGATCATAATACGGCACAAAAAAAACGCCTTTTGGAAGTGCTGCCTGAACTTCCCTGATTTTCGCCTTGAGTCGGGTAATCACTTCAGACGTGTTTTCGCCGAAAAGTTTCATAACGATTCCGGCAACTACTTCCTCTTTTCCGTTTCTGGATACGACTCCCCTTCTGATTTCATTCCCAAATTCAACGACAGCCACATCCCTGATGCGAACAGGGGTGCCACTGGTGACTTTCAGTTGAATATTACGAAGGTCTTCGAGGTGTTCAACCAGACCTACTCCCCGGACCAGATACTCTTCAGCACCCAGGACAAGAAACTGACCTCCGGCATTGGCATTATTGTCGGTAATTGCCGTTTCCAGATCCTCAATACCCAGGTTGTATTTGTTCAGTAAATGTGGATTTACTTTTATTTGGTACTGGAGAATGTGACCACCCATGGACAGGATTTCGGTCACCCCCGGTACTGTCTGCAGCTGGAATTTTACCAACCAGTCATTGAGTTCCCTGAGATAGGTGTTTTTGTTCTTGCCCTTTGTATCAACCGTCTCATCTGCAGTAAGATAGTACATAAATATCTCACCCAGTCCCGTTGAAATCGGTCCAAGGATCGGTGGATCATGCATTTCCGGTAGATCAGCCATGGCGCCGGTCATCCGTTCCGAGACAATCTGCCTGGCAAAATAAATATCAACATTATCCTTGAAATAGACATATATTACCGCCATGCCGAAAGCAGATGTGGATTTGACCAGTTTTACATCCGGAAGCCCGTTCATGGCTGACTCAATGGGAAATGTGATTAGCCGTTCAATTTCTTCCGGAGCCATGCCGTGGGCTTCTGCAAAAATCGGGACCATCACTGGTGATATATCGGGAAAGGCATCTGTGGGCAGCCGGCTGTATTGATAAACGCCGGCGATTATAATGGAAATTAGAAACATAATAATAATCAGCCGTTTCTTTAATGCCATGGCAATAATCTTTTCAATCATCTTTGTCTCCTTATTAATGCCCGTGTCCTGCGTGACCCCCCAGGGTACTTGTGACAATTTTTGCCTTCAGTTCAAAGGCGCCTGTTACCACATAGGCATCACCTTCCGCCAATCCGGAAATGATCTCCACATGGCTGTTGTTTGCCACCCCTTTTCGTACAGCAACCGGTTCAAACTCGTTTTTATGTTCACTGGGGACAAAAACAATAGTTTCACCATCCAGAATCTGCAAGGCGCTCTTAGATACCACAAGAACAGGTTTGTCCATGGCTACGGATATCTTCCCGGTGATAAATGTACCGGGTCTCCATTTTTCACCGGTGTTAGGAATCATGGCACGGGCAATCATGCTGCGGGTGGTTTTGTTGTAAACAGAGGCTACATAGGACAGAGTTGTCTTTACCTGTCTGTCCGTTCCCACGGCACTTATCTGAATTTCCTGCCCGCTTTGAATAAAATCAGCATCCCTGGTATAAACATTGCAGTTTAC
This sequence comes from uncultured Desulfobacteraceae bacterium, assembly GCA_964482535.1. Taxonomy (GTDB): domain Bacteria; phylum Desulfobacterota; class Desulfobacteria; order Desulfobacterales; family BuS5; genus CAYZXU01. The sequence continues at coordinate 23,825 of CAYZXU010000013.1, read as the reverse complement.
CCAGACAGTGGTAAGATCGGCTACAACAAACAGGGTGGCGTCTTCACCCACAAATTCACCCTGCGTTATATGTTTTTCCACAATCTTTCCGGAAATAGGGGATAATATGCTATAGGCGGCAAGGCTTTCATTGCTTTCCACAACAGCCAGCAACTCTCCTTTTTGGACTGTTTCTCCCAGCTGCCTGACCACTTTTTGTACAATACCCGGATAACGAGGTGTAATATGTGCCAGCCGGTCTTCATTAAATCCAATTTCACCGGGCAGTTCAATGGATCTGCTGATGAATTTTTTATCCACCGTATCAATGGTTAATCCTGCGAATTCCACGGCTCGATCCGTCAAGACAACCCCTGACTCTTCTTCATGACCATGTCCATCATGGTCGTTTTTTTCTTCATGTTCCGCATTCGTATCATCGTGATCATCGTGAAGGTCATCTTTTTCATGTAGTTGTCCGGCTTTGTCACCATGATCATGGTCGTGATCCATCTCCTCCATTGCAAGGCCGGCAGCCGTCAGAAAAAGCACATAGAAAATCATAATTAAAAAGATTCCGCTTTGTTTCATCCCCATCTCCTTTATTTATTTAATGACCTGAATCCGGATTCCCGTCAGTTCCATGAGATCGGCGACAAGAAGCGCTTTTTCAGTGATCAGATCAATACTGCGCAGATTGATCTCAAGCAGATGTCGTCTGCTTTCAAGAACCTCAAGGATACTGATATTTCCATGCTTGTAGTAACGCTCAAGAAGCGCATAAACACTTTTTGCCTTTGGCTGCAGCTTTTCAGTTAAAACGGAAAACGCTTCAAGGGTATTTTCAATCTCGGAAAGGATCGTGCCTGCTTTTGTTGTACGTTCTACAAAAAACACCTTCAATTCCCTTCCGGCTGCCGTCACCTCATGACTTTTTGACAAAATAGCCCCTTTGTTCCGGTTAAAAAACGGAAGAGAAATCGACAAACCTGCGATCACCGCATTCTCATGATCTTCATTATTGCGAAGATAACCACCGCTTATGGTCAGTTCCGGAAAAGCCTCTGCTTTCAGCTGTTGAATTTCGGCGGCAGCAGTTTCCCGGGCAAGCTTCAGAAGTTTCATTTTAGGGTGTTCGTAAATTTTTTTTTGTATCTCCGGCTGCGGCGGCAGCGACACTGAAGTATTCAGTGTACATGCAATTTGTATATCCACATCATCGGTATTTCCCCATAAGGCGGTCAATTCTTTTTTTCGCCGGTTCAGTTGTCTGTTTAAGTCGGCCTTTTCCATGAAAAGTTCATCCAGTTCCATTTCCGCCCTGAGTGCATCCGCTTCCATGGCCGCGCCTTCCGAGATACGATGTTTTATGCCTGTAAGGCTTTCCTCCATGACCGATGCCAGGGAAGCAAGGACAGCTATTTTTTTCTGTAAACCCAGTATGGGTACACACCGCCGAATAATTTCCGCTTCCAGCCCGAGACGGGCAGCATCGTTTTCAAGCTCTGCCGCGCGAAGGGCTTTCCTGGCCAGTTGAATGCGGGTTTTGCGTTTGCCCCCGATTTCAAGCGACTGGGTCAGTACCACTTCAATTTCATTGTCACCAAAGTTCTCGGAACTGATTTCCAGTTCCGGATTCGGGATTGTGCCGGCCTGCTGAATTTTTGCTTCAGCCGCTTTTATTGCACTGTTTCCGGCGGACAGACCGGGATTATTATTTAACGCTTTTAGGTTGATCTGTTCAAAATCAAGTGTTTTTGCATTCACTATAAAGGCATTGAACATGACAAAGAACACAATTATATAGAATGGGACTCCATGGGAAAACAGTTTCATGCGTATCGCCTCCTGTAATGGCAGTTTGAAATGCTTTGCAGCACAGCCGGAAGGGAGCGATAGGAATCGCATATCAAAGAAAGATAAAATTCGATGTTTCATATTAATTGCCTTTTAAATAAAATTATATTTACGTTTTAATCTGGAAGGCATTATACATGACCAATATTGCAGTAATGTTTCATGGACATTAAAATTTTGTAATGTTTGTTTTGCTGTTTGACATTTTATTGTTTCATGGATTAATCATTATAATAAAACTCATTTTAAGATCAGGAAGAATATATGCGACTACTTATTGTGGAAGATGATCAGGAAATTGCCTCTTTTATAATAAAGGGGCTGGAACAGGCGGGGTTTGCCGTGGATCATTCGAAAGACGGCGAGGATGGTCTCCATATGGTTCTCACGGAAGCTTATGATGCTGCAATCATTGACATCATGCTTCCTAAACTGGACGGGCTGAGTATTATCGAAACACTCCGGCAGCGGCATATTAATATTCCGGTGCTTATCCTGAGCGCCAAAGGAACGGTGGATGACCGGGTTAGGGGAATACAGAAAGGAGGGGATGACTATCTCGTTAAACCCTTTGCTTTTTCCGAACTGCTGGTGCGTGTGCAGGCACTGATACGCAGGGCCAGTGGGGCTGTTGAACCTTCGAGTCTGACTGTGGGGGACATGTTCCTGGATCTTTTAAAAAGAGATGTCGAAAGAGCAGGGAAAAAAATTGAGCTGCAGCCCCGTGAATTTGCGTTGCTGGAATACCTGATGCGAAATGCCAATCGACCTGTTTCCAAGACCATGATACTGGAACATATCTGGGATTTTCATTTTGATCCCCAGACAAATGTTGTGGATGTCCTTATCTGCAGATTGAGGAGTAAAGTGGACAAGGATTTTTCTGAAAAAATGGTTCAGACAATCCGGGGGGTTGGATATGTACTTAAAGCGCCTTCTTAATATGACCCGAACCATAGGCTTCAGGATTGCCGGCTGGTACTCGTTTATTTTTACATTTAGTTCGCTGAGTCTTTTTTTAATTGCATATTTTTTTCTTTATTCAACATTGATTAAGCAAAATTATGAGGAGATCCTTCTTGAACTAAGTGAAATCTCTACGCTGTATGAAATCGGCGGTATAGGGGTACTTGAAAATTTTGTTATTGAAAACAACAATTCCCGAAGATCAAATCCACTTTTTGTTCGTGTAGCAGACAAAACAAACAAGACCTTCTATATATCTTCGCCGGAAAAATGGCAGGATTTTGACCTGACAATGCTGGGAAAAATTGCGCCTGATACGGACAGAGAATGGATACATCTGTCTGCTGTAAACAATGAATACATTCTTGCCGTCCAATCAGCTCATCTTTCATCCGGTTTCTGGATTCAGGTCGGCATGAGTTGCGAAGGCGCGCATAATGCACTGGAGCAGTTCAGGAAAAATTTTCTGGTCGTTATGATTCCTTTGTTTATTTTAGGACTTGCAGGAGGTATGTTCCTTTCGCACCAGACACGTCGACCCATCCGAAACATTATAGAAACCGTACAGTCCTTAGATATTAAAAAGATGACGGAGATGGTGCCCCGCTCATTTTCAGGCGATGAGATGGATGAACTGGCAGGGCTGTTTAATAAAATGATAGACAATATTCATCGTCTCATTAAAGGAATTAAGAACTCTCTTGATAATGTGGCTCACGATTTACGTACACCCATGACACGATTTCGCAATATTGCCGATACGGCGCTGCAGGGTGAGGCGGATATCGATATATTAAAGGAATCGCTTATAAAAGGGGTTGAAGAATCCGATTATATCCTGAAAATGCTGGATACGCTCATGGATATTTCAGAGGCCGAGACTGGTACGATGAATATTCATCGTAGGCGGGTGGATATTTGTGACCTCATCGAAAAAATTACAGATATGTATGAATTTGTGGCTGAAGAGAAAAAAATCAGCATGGAGATAAAACTTCCTGAAAGCCTGTATGTTTCCATAGATTCCAATCGAATGGGGCAGGTAATATCAAATATTTTGGACAATGCCGTGAAGTTTACCGCTCCAGGAGGACACATTTACGTTGACGCCCTTCAGCGCAATGAAGATGTTATCATCAGGGTAAAGGATAACGGCACCGGTATTTCTCCCGAAGAACTTCCCATGATCTGGGATCGCCTGTATCGTGGTGATCAAAGCAGCAAAGGGCTCGGACTCGGGCTGAGCCTGGTTAAAGGCATTGTGAAAGCCCACAACGGTCATGTTGAGGCGATCAGTAAACCAGGAGAAGGATCGACGTTTATTATACGGTTTCCGATTCTCCTGGCAACAAACTGATACCTGCGTTGAAATATTTATATCTTAACTACCTGGAATTATATACTGATTAATTTATCTGCAAGCTGCATGGCTGTTACTATATCCAGCATGTTTGTTATTTCGCCGACCTGCCTGTTTTCCAACAGGTTGAAATGTGTAAGGCAGGTGCCGCAAACAAGAATATAGACTCCCTTTTTTTCCAGCTTTTTTAAAATCGGAAGAACTTCGGAATTGTCAACTGTCAGCTTAACGCCATTATTAACAAAAACAAGCCGCCATAGCTCTCTTCCCATCTCATTAAGTGTTGTTAAAAAATTGACCATGAGTTTAGAACCAAGTTCATCATCCCCATGGCCCATGCAGTCATTTGTAACCATAACCATTATTTTTTCGCTGTTTTTCTGTGCATTTTCTTTTTGTAAAACTTTTGGCCTGTCAGTTTGGGATAAATTTCCTGTTATATAAAAATTACCCCTTGTTTGATTCACAGAGACATTAAAATCCTGGGACTCAAGAAAGCGGCGCACGTTATGCTTTGCAGCATCGTTGTCAACTATAATCAATACACTGTCAAGCCCTTCATTCTCAACAGCATCTCTTGCAAGTAATACCGGGGAAGGGCAGGAAAGCCCCCTGGCATCAATCTCTTTTGTCATTTAAAGTATCCTTATTGTTTTAATCATCTAACAGCATGCGGACAGTTTCAGCCAATTTTTTCATAACCACAGGTTTCATTATATACTCCTTTACGCCGGCCTTTCTGGCTTTATCTTCAGAAACCTGATCGCTGAAACCTGTTAGAAGAATTATGGGAATATCCGGCTTTATCTTCAGAATATTTTCAGCCAGCTCAACTCCGGTAATATCAGGCATTGTCTGATCTGTTATAATAATATTAAAGTCATCCGGCTTTTCCGCAAATATTTTTAAAGCTTTTTTGCTGTCGTAAAATTCTGCAACCTGATAACCAAAGTATTCAAGCATCTTTTTTTCCACATCAGCAACATATTTTTCATCATCCACCAGAAGTATCTTTTCATTTCCTGTTAAAAGCTTTTCTTCCGGTATGGTTTTATGAATTTTAAAATCCCCATCAATTTGTAGAAAATACACATTAAAAGTGGATCCCTTTCCAGGTTCACTGGAAACCAGAACATGACCGCCATGACTTTTTATGATCCCGTGGGCAGTGGCAAGCCCAAGCCCCGTGCCTTTACCCTTCTGTTTGGTGGTGAAATACGGCTCAAAGATTTTAGCCTTAACCTTTTCATCCATCCCTTCTCCTGTATCGCTTATACTGAGTTTTATGTATGTTCCAGGTGTTAACTCAGACACGACTTTCGGATATCTGTATAAATCTTCAGTTCCGATTATTATTTTTTTCAGGTCGATATCAAGATTGCCCCCCTTGCTTAACATTGCATGATAAGCATTTGTGCAAAGGTTCATCACCACCTGATGGATCTGCGTAGGATCCGCCACAATCATCCCGCAATCCTCGTCTATATTCTGACGTATTTTAATAGTCGCAGGCAGAGATGATCGCAAAAGTTTAAGGGTGTCTTTGATAATAGGCCGGATATCAACGGGCTTCGGCTTCATCTCTTTTTGTCTGCTGAAAAACAGGATCTGATTAACAAGTTCTTTGGCACGCTCTGCAGCATAAAGTATTTTTTCCATATTACTGTATACTTTGCTCTCTTTTGAAACTTCGGCCATTGTCATCTCTGTATACCCTGTAATAGGAAGCAGTATATTGTTAAAATCATGGGCTATCCCTCCTGCCAGAGTACCAATGGCTTCCATTTTTTCGGCATGAACAAGACGCTTTTCAAGTTCCATCTCCCGAGTCACATCTCTTTTAACACCCACATAATTACTGATAGCGCCCTTTTGATCCTTTACAGGTGTAATAGTAGCCTCTTCTTCGTAAAAGGAACCGTCCTTTTTTTTATTTGTGAAATGACCGTGCCATATATTCCCGCCTGCAATCTGTGCCCAAAGCTTTTTATAAAATGCAGCATCATGAACCTCACTCTGTAATATTTTAGGGTTTTGGCCCACTGCCTCTTTTCGTAAATAACCGGTAATCTTTTCAAAGGCTTTATTTACATACTGAATAATCCCCTGGGAATCGGTTATCACTACGCTTTCAGCAGCCTGCTCAATGGCTGTTGAAAGACGCTTGTGATCCTGTTCCATATTATATTTTTCAATAATTTTGCCTATCTGCTTTGCAATGGTTTCCAGAAGAATTCGTTCCTCTTTTAAAAAAGGTCCTTCATAGTTGTCCGGCATCTGCTTAATATAACATATTTCAATATGGCCGACGGATACTCCGTCAACAAAAATATATGTTGCCTGATTCCACTTTGTCTTGAAATAATTTTCGGTTTTAAAATCCCTGCCGTTTATTACTATTTTTGCGCATGTAATTTCAGGATACTGCCATGCAGAGGGGATTATATTGACAATCTTCTGGGCAAGATCTTCAAAAGACAAGTTCCTCTCCATAACAAGCATTGTAACCCCGTAAAGGCAGTCAATTTCCTTAATCCTTTTTGCAAGCTCTGCAGAACGATTTTCCAAAGCCTTTGCTGTAATTTTATATTTATTTTCTAAACGATGCTTATCAATAGCCGCCATAATTGTTTTAGGCAGCCGCAAAATATGCTCGGGGCTTTTTATCACATAATCAGCAGCGCCTAGTTTCATGGCCTTTACAGCTATATCTTCGGAACCTGTGCCTGTAACAATCACCACAGGCAAAAAAGGGTCTTTTTGCTTTACAGCTTCAATTACCTGAAGACCTTCAAATCCAAGTATATTAAAATCGCTTAAAACAAGATCAAAATTTTTTTCTGCGAGAAGTTTTTCAAATTCATCGCGAGAGGCGGCTTCAGTGACTTTGAAGCTGTCAGACTCTCTTTCGAGAACATCTTTTACAAGCTCCCTGTCAAAAAAATAATCATCAACATATAAAATATTTATTATGTTTTTCATATTTGCCTTTTTATGGGTGTTCGGGCTGAAATTTGATTGGCAACTGTGGGAAACTCCAGAATAAAAGTGCTCCCCTCGCCAGGAGCCGATTTAACGTTTATTCTCCCTTCAAGGAGCTCAACAATTTTTTTTACAATTGAAAGACCTATTCCTGTGCCCGGATATTCATCCGGGTTGTGCAGCCTCTGAAAAATATTAAAAATTTTGGCATGAAATTCAGGAGCTATTCCAATACCGTTGTCTGCAACAAAAATTCTTGTTTTATTCTGATCAACCATGCCTGTTATCTTGATTTCAGGGATTATGCCCGGTTTCTGATATATAAGCGCATTTTCAAGGAGGTTGACAAAAATCTGGCTAAGCAAAAAATAATCAGACCATAAAACAGGCAGATTGTCCTGAATAATTATACTTCCATTCTTTTTTGTTATAAGATCATTTACGTTGTTGACTGCTTCTGTAAAAATTTTGTTAAGATTAACATGCTTTCTTTTAACTGTCTGCCGTCCTATCGTGAAAAAGCTCATAAGGTCATCTATCAGATGCCCCATATGCTCACTGGCCTGAATTATATTATCAAAGTAATGACCGGCTTCATCATTTAAGTCCGACCTGTATCTCCTGTTTATAATATTTGAAAATCCATTAATGGCTCTGAGGGGAGCTCGCAAATCGTGAAAGACTGAATAGGTGAAATCTTTAAATTCCAGGTTTGTTTTTTCAAGCTCTCTTGTGCGCCTGGCAACCTGTTCTTTAAGCCCGACGTTTGTATATTTAAGCTTTTCATATAGAATGGAATTTTCAAGGGCAACAGAGGCATAAATTAAAAGCCGCCTTATTGATTTCACATGCTCTTTTCCAAACACCGATTTTATCAGATTATTTTGGAGATATACAACACCGAGAATCTTATGCCGCCTTATAATCGGCACACAAAGAACCGAGCGGATTTTTAACTCCTGCACATCTTTATCAATAGTGAAAAAGCCCTCTTTTAATGCATCTGATGTAATAACCGTCTCTTTTGTGCGAAAAACGTAACGGACTATTGCTTTGCTGAACCCTTTAATATCCGAAAAAGGAATCTCTTTTATATTGATTACAACCTTATCTTCCTTAATTCCTGAAACACTGCAAAAAAGCTCTCCGTTTTTTTCTATAAAAAAATAACCCTCTGCTGCTCCTGCCCTTTTTATAATATACTTGCCCATTATATTTAATAATTCGTTTGAATCAAGCTCCTGTGCCATGGCAAGAGCTGCTTTAAAGATGTAGGTATCGTCTATTATATTATCTGGCATATTATCTGGCATATTATTTGGGACAGAAATTATTTTATCTTTATCTGTAAAATATTGCCGATGGTTTTCTTTTAAAAATTGAAGTTTTCTTTGGGCATTGCAGGTTTGATAAAGCTCTGCAGCCTCATGTATGTGATAGCCTCCCTGTTTATTTGAATGTTCAATAAAAAGTTCGCCAAGATATTCATGTATCTGCCCTTCAAGTAATATATACTTATTTTCACCGGCAATATCTATTGCATCCATATAAAGATTACGCGCGTCATTAAAGGTTCTCAAAACCCTTTTGATTTCAGCCTTGATAAGAGCAAGGTAGGGGAGTATTGCCGGTCCGAGTTCAGACCATCTTTCTATTAAGTCTATAACCGGCTGAATCGCTGAAATAACCGAATTTATCCGGTTTTCGCCGGACTCTTTATCAAGCATGCGAAGTCTGTTTAATACAAAGAAGATGTGCCACATGCGGTTTGGTATATTGCTGGTATGGCCTGGGAGATACTCTTTTCCCTTTTTTAGATCAAAATCCGCCTCCCTGTACATGCCAATATAATATTTTGCAATGCCTGAAAAAATATAATAATTTCCAAGGAGAGCCTGATCCCCTGATTTTTTCCATTTTTTAATATGGATTTCAATTGAGTCTGGCAGGTCGGATTTTTTCATGGGTTCCACCCATGCTGCCTGCATTGATATTGCCATTTCTGTGGAAAAAGAAAGATTATTTTTGTTTGAATAATCAAGGCATTCTTCCACATAATTTTCTATGATTTTCAGGTTTAAACCATGCATGGCTGCTGTCCAGAATGCAGCGCAATACCCAAGCCCGGCATGATAAATATCACCCGATCTTTTTCCGCTCTCGATTGTTTTTATGCAAAATAAAAAAACATCATCAAGATTTTTTCTCAAGTGCAGACTTGTCCAGACTAAGGCATTCAGGCCTCTGGTTTCACCCAGCGTGTCGGGGAATTTATAACACAGGCGCATTACTAAATCTTCAAAAATAAATGCTCTCCCAAAATCTTCAATACTACAAAGATAAACCATATATATAGAGATTGGATATATACAAAGATCGGTTTTTTCTGTAAAACCACAAAGATATGTTGACTGAAGGCCAACAAGATAAAACTGCTTCACTCTTCCGGTTAAATAATAATCCGGAATAAGCTGGTTGTATAGGGAGAGTTCTATAACTTTTTTTCTGTCATAAAGAAATTTTTTGTTAAAAATATTTTTGGGCGTTATATTAAAACCTTTTATCAACCTGTCATACTCTTCTATTTTCTTTTCTATAATCGCTTCATCATCCGGTATTTTTCTGCCAAAATATTTAAGCCCCTGATTGGCAGTCTCAATTGAGTGTTTAAATCTGCCCATGGACAACAGGTTGGTTGCCTGTTCCGCCATACACTCGGCCTTGTCGGAATCAGTTTTTGATTTTTCAAGAAGAATCTCAAACAGTTTCTCGGATTTATCCTGATTCCCCAGCATAAGTTCACTTATTGCAAGGTTTTTATAGAGCAAAAAAGTAAAATTATAATCATTATTCCATGAATTTTCTGCCAAAAGTTTTTGAGCCTGCTTAAAATAGGTGTTGCCCGATTTAACAGCAAGGGAGGCAAGGGCCTTTTTTCCTGCATGGTAGTTAAATTCAACATCTTTGTATAAGCTTTTTTTATCCGAAAAATCTTTTTGCCCCTTATTTAAATGTTCGGTTATTTCAAAGAGATTATCAAGTGTCTGGATATCGGTTCCTTCAGGAATCTGTTTAATCAGAATATCGGCAATGAGTTTGTGAATGATCGGTCTTTTATCTCTATCAACCGTTTTTAAAACTGCCTCCTGAACACGGTCATGAAAAAAATTAATATCATTTTGTCCTCTTACAAGTATCCCTGAGTTAAACAAAGGCGATATCTCATTATAAAGGATTAAATGATCTTTGCCGGATACTGAAACAAGGTCGTCTGTCTTAAAGCTTGAACCAAGAAGCGCTGCTATTTGAGCCAGTTCAAGACTTTTTTCAGGAAGCTTTTTTATTTTTTCTTCAAACAGCCCAAATATTGTTTCCGGAATTTTAGATTCTTTTATCTTTTTATCATCCCAGTCCCATTGCCCATTCTTTTCCATTATAAGCAGTTTGTCTTTATAGAGCCATGCCAGACTCTCGTTTATATAAAGGGGGTTTCCTTCAGAAGTTTTGCCTATAATTTCGGCAAGTGTTGTTGTTTTTGACAGGGAAGTATCTAAAGATAGAGAGATTATCTTATTAATATTATGTTTGTTAAGCCTTTCAAGATTGAGTCTCAAAATTGATGTGCTGTTTTTTTTAATAATATTTGACAAAGGATGGGACTCGCTCACCTCACTATCTCTGTATGCCCCTATTAAAAACAGATATGGATGATCTTTTGCATTGGCAAAAAGGTTGTCAATAATTTCATAACTCGCCGTGTCACACCATTGAAGGTCGTCTATAAAAACTGTGAGGGGATGATCTTTTTTGGCAATAGATGCAATAAATTTTTCCACTGTGCTGTTAAAGCGGCTTCTGGCCTCTCTCGGAGGAAGAGATGCAGGCTCTTTTTGTACTCCTATGATCAGCCCAAGTTCCGGAATCAGGTCTGTGATAAGTTTTGCATTGGGGTTTAAAGCCTCATTTATCTTTTTGTTCCAATGCATTATTCTTTCAACATCTTCGGAAAGAATCTTCCTGCAAAAATTTCTAAAAGCCTCTATAAATGTGCCGTAGGGAGCCTCCTCCCTGTATTGATCAAACTTGCCGGAAATAAAGTAGCTTCTTGTTGAAATTATGGGTAGTTGAAGCTCCTGCACAAGACGTGTTTTCCCTATTCCGGGAGCCCCTGATATAAGAGCTGCCTTGAAATATCCGGAGCATGATTTTTTATGCTCTTTAAGAAGTAAATTTTTTTCTCTGTTTCTTCCCACCATTGCTGAAGACATATTTATACTTTTTGCAAAATCGTTTTGACCAAGCACAAAATATCTTATATCCCCCTTTTGCATATACTGCGACTGACAAAAGAGAAGGTCAAAAAGAAGGCCTGCCCCTGTTTGATAACGCTTTTCAGGCTCTTTTTGAGTTAGTTTGGAAACTATTTCTCCTATAATTTCAGGAACTTCAGGTTTAATTTCATTGAGAGGCTGAGGGAGTTGAGCGAGATGGAAATGAATAATCTCAAGAGGGTCTGAATGATAAAAAGGCAATTTTCCGCTTAAAAGCTCATAAAAAATTATACCAAGAGAATAAAGGTCTATTCTGTAATCATTCTTTTTATTCATGCGTATTGTCTGTTCCGGTGAAATATAGCTCAGAGAATGGCGCCTGAAATTATCATTGTAAATATAATAGCTTGTTTCATTGTTTCTTGTTATACGTATAAGATCTATAATCCGCACGTCCAGGGTTTTGGGATTAATAAGGATGTTATTCGGTTTTATTCCTCCATGTATATAGCCTGCTTCATGAATATCATTTAATATCCTTGTAATTGAGCAGGCAATAAGAAAAAAATCAGACAAAAAAACTTTTTTTTGTAATTCAAGCCAGTCGCCAAGACTTATGCCGTCAAAAAGTTCCTGAACGACAAGTATAGCCCCGTTTTTTCCCTCTATGGATAAGGGTTTAATAATCCCTGGATGGTTTAAATGCTGCAGTCGATTGTTTTGCTTCAGTAAAACACGTAGTGTGTCTTCGGAAGATAATAAAGGCTTTATAACTTTCAGTATTAAGGTATCGTTATTTTTTTTAACCTTAAATACCTCTGTATAAAGACCCACACCGATTTTTTTTAAAATCTTATACCCATATATACTATCCATGCCTGCCCCCGGCTTAATTTGTCTTTTAAAGACCTAAAACAGCATACATTATATGAAAATGATGAATTATGGAATTCTACTGATTTATAAAATCCCATTAATCGCAAGGACTTCTTAAAGCCTTCCCTTCTAACCACTGCTTTAAGAAATATGTTGTGCTTTTAATATCAGTATCTGTTTTTTTAGATAATTTATCAAGAATTACAATCTGGCCAACCACCTTTTTTTTATCTCCCAAAAGAGCGTATATCTTTACAGACCTTATATAATAATTCAAAGCTTTTTTATGGTCGCAAAGTTTTTCACAGGCAAGGGCTGTGGCTGAAAGATCATCGGCAATCCCTTTATAAAAGAGAGATTTTTTGTCAGCTTCCAGGGCTTTTTTGAAAAATTCCAGGGCTTTTTTATGCCGGTCAGTTTCAAGCATTAATTTGCCAAGAGCAAAATTAATTGCTGCAATATCAATTAAATCGTCAGGTTTTGTGAGGTCAAGCGCTTTTTTCATCAATTTTTCAGACCTGATATATTCTTTTTTTTTAAATAAGAGTATCCCTTTATTTTTTAAAAGCGCTGCCAAGGCAAACCCTTTTTCCTGTGCAATTTTATCGGCTTTTCTTAATGTATCCTGGGCATCCTTAAACATGCCATTATCTATTAAGGCTGCGGCCTTGTTTGAAAGAGCCTGGACTGCGCCCTCAACATCCTTAATATCCATATAAATATTAAAAGATTCATTAAAAAACAGAACTGCATCTGAGCTTTTACCTGTTATTCTGTAAACACTTCCAATATTATTTAAGCTCATGGCAACGCCTTTTAACATGTCAGAAGATGTGAAAATCTCATGGGCCATGAAAAAATGATTTAAAGAGAGTTTATAACACCCCTGATTATATGTCTTTATTCCTTTGTTGATCTCCTTCATCCCAAAGGCAAAAAATTTTTCATGTCCGGAGAGCTGTCTGCCTCCGGCACAGGCAAAGAAAAAAACAGAAAAAAACAGAATAGTTAAGCTGACAAATTTTTTCATAATGATAATTTTGCTCTTTTACGATTCAAATACAGACGGGTTTATTGTATATCTTTGAGCTATGGGATATCTTCTTCCATAACCAAAAGCCTTTGATGTTACCTTAAGACCGGGAGCCGCCTGATGCCTCTTATATTCATTCCTGTCAACCCTTGACACTACATCCTCAACCAGTTCTCTTTCAAATCCTGATCTGACCAGCTCTTCAACACCCTTGAAATCTTCAATATATCCTTTTAACACAGGGTCGAGTACTTCATAGGGTGGGAGATCGTCCTGATCCTTTTGATCGGGTTTAAGCTCAGCCGTTGGTTCTTTTTCTATTATTCTTAAGGGGATATATTCTTTTTTTCTGTTGATATACCTTGATATGCCGTACACTCGAGTCTTTGGAACATCTGAAATAACAGCCAGACCTCCGTTCATATCACCGTATAATGTACAATAACCGACTCCCAGTTCAGATTTGTTTCCCGTGGAAAGGAGCAGGCACCCATTCATATTTGAAAATCCCATGAGTATTGTACCCCTTATGCGAGCCTGAATATTCTGCTCGGTTATACCCGGCTCTGCAGCCCTGCCTTGATTTTTGTTTGAACTGGAAAAATATTTTAAAAATTCCTTAAAAATTCCTCCTATTGGCACATTTATAAGCTTAACCCGCATATTCTCAGCAAATTTCTTTGTATCTTCATAATTATCCTCAGATGTATATTCTGAAGGCATAAATACGGTTAATACATTTTCAGGACCAAGGGCTTTAACGGCTATATATGCTGTCAGTGCTGAATCTATTCCTCCGCTTAAACCTATAACCGCTTTTGAGAAGCCGCATTTTGATACATAGTCCCGTGTACCCATAATAAGAGCTTTTAATATTGATTCGTCATCAGATTCAGCAATGGGATGAATATCTTTTTTTAATGATTCAAGGTTAAAGACCACCAGATCCTCTTTAAAGTCAGATGCTCTAACAATAATATTTCCATTTTTATCAAAACCTGAACTTATTCCGTCAAATAAAATAGAGTCATTTCCTCCCACCTGATTTGTATAGATCATGGGAGTCTTATATTTTTTGGCAATAGTTCCAAGCAGTTTAGATCTGAATTCGTTTTTTCCCTTATAAAAAGGAGAAGCCGATATGTTTATTATAAGATCTGCCCCATCTTCTATCATCAAGGCAACCGGATCTGTTTTATAAAGTCTTTTTTCCTTAAATATTTCTTTATCGTTCCATGCATCCTCGCAAACAGTCAGCCCGATCTTATACCCCTTATAAAAAAAAGCACGACTTTCAACACCTGCCTTGAAATATCTTTTTTCATCAAACACATCATAGGTTGGAAGAAGCCTTTTATTAACCTTGTGAAGTATATTCCCGTCTTCAAAAAGAACAGCAGAGTTATATAAGAGATCTGAGCCCTCTGCAGCTTTATCCACAAATCCGCATATGACTCCGATGCCTTTAACAGAGTCGATTAATTTTTTTAAGCATGCGATATTTGCATTTACAAAATTTTCTCTTTCAAGAAGATCTCTTGGAGGATAACCGGTAACTGTCATTTCAGAAAAGACAACAAGGTCGCATGAAAGTTCGACAGCCCTGTTAATATATGAGTTTATCTTTCTGAAATTATATTTAAAGTCGCCTATTATGGGATTTATTTGAGCTATAGCTATTTTTTTCATTCATTTATGTGCTTTATTATATGACCTATTTCAGGAAAAATTATCTCCCTGCAGGCGAGTTTGCAGGCTTTAAGGCTGCCAGGCATACAAAAAACAGCAGTATGCCCTATAATTCCTGCACAAGAACGAGACAAGACTGCGGCTGAATCAATCTCCTGGAAACTGAGCTGGGCAAAAATGAAACCAAATGCAACAAGTTCCTTTGCAAATAAGGGTTGCAGAGCCTCAACCGTAACATCTTCGGAACTTATTCCGGTGCCTCCTGTAAATAATATTGCATTGGGATTTAATTGGTTTATTGTATCAAGAGCCGTATTGATAACAGCTTCAATATCGTCAGGAATTACCTTGTGTAAAACAACCAGATGTCCTTCCTTAATGGCTCTTTTTTTTATCCATGTACCGCTTTTATCAGTGGAAAGCTCCCGTGTTGTGGAGACTGTAATTACGGCTATTTTTACTTTCTTTACTTCATTTTTTCTATGTTTTTCTGTGCCCATTCTTTTCAACTTTTTCCACTTCATCCTGCTCCAGTAATAAAACATTAACTGTTTCTGAATGTTTTGTGTCAACAAATTTTCCAACATAGTTTGCCATAATGGGAAGTTCCCTGTGCCCCCGGTCTATTAAAACAGCAAGCTCTATGCGATCAGGTCTTCCAAAATCGATCATGGCATCCATGGCGGCTCTTGTGGTTCTTCCCGTAAATAGTACATCATCAACAAGAATTATGTTTTTATCATTAACTGAAAAAGGGATATCCGTTGCTTTAACCACAGGATGCTGACTTTTACGAGTCCAGTCATCCCTGTAAAGCGTTATATCTAAAATACCAACAGGGATTTCAACCCCCTCAAATTGATTTATTTTTTTTTTGATTCGTCTCGCAATATGTACGCCCCTTGTCTGAATGCCTATAAGCGCCAGATTTTCGGATCCCCTGTGTTCCTCCAGAATCTCATGTGTAATGCGTGTGAGCATTCTATCGATATCATTTTTATTGAAAATTATTTCATATGTCATCTTTAATTTTTCCCGGGTATAATAATTTTTATTAAAAACATCAGAAAAATTTTATTATTCTATATCAGTTGATTTAATAATATCAAGCTATATAGCCCGATTTTTTATAAAGAACATCAGAATAAAAAATTCGGATTAAACATGAGTGCCTAAATTGGGAGGAATGGGGGTGTTTTGCAAAACGTGGGATTATCTCTGACCGTCAACCCGTTTAAGCTCCTCTCTTAGCCTTTTTGTCATACGCAGGGCTTTGTGGGAAAATAAAATAGCAATGCACGCCAGCAGAGGCGACAATATTTTTGACAACATTTTTATAATAAAAGCTTTGTCCTGGCTGTCACCTGTATTTTCTGGTGTAATGTTTAATCTATTATCTTCAAACAAATTTTTAGTATAAGTTGCTTCTTTTTTTTCAAAAATCATCATAACTTCATCATCAATTGTTATTTCCGATTCGGGCGGTTTTTGTTCAATATCTGTTTTTTCTTCAACAGCAGCAGGCTCAGTTATCTTTACCTTTTCAGGAAGCTTTTTCTCTTTAATATCATCCTGCACATCTGCCCCGGCAAAAACAGGCAAGACTTCTTGCAGTTTATCTTCTTTAATATATTTACTGTATACCCAACCCTTAACGCCATATGTCTTTCTTTCAACTAAAACCTGATACCAGTCCTCCTGTTTATCTTCAATTATAACCCTCTCATTTTTTTTAAGACCGGTTATAATAACCCCATTAAGACCGGGCGTTTGTCTCAAATTGACGTTGACGGTTATCTCGCCCTCTGGCAATCCAAAAGCATAAACGAATTTAAGCTGGCATAATGAAAAGCAAAAAATAAAAAAAAGAATTCGTAACCTGATTGTAAGCCTTATTTCCATTTGTTGTTCCTGACTTTGAATTATTAATTATGAACTGCCTTTGGTTTAACTCGTAAGTTTGCAATAGTTGTGTATAGGATGCATGAAGTGTGCCTGAATGCTATTGCTGTTGTTATAAAAAATAAAATTATTTTTCCGCTTTATTTCTAATAAGTTCTCAAAATTCAGAAATTTTAATCCGGATTAATTGGTCAACTTATTGGCCTTATGCCAAAAAATTATTCATTTGTGTCAACCGATCAGGGTGTAGTGCGTTTTAACTAATAAAAGCTTTATTAATAATCATTTGATACGGAGGTAAAATTATGAAAAAATCAACTGTTGTTTTTTGTGTCTCATTTTTTGTTTTTTCAGGGGTTGCATTGGCAGGTGATGTGGCGGAAAGGATTGAGAACCGTTTTGATCAAAAAGGTGATCGCATAGAAAAGAGGATGGATAAAAAAGGAAATCGTATCGATTCAATGCTGGATCGCAGGGGCGATAGAATAGAAAACCAATTTAACAACAAAGCGGATAGAGCACGTGAAAACGGCAAGTACGGGCTGGCAAACCATCTTGAGCGCAAGGGTGACCGGATAAACGCCCGGATGGACAGACGTGGTGACAGGATAAATAATTATCTTGACCGCAGGGGAGACAGGATGAACAGGTGCATGGATCGGCGTGGAGAGTGTATTGGCAAAAGGGTTGAGCGCCGGAGAAATCACAGATAGTATTGATTTTTGATGTCAGGGCGTTGTAATAGAGCAGGATAAAAAGGAACATGTTTTGTATAACAGACGTGCAATGGAAACCTTTCTTGCGTCAGTTGAAAAAAGAGCATTTAAAATGGCACAAATAGCAACTGGCAGCACAGACGACGCCCTTGATATTGTTCAGGATGCAATGTTAGGTCTTGTAAAGCAATATGGCTCAAAGCCTGTGACACAACTAAAACCTTTATTTTTTCGTATTTTAACAACCAGAATTAAGGACTGGCATCGGCGCAAATCAGTCAGAAACCGTTGGCGCTTATGGCTTTTTTCAAAAAAAGAAGAGTCTTTAGGTTGTGATCCCATAGAAGCTCTTGCCGATCCTGATGAAAACAATCCTGCTGACCGGCTTATCATCAGCGATACCAGATCGGCTCTGGAGTCAGCTTTGAAAACTTTACCCTTTAGGCAGCAGCAGGCATTTATGCTTCGAGCCTGGGAGGAGTTAAGTGTGCGGAAAACAGCTTTTGCCATGAAGTGTTCAGAAGGAACCGTAAAGACACATTATTCACGCGCAGTGCACGGACTGCGTAAATTGCTGGAGAGTCACCGGTCATGAACAAAAAAAACACAGAAGAGACATTTATTCAGAAAGCAAAGGAAACCCTGGATAAAGAAGCCGGGAAGCTGGATGAAAAGGTTTTGCTTCGTTTAAAGCATTCCCGTTACATGGCATTGGAAAGAGGGAAGGGCGGTATTTTTAATTTTTTGCAAAAGCTTCAACTTCCAATGGCAGGTTTGGCAACGGTCATGGTGCTATTTTTTTTCGCTTTTTTTTTTAAAGGGGAGCAGCAGTTAAGTAATATTGAAGATGTTGAGATTCTTGCCACCAGTGATTCTCCGGAACTTTTTATCAACCTGGATTTTTATGCATGGCTGGCAGAGGAAAATGACGATGCAGGTTAAATGCTTTGTAATAATTATTTTCATGCTGTGTTCCAGCGCTCTATATGCCGGAGATACCGGTATTCCCTGGGAAAGTCTCAGCCAACATGAGCAGACTATTCTTAAACCTTATTCAGCCCGATGGGAAAAAATGCAGCCTGGAAAACAGCGAAATCTTCAAAGAGGCGTGGCAAGGTGGTCTGAGCTGACTCCAGGGCAGCGTATAAGGCTTAAAAAAAAGTTGAGGGTGTGGAAAAATATGACACCCAAAGAGCGAAAGCAGGCACGAATTTTTTTTGGGAAATTTTGCAAACTTCCCCCTGAAAAGCAAAGAAGGCTTAGACGTATGCAACGCTGGTTTCAAAACCTCCCACAAAAACGACAAAAGGCATTGCGAAGACGCTGGAAAAACCTTGGGTCTGAAGAACGTCGTTTTTTGCTGGAAAAAAGGTTGAAAAATGCCTGCCCTGCTCAATAAAGCAAAAACCATATCTCATCTAATTCCTGCGTTTCTCCTTTTTTTATCGGGAACATAACCCGTCAGCTTCAACCCGGTCAGGCGATTTTATTTTCCCTGAAAGATAGGGATAGCTGTTTTTTAACAATTGACAAAAATAAAATTTAATATATTGTATTAAATTGAATTGCATATAATTAAAAAATGTTATTTAGCTGCTAAACAAAAAGAGGATTAAAGTTTGAGCCGCAGGTTTTAAAATCGAGAAAATCAGCGGTTCTCGTTAAAACGCTATTTGGTTGAAAAAAATAATAAAAGAGAGGGGAGACTATGACTGAAGCAAAATATCAGCTGGATCCTGAAGAGTGTGGGATTGAGCTGAACACAAGCGGTAATCCAACAAGCAATGGCTGGAAAGTAGTAAACCCTGACGTATGGTATTTCAGAAACAACCTGATGGCTGACAAGATTCAGACAGTTGAAGGATATACTGATAAAGATTACTGTATGGATTGCACAAAAGCAAAAATAATCGTTGATGTTTATGCGGAAAACCCCTGGGGCAGCCCAAGTGAACTTCACGCTGAAGTCCTTAAACGTTATCTCGAAAGTCAGAATATAGGAATAAGGCAGGGAGAGTTGTTTGTGGGCAACTGGGGGAATGATGAGCACGGTATGCTTTTTGATCCCAGATCCGATCTGTGGTTTTCTTTTAAGGAGTTTTGTGAGTATGAAAAAGCTTTTGTCTGGATAGATGGGAAAAAAACGAAAGTGGAAGTGGGCGGTCCATTATTCAATGATGTTGAAAAATTTTGCAACCAGTGGAATCTGGTGTTTGCATCAAAACCATATATGACCGAAACAGAATACAGAATGTATGTTGAAGGGGGTCAAAGATACTGGGAGCAGGCAGGCACAACAGGCCTTCGCGCAAATCCCGACCATGAATGGTACATGAAAAAAGGTTTAAAAAAAATACAGGAAATGATGCAGGAAACTGTTGAAAGGCTTGAAGAGGAATGCTCTGAAGCCACGGGCTCTAATTTTGTTGATTTAAAAGAACGAATTGATGACTGCAAATCTTCTGTCAAGGCAACCGGATATGTAATGGACTGGATCAAAAGACATGGAAAAGTTGCCTTTGAGATGGCTCAAAAAGAGTCTGACCCAAAAGAAAAAGCGAGACTTGAAAGAATTGCCTCAAACTGTGACTGGGTTGCGGAAAATCCTCCAAGGGACTTCTGGGAGATGATGCAGCTTCACTGGCTGAGTTTTGAAGCTCATTATCTTATTGAACATGCATCCCATACAATTACATTCCGGCCTGACCAGACATGGTGGTTATGGTATGAAAAAAGCGTTGTCAGGGAAAAAACCATAGACAGGCAGCTTGCCGCTGATCTTATTGCATTCTATTATATAAAATATCATGAAATAGGATTATTGACTTCTCTTGAAGAATTCAGAAGAGTGGGAATGGGAACGCGGGATTATTCCGTAATTACAATGGGAGGCCAGAATGCTGACGGCAGTGATGCAACAAACGATTTAACAATGCTGATGCTTGATGTGGTTGATGGTTACAGATTCCATTATCCTGACATTAAAATCAGGTGGCATAATAAGTTTGACAAGCAGAATTTTAGAAGAATTGTTGAAATAATGAGAACCGGCATGGGTTCTCCATCTTTAAAGAATGATAATGTTGCAATACCGGAACTGCTTAATCATTATGGAAGTATGACACTTGAGGAAGCAAGGAGCTGGGCAGTTGTCGGATGCAATACCCCTGGTCTGACTGTTAATTCAAGAGGAGCTCACAGAAGATCCGCCCGAGCCGTAAATGCCCTTAAATCATTAGAGTTTACTTTATTTAACGGAAAAGATGGCGACCCTGAATGGGACTGGGTGGAAAGTATCAAGACAGGGGACCCGACATTATTTAAAAACTGGGAAGAATTTTATCAGGCCTGGCTTAAGCAGTGGTATTGGCTTATACGCGAAGGTTTAAATCTTAGAAATATATCCGACAGATACTATAATAAAATTATAAGAAGACCCTTTTTGAGTAATCTTTACAGGAAATGCATTGAAGAGGGAATGGATATCATGACCGCTGACATACCCTGGCTCAGTTTTTATAATGCACCGGGATGGGTTGATACAATAGATTCCCTCGCTGCTGTTAAATATTGGGTATATGAGCATAAAAAATATACCATTAAGCAGCTTGTCGCTGCATTAAAAGTCAACTGGGATGGTTATGATGATATGCGCCAGGATTTCAAAGATGCCCCAAAATTTGGCAACAACGAAGATTTTGTTGACAACCTGTTTGCAAAAGCAGTTTCAGATGCCAGTGACATAGGAAGAAAATGCCTGGATTTAAGAAATGAGCCTGGCGGCTATCCCCAGTCCATTGTTATTACCTATATGTATCATCTTGCTCCAATGTGCTGGGCTGCGCCCAATGGAAGAAAAACAGGCGAAGCATTATGCGACGGGGGAATAAATCCCCACGCTGAATTTGATAAATCAGGCGCATGGGACAGAATGGCATCTGCCTTGAAAGTAGATCAGAGTCAGTTTAAGGCATGGATATACAACCAGAAGTTTGATTATAATGCGGTTAAAGGTGAAGCAGGTCTTGAAAAGCTTGTGGACTATTCCCTTGCAGGTCTTGAAGGCGGTATGGATCAACTTCAATACAATTTTGTGTCAAGGGATTTGCTGAAGGATGCACAAAAACATCCTGCAAATTATCCTTATCTTGCCGTGAGGATTTCTGGCTACAGCGCTTATTTTGCATCTTTGCCGGAATTCGTGCAAAATGCCGTGCTTGATAGAGTTGAACACGAATTATAATAAAGTAAAAAGATGTATACCCATAGAGACTTTTGCAAAATGTTCAATTCTGCCTGCTATGGTTAAATCTGTTTAACAGTTAAACCTGACGTTTTAGAAACGGGAGTAAGTGTATATTTTGTGAAGGTCTCAAGCTGTCCGCAGGCAGCCGAAATATCCTGTCCCTTGCTGTACCGGATAATTGAAGTGAGCCCGTTTTCTTGAAGGATATTGTTAAATGCTTTAATTTCAGATTCATCTGGTCGCAAAAAATCGGTATATTCATTTTCATTAAACGGTATAAGGTTTACCTTGGCCCTTACAGGATGAAGCAGTTTAATAAGACGCCTGGCGTCATTTGCAGAATCGTTTATCCCTTTAATCAGAATATATTCAAATGTAATTTTTCGGTTTGAAGCCAGATTAAATTTCCGGCACTCTTTAATTAAATTTTCAACAGGATATCTTTTATTAACAGGCATTAACATACTGCGGGTTTTGTTGTCAGCCGCATTTAAGGATACTGCAAGATTAACCTTTGTGTCCCTGGCAAGATCTAAAAATTTTGGAAGAATGCCGGCAGTTGAGATTGTAATCCTGCGGTTTGAAAATGAAAGCCCCATATCCCTGTTGGTAATTATATTTAATGCATTGATCACGTTTGTATAGTTGGCCAGGGGCTCTCCCATACCCATAAACACAATATTGGTCAGTTTGATGGAATCGTCGGGACCATTGTTTATTTCCTGTATCTGGTCCCTTATTTGGGCAATGATTTCACCACAGGTAAGGTTGCGGATAAATCCTGATTTTGATGTCAGACAAAATTTGCAGCCCTGTGCACATCCAACCTGGGTTGAAATACATAAGGTATAGTGTTTTCTTTCAGGAATCAGAACACTCTCAATAAGATTTCCGTCTGTTAATCTAAAAAGGTTTTTTACTGACCCGTCTTTTGACTTTTCAGCCCTGATTTTTTCAAGACGTCCGATTAAAAAATTTTCTGAAAGCAAACTTCTGATCTCTTTGCTTAAATCAGTCATGATTTCAAAAGAATCAGCCTGCTTTTGGTAAATCCATTTAAAAACCTGATTAGCCCGAAACGGCTTTATGCTATGTTGTTCAAGCCACAAAACAAGCTGCTTGAAGGTTAAATCTTTAATCTCTTTTTTGCCGGATAAATTTGTCATATTTTAATACAGTATACATTCTATGATCTGGATATTACACATTAATTATAGCCCAAAATACCTGTCGTATAAAACAATATATATCATAATCAGGGTAACGATCAAGCCTGAAATTTGGGAGAACCCCCAGGGCTTGCACAAAAACAGCTTTGTCTCTTTATCCAAATAATTAAGTAAGGTGTCACCAGCGGCCCTCCCAGGTTTCCGCTTCAGCGCCGCCGCGCTTCTTGCCTTAAGGTAGTGACTGGTTAGCGTAATATCACTTTACAGCTTTCATAATATAAAAAGAATATCCGTAATGTTTCTCATGCTTTTCAAAGAGCTTCATTTCTTCTTCCATTTAAATAGTTCTCTTCTTCTAAATTGTTACGTTAAGCTGCTGGTTGATGCAACTACAAGGCATCTTAAAACGGTTTTGCCATTTTTTTTAGATAAGCGCTTCAATTCCTTTTCTTTCAATTATGTCTAACGAATAGCGTTTTATCAATCGTCCCGGTGTATAAAAAGACTGCCAAGTTGCAAAACTAAAAAAGTCGGAAACAATATTTCCGTTGTTTAACATAAAGGGATGATTGATAAAATGTTGTTGAACTGAGCCGCTTGGGTTTTTGCTTACCCGCTGATTATCTATGGGGATTATATAACGAACTGGATATGATTTGTAAACCTGAAAAGGTATTTAAAACGAATAGCGTTTTATCAATCGTCCCGGTGTATAAAAAGACTGCCAACGAATAGCGTTTTATCAATCGTCCCGGTGTATAAAAAGACTGCCAAGTTGC
>CAYZXU010000012.1:26898-34395 GCA_964482535.1 uncultured Desulfobacteraceae bacterium | reverse complement strand
ATTAAACTGAATAAACGGCTGTGAAAATTCTTTCATAGAAGGGGCTCATTAACTCTCGAAAATTTTCAACTAAAAGTAAATATTTATTTTAATGGGTTATCTTTTTATCCAGATTAGCATTTTTCACTTAACCATAAATACTGGTAAGGATGCAAAGAAAGATCTTCTGTGGAATAAGTGGCTCCGGTTAAAAGGTCAACCATATTGGCAGGAATATCACTTCCGTTCAATGGAACTTTAATTTTTTCAGGGGAAACATTAGTTAAAGCATAAACATTTTGCCCTTTTCCATATCTTGCAACTGCAAAAACAGAAGACCGCATATCTAAAATTTCAAAATCAGAATTTGGATGAAAAGCAATCTGTTTTTTTCTGACTTTAATCAATTCAATAAGTGGGGAGAAAATCCTGCTGCGCATAGAGTCCTTTTTTTGAAGGTCTTTGGATACTTCGTCAACCTGAAGCTTTTCCCTGTTAATGCTTCTTGCCCTTTTGGTCATTGAAACACCTTCCTGCCAGTTTTCTGACCCCAGAATGCTGTGTATATATGTCGCAGGCACCCCGGGCAATACGTACTGTATTGAATGTGCAGCCAAAAATGGTCTGATGTCATAGCCATCTTTTTCCTTCTTGTTCAAAAGCGCATCAAGATATGTGATATTAAGTTCATATGGGCTTTCCGAACCATCCGGATTCTTTTTATATGAGACTCTGCCGCCATTTTCTTTTACTCTTTCAAGTATATAATCTATCTCATCATTTGACAATATCCCTTCCAGCGGTCGCACACCTATGCCGTCATGGGAGGATAGAAAGTTAAAAAAAGTGTTACTGCCCGAGTCACAATTCAACCCCTTTGCCCAGTTGGATAATATTGATGCATCACCTTTCATTAAAGTATATAAAAGAAGTGGGGGGAGTGTAAAATTATAAACCATCTGAGCCTCATCACTGCCATTGCCGAAATAACTTATATTCTCATTATGCGGAACATTGGTTTCAGTAATCAGAATAACATCAGGAGCAACAACATCCAACAACGCCCTGAAAAGCTTAACCATATCATGGGTCTGGGTTAAATGGACACAGTTTGTGCCAATTTCCTTCCACAGATAGGCTATTGCATCAAGGCGAATACATTTTGCGCCATGTTTAACATAATAAAAGAGCGCTTTTAACATCTTTTCCAGCACATCGATACTTTTATAATTCAAATCTATCTGATCAGAGCTGAATGTTGTCCATACGTTGACTTTTTCCCCTGTTTTTTTTGTAAATTCCGTTAACAGGGGAAGTGATCTTGGTCTTGTGACAAGTGACAAATCAGTCTCAAGGTTCTGCTCTATGGCAAGATCTTCAAATCCTTCTTCTTTTTCGAGATATTTTTTAAACCATTCACTTTGTGCTGAAATATGATTCAAAACAAGATCGAACATCAACTTAAAATCGCTGCTGAATGCTTTAATATCTTCCCATGTTCCAAGCTCAGGGTTAACCGCACAAAAATCAATAACAGAAAAACCGTCATCGGAAGAAAAAGGGCAAAAGGGTAAAATATGAATATCGGAAAAGACATCTTTAAAGTACTCTTTTGAAAAATTTAAAAGTGTATTCAACGGAGCCTCACCTTTTTTATTTAAGGTATCTCCATAAGTTATCAGATAAATATCCTTTTCTGAAAAATAAGCCTCCTGCTGATTTTTTTTAATCTGGTTTTTTTCAATCAGGGGTAAAATCATTTTAAAAGCCAGGCTGCCTTTTTTTTCTCCATATATTTTTATCAGCAAATTTTTAACATGTTCAATTTTTTCCATGAGTTTATCCCTTTTCAACTTTACAGTTATTCTTTTTGGGGCATTTACAAAACTCGAAGTTTTTTTACTTTAGCTGGTAGAACACAGACCTCATATGCCTTTTAGGCACAACCCTGCTACAAACCCCTGTAAGTGACTCTGTTGATCCTATTATAAGGCACCCATCCGGTTCAAGTATATCAGCTATTTTATTAAAAAGTTTTTTTCTGTCCTGAGGGCTGAAGTATATTGCCACATTTCTGCAAAAAACAATATCAAATTTTCCCAGGCCTGCAAAGGGCAGCATAAGATTAAGTTTTTTAAATGTCGCCATAACCCTTATTTCATCCTTAATCTTCCAGGAGTTTCCGTTTGGGGAAAAATATTTTTGAAGTTTTTTGCTTTCAAGACCACGTTCTATTTCAAACTTGTTATATTTGCCATAGCTTGCCTGGGCAACGGCCAAGTCGGAAATATCAGTGCCAAGCAGTTTAATCCTGTATTTTTTCAAATCAGACAGAAGCTCTTTTAGAACAATAGCGATACTGTAAACCTCCTGACCCGTTGAGCATGCAGCGCTCCATATTTTCAGAGGCATTGGCATCATGCTGGAAGATTTTGTGCTGCGCGCATCAATAAGCTCCGGCATAATCTTGTGCTTTAAAAGTTCAAAAGGAGATGCATCACGAAAAAACAGGGTTTCATTTGTGGATATGCCGTCTATTATATCTTTTTCAATAATTTTATTTTTTCTGGCATTATGGTATAACTCGCTGTAAGATGATAAAGTATGTTTTTCCAGAAGCGGACCGAGCCTTGTCTCAAACAGATACGCCTTTTTCTCATCGTAAAAAATTCCCGATATATTATGTATATATTTGGCAAGTAGCTTTATCTCTTCAGGAGTAATTTTTTTCATGAACAATCCTTCCATTAGCAAAAAACACTGCATCATTTTTTGTAAAATTTATCTGATGGTTTTGCATATTTCATCAGCAATTTTATTAAGTGGGGCTATTACATCCACTATGCCGGATTCAACCGGTTCCTTCGGCATACCGTAAACCACGCAGCTTGAGGCATCCTGCGCTATTACAGCAGCACCGTTGCGGTGCATCAGTTTTAAGCCTTTACTGCCGTCTGAACCCATACCTGTCATGATTACACCCGTGGCTCTTCCCACATAATGATGTGCAACGGACCTGAAAAGATAATCCACAGACGGCTTGCAACTGTTTTCAGGAGGATCGTCTGTTATCTTTATTACCCTCTGTTTGCCGTCTGCCCCGGCCATTATTTTCATCTGCTTTCCACCCGGAGCAATTAATGCCGTATTTGCTAAAACAGGTTCGCCGTTAACAGCCTCTCTTACCTCAATTTTACATTTGGAGTTTAAGCTTTTAGCAAGAGATTTTGTAAAAACAGGGGGCATGTGCTGAACTATCACTATGGGAACTCCGAATTTCTCAGGAAGCCTGGGCATCATGACAGCAAGGGCTTTGGGTCCTCCGGTTGAAATACCTATTGCAATAATCTCGGATTTTATTTTTTTTGTGCTTTTTCTAACCAAAGAGGCTTTCGAAGTATGCGTTGCATTACTTATGCCGGAAAAACCACCTTTAGAAGAATTCCCCTTAAGTATCTTTTTAATTTCTCTGCTTCTTGCAAAAGCTGCAAGCATGGGGGAAAGTATTTTTTTTATTTTTACTTTATTCTCCTCAATGCTTCCTGACTGGGGCTTTGGTATAAAGTCAAAGGCTCCAAGATCCAGAGCCTTCATGGTCATTGCGCCGCCTTCCTGTGTCAAGGTGCTGAGCATTACTGCTCCCACGTCAATCTTCTTTGACTTTATCTGCTCAAGCACGTCAAGACCGCTCATTTCCGGCATTTCGATATCCAGCATTAAAAGGTCCGGTTTTAATGAAGCAATTCTTGCCATGGCAGCTTTTCCGTTATGCGCCGTTCCAACCACCTGTGCCTGAGGCAGATCTGCAAGAATATCACTGACTATCTTACGATAAACTACTGTATCGTCAACAACAAGCACTCTTACAGGTTTACTCTTTATCATTTCAACTGCCTCCAACTTGTCATGAAAAACATTTATCAACTGCTAATTATTGATGGTTTCGTAAAAAGTCGGATTTTGCCTTTGCTTGTCATTCCCATGAAAATGGGAATCCAGTATTTTCAAATAGTTACACACTTCATGGATTCCCGCCTCCGCGGGAATGACGACTTTTTGCGAGGCCATCAACTGTAGTTAAGCATTTAAAATTTCAGTCTGCTGATCTTCCTTTAACGCTTCACGCATATTCAGTATCCCGATAAGATTATTATCTGTTTTATAAACTCCTTCAAAAAATTTCCCCTGAACTCCCCTGATATTTGCCGGAGGAGATTCAACCTTGTCAAAATGAGTTAATACCACATCTCCTATCCTGTCCACCAGCAGACCCACGTACTCGCCTTCAGAGTTTACTATGATATTCCGGCTATAGTCACTTATTTCCGATGATGCAAGACCAAGCTTAACTCCGAGATCAATTATCGTTATTATCTTGCCCCTTAAGTTTAAAATGCCCTTGACATATTCAGGTGCCTGGGGAATTTTAGTCATCTCCATCAGCTTGTTTATCTCCTGGACCTTCAGTATATCCATGCCGCAAAGAGCATCTCCTATATAAAAAGTTGCAAGCTCTACGGTTTTTTCTGTTTTTTCAAAATGTTCCATTGTCTTAATACCTCCCGTTTATTAAACTTTAAACCTGCCCATCATCCCATGAAGCTGTTCGGCAATCCTGCTAAGTTCTTTTGCGCTGAGATCAACCTGGGAGCTGCCACTCGCCATTTCACCGGCTGCCTGGTTAACCTCTCCTATATCCCTTGCGATCTCTTCCGAAACAGTAGAACTCTGGGCAACGTTATCCGCAACTTCACCAAGCCCCTGTGAAGCCTGGGCAACATTGCCGGCAATCTCTCTCGTGGTTACGGACTGCTCCTCAACCGCTGCGGCTATTGTTTTTACTACCTCATTAACTTCATTGGTGATTTTTGTAATCTGCTGTATCTGGGTAACTGTGCCTTGTGTTGAATTCTGAATACCTTTAACCCTTGTCTTAATCTCTTCAGTTGCTGATGAAGTCTGTCTCGCAAGCTCTTTTATTTCATTTGCAACAACAGCAAAGCCTTTTCCTGCTTCACCAGCCCTTGCAGCCTCAATCGTGGCGTTTAATGCAAGAAGATTTGTCTGCTCTGAAATTTCTGTGATTGCATCCGTTACCTTGCCTATTTCTATTGCTGCTTTTCCAAGCTCATCTACTTTTTTAGAAGCGCTCTTTGCTTCTTCAACCGCCCTGTCGGTTATTTCACGCGCTTTTTCAGAATTTTGAGCTATTTCGCCTACAGTGGCTGTCATCTGTTCGGTTGCAGTGGCTACCATGCTGATATTTGTTGAAGTTTCTTCCATGGTTGCGGATACAGAAGACATATTGGAGCTTGTCTCTTCTGCGGCAGCGCTTACTGTATTTGACCTGCCTGACATATTTTCACTTCCGGCAGTCATCTGGGTCGATATTTCAGTCAACTCCGAAGAAGATGATGTGAGCGTTTCTACATTTTCAACAATATCCTTAAACATGGGGCCTATACTGGTAACTATCTTGTTTAAAGCCTTAACCAGCATACCGACCTCATCGTTCTGCTCAATATCAAGAGTCTTTGTCAAGTCTCCTTCAGCAACATTTTCCGCAAAGGCAACACCTCTTGCAATGGGCCTGGTTATGGAAAGACTAAGCAAAATTCCAAAAACAAGAGCAGCAATAATTCCTAATACCATTGCTGTGAGCATAAAAAATTTGGTGCGGGAAACACTGATTGCGGAAGTCTGCTTAAATTCGTCTGCAAGCTTTGAACTCACTTCAACCATACTCCCCAATAAGACTGCCGATTTTTCAAAAGAAACCTGGTTGACAGATATCGCCTGGGCACCAATTTTTTCCCACAGCCTGACTCCTCCAGGATCAACTATGTTATAAATACGCGAATATTCCTTATGGTCCTTTTTCCATGCGTTCCAGACAGGAACAAATTCATTCCAGAGACTTTTCTGTTTCTCCGTTATATCTATTGATTCAAAGGTGTTCCAGCCCACATTAATTTTTTTCTGTGCAGATTCAAATTTTTTGTATTGGACTTCTCTGTCCCTGTCTGTCAGTTCCGGGATAAGAAGGATTTTCTCAATTCCGTTTATCTCCATCTGGGCTTCCTTGATAATATGCAATGCCTCAATACCCTTAAGATGCTTGTCTGAAACCTCTTCAAGTGACCTGAAAATTTTTGAAATGCCGGAATATCCCACAATTCCCACAATCAGCACTATAAAAGCCACAACAGAAAAACTCCCTATGAGTTTGTGCATAAGTTTCATGTTCTTAAACATTTCTTTTCTCCTTATGTAAAATATTTTTTAATTCAAAACAAATCAGTCGCTATTTAGACAAAAAACCATGGATACTTTCCAGAAGCTTTTCCCTGTCCAGCTTTATCTGATAATCATCTATACCGACCTCACTCCCCCTTGTCACATCATCATCTCCTGCCATTGTTGTCATGGCTATAACAGGCAGAGCAGAAAAACGTTCATCTCCTTTAACCTTTTGTGTAAGCTCAAAGCCGTTCATATTCGGCATCTCTATATCCGTTACAATCAGATCTATACCATCTCCGCTCTCACATAGAAGATCCCATGCCAGGGCGCCGTCTTCTGCTTCAACAACATTATACCCGTCATCTTCGAGAAAACCCTTTACCTGTGTGCGGAAAAATGCTGAATCTTCAGCATAAAGAATCGTAGGCGCAGTGCCGTCAGGCTCTGTAACAGGTTCACGCTCTTCAAACCAGTCCGGCTTTACAGCTTCAATGAGCCCGAAAATATCCACAAGCTGGGTGATTTTCCCTTCAATAATTGCAGAACCCATTATGCCTGTCTGCCTCAATGTTGTTTCATCAAATTTTGTTTTTACTTCAAATGCGTCTATGGGGCTTGCGGCAAGAACTCCGATCTCTCTTCCTGAAATCGAAAAGACTATTACAAGAAGATCTTCCCTGTCATCCATGGGGGTTACGTCGGCAGCCTCCTCAATGGACATAAGAGGAAGAGTTTCACCCCTGCACTGCATTATTCTTTTGCCGCCAACCATCTCGACATCATAACTCTTTACCTTTTCAATACGCGATACCAGACCAAGAGGCACGGCAAACTGTTCTTCCGGAGCATTCCTGAATATAAGAAGGGATTGAACATCCTCATCCTTTTTTACTGCTTCACGCTGAATCTCATCTGCCCTTTCATTTCCTTCAAATGAGATTAAATCAGCCATCCTGGAAAGACCGGTAATGTCAAGTATAAGAGCAACCCTTCCGTCTCCCATAATGGTTGCGCCTGCATATCCCTTGCAGTTTTTCAGGTGCCGGCCTAAAGGTTTGACGACTATCTCTTCAGAATCGTGGAGCTGATCAACCACAAGCCCGTACTTCAATGCCCCTGTTGAAACTACAACTATATTTACAGCGCTTGCAGCGCTTTTGCGCCTGTCATCTGAATCACGCACATTTAGATCTACTTCTGTATTAACCGGAGCTTTCTGCCCGCTTTTAAAGGATCTTCTGTCTGCAATATTATTTCTGCGGTCTTCAGACTCAG
>CAYZXU010000012.1:0-26798 GCA_964482535.1 uncultured Desulfobacteraceae bacterium | reverse complement strand
CCGCTTTTAAAGGATCTTCTGTCTGCAATATTATTTCTGCGGTCTTCAGACTCAGCGCTGCTTTCTTCATCAAAGTATGTGCGCTCAATTCCAATGACATCCGAAAGCCTTATAAGGGGGAGCAGTTTTCCCCGGAGCCGCACAACATCGGCATCCCCCACTTTTTCTACTCTTTCCTTAATCTTGTCTGCAGGAATCCTTAGGAGTTCTTCCATATTAACCTGGGGGATAGCATATCTTTCTCCTCCGGAGGATATTATCTGTGTGGGAATTATTGCCAGGGTCAGGGGAAGCTTGATACGTATTTTTGTCCCCTTTCCGATCTCGGTATCAATGTCAACGATTCCCCCCAGCTTATCCAGGTTAGTCTTGACCACGTCCATACCTACGCCTCTGCCTGAAACATCGGTTACTTTTTCGGCAGTGGAAAAACCTGGCATAAAAATAAGATGAACCTTCTCCTTGTCAGACATTGCCTTTGCCTGTTCTTCTGAAATAAGACCTTTTGCCATAGCAGCTTCTGCAAGAGCGTTTCCGTTTAAACCTTTGCCGTCGTCTGTAATTTCAATATTAACCTGACCAGCCTCATGGTAGGCTTTTAAAAAAACTTTCCCCTCAGATGCTTTTCCTGTTTTTCTTCGCTGAGCCGGGGTTTCGATACCATGATCAACTGAATTTCGCACAAGGTGTGTAAGTGGATCATTTATTGACTCAATAATTGTCTTGTCAAGTTCAACATCTTTTCCTTCAAGAAACAGCTCTACTTCTTTTTTCAGAGTTCTTGAAAGATCACGCACAACCCTGGGAAATTTATTAAACACATTTCCTATGGGCTGCATTCTCGTGGCCATTATAGCCTCCTGGAGTTCGGAAGTTATCAGATCTATACGCTGCCCTGCAATTTCAGAACTGCGCTGGTCATGGGAAGACATTGCCTGCAAAAGCTGATTTCTGCTTAAAACAAGTTCGCCTGCGAGGTTCATTAACGAATCAAGGAGGCTCACATGCACCCTTAAACTTGTGTCCCCTCCTGCCATCGCTTTTGCAGTGTCTCCATCGGATTCCAAAGACTTCTTTGTTTCCGGTGGCTTAACTTTTTCAACGAAAACTTCAGATTCCATTTCAGCCATTTCCTCTTCTAAATCTTCAGTCTCACCTGCCTTGGTCTCATCAGGCTCCTCATTTACATAAACTTCCTGTTCCGGCTCTTCATCAACGGATGATTCCTGCTCAAAACCGTCAACAGAAAGGTCTGAGATAGGCCCAAGAATTAATTCATCGTTGAGAAACAGAATATATCTTTCATCAATCTCAAAGAGCACATTAATATCTTCAGGTTTTAAAATTGACGCAAAGAGAATAATAAAAGGTATCCTGACAGGGGCATCTTCATCTTCGAGGGTCCCAACGGCAGCTATTTCCACCCGGCTTTCAATAATATCTCCACAATCCTGCATCTCTTTTAATACATCCAAAGGGTTTTTACCCTTGTTATGAACATCATGAAGCAGGTCATATTCCACAAGATAGATGTTTTTACCCTCTTTTTCAGCATTTGAAATATCATACTCGGACACTGTAAACGCAGTACGCCCGTCAGAAAACATTATATCTTTACTGTTTTTAACAGTCTCCTTTTCCCCTTGTGGAAGTGATCCTGAAAGAAGCATGGACAGGGCTTCGATATGCCCGGACACATCCATATCATTGCTTTCATTAATGTTGTTGATCAAAGACTTAAGCGTATCAGAGGCAGACAGCAAAATATTAATTATTTCAGGATTGGGAATCATCTCCCTGCTCCTGATTTTACCAAGGATGTTCTCCATCTCGTGAGTTAAGTTTTTGATATTATTGAGCCCCATAAAACCTGCCCCACCCTTTATGGAATGGGCAGCCCTGTAAACCTTGTTCACTAATTCTTCATCTATGTCGGCTCCGGTAGCCTCTATGGCCAAAAAATCATTTTCAATATCATCCAGGTGCTCAAGGGACTCTTCAATATAAATCTGCAAAGTTTCATCGTTTTCAAAGGTCATGATTTACTCCTTGTAATTTTTTTTAATCAACATCATTTAAATATCCTGTGATTTATTTATTGAAAAATTTTAATTTTGTTATCGACTGTATTTCAAAAAACTTAAACATACGATATTGCTTCTTCCAATATTCCCTATACAGGAATTGTAAAAATAAATTTGGCGCCCTTGCCTTTTCCTTCACTTTCCGCCCTGATCCTGCCGCCGTGTATTTCCACTGCCATTTTGCAAAATGCCAGACCAAGACCGTTTTGCCCTGTCATGACTCCTCTTTCCTTAAGCTCAGCCTGCTCAAACCTGTTAAAAATTTTCTCTATATATTCAGTACTGATACCGGAACCGTTGTCTTTCACAACAACGCCAAGCTCCCCTTTTTGATCAAAATTTTCTGCGACAATATCTATTA
Source organism: uncultured Desulfobacteraceae bacterium (assembly GCA_964482535.1). Classification (GTDB taxonomy): domain Bacteria; phylum Desulfobacterota; class Desulfobacteria; order Desulfobacterales; family BuS5; genus CAYZXU01. The sequence continues at coordinate 24,353 of CAYZXU010000012.1, read as the reverse complement.
CTCCATTATTTGACGTGTGCTTAAAAGCATTGTTGAGCAGGTTCGCCAAAACCCTTTTTATAAGTGAAGTATCAAGAAAAGCGTTAAGATGATGGGCAGATTTTTTAAATAATAATTTTATCTGCCTTGACTTGCTTATGGGGATAAACTGTTTAATAACTTCATCGAACAGATCATTAACATCAACATTTCGTTTGTTTAATTTTAACTCCTGCTCCTCCATCGTGTAAATATCCAAAATACTGTTAATAAGAGTTTGAAGATCCGAGCAGTAGTTTAAACATTTTTCCAGTTTGGCAACCTGTTCTTCATCAAAGTTCCCTTTTGTTAACATTAAAAGTTCAATGGTCATGGATATTGCCGAAACAGGATTATTCAAATCGTGTATTATCATATGGGTCAAGCTTTCCTTAATCCTTTCAAGCTTTTCAAGTTCCTTGTTTTTTCTTTGCAGTTTTTTGTAACTTTCAAGGAGATTATCATGAAAAGTTTTAATACGAAGCAAAGACTTTACCCTGATAATAAGCTCTATTCTATTAACCGGTTTTGTTAAAAAATCGTCTGCGCCTGCATTTTGCGCTTCTATTCGATCCTTTTTTTCTTTTAAGGCCGTTACCATAACAACAGGAATTATACTGTTGCTCTTGCAGATTGCTTCTTTCTGCTTTAGTGTCCTGCAAACTTCAAAACCGTTCATCCCAGGCATCATCACGTCCAGCAGTATTAAATCCGGCTGTTTTTCATCCGCCACAGTCAGAGCTTCCTGCCCTCCTGTGGCTTCTATCACATTGTAGCCTTCAGAGATGAGCATTGCCCTTAGAACCTTTAAATTCATCTTTTCATCATCAACAATCAAAATAGTGGCGCTTGATGACATCCCCTTATTTCCCCTGTTTTAAATAAAACACCTTTTCTCTTAATCTGCCCTGACCGAAAAAAATGTGCGCAATTTACCACATGCCTATTTTGCAGCGCTTACCTCAAAATGCTGATCAAGGCGCATGGTTTTAAAGAGTTTAAATATATCTTCAGAAGCATTTGTGACCTTTAACTGCCCCCCTGCACTATTTAAGGAATTATGGGTTGCAATCAGCACTCCAAGCCCAACTGAATCGACCATTTCAACACCTTGAAGATTAATCGTAAGCTCCTTTATCCCGTCGTCCACGGATTTTTTAAGTTTTTTCCTGAATCCTTTAGAAACGGAAGCTACTATGTTCTTGCCAGGCTTAAATGTTTTTTTGGTTGTTTTTTTTGCCATTTACCCCCCCATTTAACAGTTTTTTATACAAAGTTAATACATTACCTTTTTTATTATACTTAATTATACGAAAGTATGATTTCATTATTGCAAGCCCCCTGCCACTTGAACTATCCACCATGGGAAGACCTTGTTTTAATTTTTTTTTCCAATCAAACCCTTCTCCTTCATCTTCAACTTTCATAACCAGGAAATTACCTTCAATTTTTAAACTATACTTGACTTTTTTCCTTGAATTTTCACCACTTCCGTATTTCACAGCATTGGTAAGAGCCTCCCTCATAACGAGAATCACATCAAATGCAATATCTTTAAAACTGTTTTCAATAAGAAATTTTTCAGTCTCCATGGCAGCAATGTCTATATTGCCTGTCATGGAGGGAAAACAGATTTCCAGTTTTTTATTTTTTCTTTCAATATCTAAGATCATCTGTATTTTTTGTTTCTCTGTTAAAAATAAAAAAAAGGACGTTATACGTCTACTCCGAGAATCACTATATCGTCCTCAGGCATATAATCTTCACCAAGCATCAAAACTTTTAATTTTCCCACAGCTTCCTGCAAAGGCATATTTTTTATATAACCGCACGCTTTAACAAGATCTTTTATCCCATTTGTCCAGACAGAACTGTCTTCCGGTCTTTCTACGAGACCGTCTGTATAGAGAAAGAATCTGTCTCCCTTCTTAACCTTGAACTCCCGGGATTCAAAAGCTACGTTTTTAAATATTCCGAGAACATCTCCCTCAAGCTCCACAGGCACAGCTTCACCGTTTTTTGGGATAAATATCAGAGGGGGGTGACCGGCACTTATAACTGTTAAAGACTTAGATCTTCTATTTAACTTTGCATAACAGGCAGTGAGATATTTCCCGGTAGGAAGAACATCCACAAGCACCTTGTTTATCATGGACATGCTTTCAACAGGTTTGAAAAAAGGGGTACAGTTTTGCTGCATCAAAGCCTTTAATGCAGCTGTTATAAAGCTTGTGGACAGGTCATGACCTGAAACATCAGCAACACAATATCCGTAAATATCTTCAGAAATCTTTATAACGTCATAAAGATCGCCGCCGGCTTCCATAAGAGACTTGTAAAAAACACTAAAACCTGCTTCAGGCAAATCCTCAGGGGAAACAAGCATTGCTGCCTGAGCATCCTTAACCTGCTTTAGTTTTTCAGCCTGGAAGGCTATCATTTTGTTTGTCGCCAAAGAGAGTTTTAAATGAAGCCCCACCCTTGCAAGCACTTCAGGTATATGAAAAGGCTTGGTGATATAGTCAACTGCTCCAAGGTTAAAACCCTTCATCTTGTCTTTAATGCTGTCTTTTCCTGTCAAAAAAATGACGGGCATATGCGCTGTGTTTGAATTTTTCTTCAGCCCGGACATAGTTTCAAAGCCATCCTCTCCAGGCATTAATATATCCAGAAGTATAAGGTCAGGCTGCCCATCAAAAGCTTTTCTCCTTGCCATAGGACCGTCTGCTGCTTTTATAACCAGGTAACCTTCATTTATAAGTGCAACTTCCATAAGCTTAAGATTAACAGGGTTATCGTCAACGATAAGGATTTTAAATTCAGCGCTTCTCTCCATTTTTTACAGCCACACCCTTTCAAACAATAGAAACATCAATTTTACGAGCAAATTATACTTATGAAATATATTTTATATTATTTAACATAATCGGCACAGCAGGCTTTAACTTTAACTTTTTTAATCTAAAAATCTGATAATTTTTTTTCAGCTTTATAAAAATGGTAAAAGTATGCTATGCTTTTTTTATAAATTTCCAATTCATAAAATTTTGTTTTTTATGGAGCAAAAGCTTTCAGGTTAATAAAAGAGACCTTTGCAAAGAACTCAAAAGGGGTTAAATGATTACTGACCTGTCTCAAGAAAATATTTTCAGGCTGGTTTCCAGATGGATGCCGAATCAGGGCCGAAAAAAATTTAAAATACATACCGACACAACCGATTTTTTCAAGGTTGAGTATAACGATCTGCTTATGCTTGGTAAAAAGCTCTACCTTATTCGTCATAACGCCAAGGAAGGACGATTTGGTCTTGATGATGAAGTCAAATATTGGGTTAAGCGGGCTATCGACCTGGAAGAGGGTACTTTAAAAATAATCAAACTGGTTTTTTACGAAAAGTTTGTGACTAAAATCGGAAATATCGAGTTTGAATGTTTTAGAAGCCCAAAAAAAGAAGCACGGATTCTGGATCTTGTGGCCGACTATAAAAACTTCATGCACGGTTACTCCATAGAAGATATAAAAGGGAATACAGTACGCGTACTCGATTTTGTATATGGTAAAACCCTTGCAGCTTTTATAGAAGATATTAAGCTTGACCATCAAACATATTTTCACAATCAATTCCCTGAAATTTTGGATAATTTTATTAAATGCGTTGAAGGCATAAGTTTTTTACATAAAAACAGGGAAAAACATGGCGACATACGACGTGATCATATAATAGTGGAAAGAGATAGCGGAATCTACCGCTGGATTGATTATGACTATAATTACCGTCACAGGGAAAATATTTACGGATATGATCTTTTTGGCATGGGCAATATCCTGATATTTCTGGCAGGTAAGGGGGATATGCTTCTGCCTGCTCTGAAAAAAAACAATAATCCGGTTCTGGGAAAACTTTATGATGAAGATTTAAATATTGTTTTTAACAACCGCGTGGCAAATTTAAAAAAAAATTATCCCTATATCCCTGAGTCGTTAAACAGAATATTTATGCATTTTTCAAAAGGGGCCAAATGGTTTTACGAAACTACGGACCAGTTTCTGGATGACCTCAATGATTCCAGGCAAAAACTTTCTTAAGATCATATTAAAAAAAGGATATAACTAAATGGAAAAAAACAGCAGGATTAACAAAAATATTCTTATAGCTGTGGATGAGTCTGAAAATGCGCGAAGGGCAGTTGATTATGTTGCCCAAATGCTTGGAGGTATTGAAGGGTTTTTAATTTGCATTATGCATGTTATCAGTGAGCCCGAAGAAGATTTCTTCCAAAACGATTCAGAAAAAACTAAATGGCTGAATGAATACAAAGAAAAAACAGATGGGCTGCTTGAAGACTACCGCAAAATTCTGATTAAAGCCGGTTTTAATGAAGATGATGTTAAAGTCCGCTCCGTACTGCGCTACTGCCCTTCAATGGCTGAGTGCATTATGATAGAACGGGATGAGATAAAATATGACACCATTGTTCTTGGAAGGCATGGAATCTCGAGAAGCGAACAGTTTCTGTTTGGCAGCGTATCAAGCAAAATCGTTAATCATGCCAAGAATTGTACTGTCTGGGTGGTGCAGTAGTTTTCTATTTTGCCATTAACCCGATTTTCATAAGTGAATCAAACTCAAACCCTTCTCCAAGAACTTTGCACAGCAAAGAATTGATTTCGTCTTTTCGGTTGCTGCTTATCATATCAAGAAGGCCTCTGCTGATAAGTTCTTCAAAAAGCTGTTTATGAGCTTCGGGCTCATGCTTTTGGCTTAAGAGTTTTTCTCGAATCGCTCCCATTAACTGTAGCAACTCAGCATACTCATCCCCGAATTGTTCTTCAAGTTCAATGCGCAGTCTTTTCGCTAAAGCCGGACTTTTTCCGGAAGTTGAGATGCTGATCGTCAAATCTCCCCTGTTGACGATGGAAGGCAGAATAAAATTACAAACTTTGGGGCGATCCGCTATATTGCACAGCATATTAAGTTTTTCTGCGTCTATGCTAATCTGGCGATTTAATTCTTCATCATCAGTTGTACCGATAACAAGAAACATTCCGTCAAGATCAGCCCTTTGGTAAGGTCTCTTTTTCAGGACTACTGAGCCATTGCCGGAAAGTTCAAGCAGCTTTTCAGAAGCAACAGGGCTTACAACTGTTACTTGGGCACCACAATTTAGCAGGGTAATAACCTTTCGTGTACCAACGCCGCCGCCACCGGCCACTAAACATTTTCGATTCTTTATATCAAGGCTTACAGGATAATATCTCATAAAAATAAACTGTTACATAAAATAGCTCATACGGTTTCAGGTAAAGTGAAAGGCTGAGGCAGTTCTACTTTGCCATGAGTTGAGCAACAGCCTTTTCCAGTCCGTCTATGGTTAGCTCAAACATGGGGAAAATTTTATTAATCATTATAATCGTCTGTGTATAGCCCCACATTTCAGCAGGAACAGGGTTCAGCCATACGCAATGGGGAAAAGTATCGGCCATAAACTGAAGACGGGCCATGCTCGGTTTTCCGCTGTGTTCCTGAGCATATATGGAACCGTTTGCAGCCATGAGCTCGTATGGAGCCATGCTTGCATCACCCACAATTATTAAACGGGTCTCAGGGTCAAGACGAACAAGTTCTTCCACCTTTTGGGGTTTCTTATATCTTCCTGGATCACCCCATACGGATTCATAAACAGTATTATGAAAAAACCAGGTTTTAATGTCCTTGAACTGCGCCCTGGCATAATCAAAAATAGTTTGCACAATGGGAATGTACGGATCCATTGACCATCCGCCGTTGTCTATTACAAGTATAAGCTTTAACTTGTCCTTTAAACTTCTGGAAAAAAGAATTTCAATCTCACCTGCATTTTTCATGGTCTGGCGTATGGTTTCGTCAATGTCCACCACATTTTTGGGCCCTGAGGGTATAAGATTACGCAGCCTTTTTAATGCCTCTCCAATATGCGCATGGGTCAGGGGGCCGCTTAAAGAATAATTTTTATACCTTCTTTCCATGGCAACCTTTACAGCCGACTTGTTTCTTGAGGCGCCTCCCACTCTCATGCCGCCTGGGTGATATCCTGAATGGCCCACAGGTGATATTCCTCCGGTTCCTATCCATTTACTTCCCCCGTCATGGCGTTCAGTCTGCTCCTTTAACCGCTCTTTAAAATACTCGATAAGCTCTTCAGGTGTCAGCTTATTTAACGCAGATTCATCAATGCCAAGGGCATCCGCAAGTACCTTTGGGTCACTGAGCCACTCTTCAAGCATTGCCCTTGCTATCTCGTCAAGGGCTGCATCATCAGCCACAGGCATATCCGCCCCTTCAAAATGATGGGCAAAAACCTGATCAAAAGTATCAAAATATCGTTCGCTTTTAATCAGTACTGTTCTGGAACATATATAAAAATCTTCCAGCGAATTAACGAGCCCGCCGGCAAGAGCCTTTTGAAGTCTCAAAAAAGAGGTTGGGCTGACAGGAATTCCAACAGTCTTTAATTTAAAAAAAAAATCTATGAACATAATAAAGTAAGCCTATATCAATCTTCGTCGATTAGTAACATTCATGGCTGTGGCATAATCCTGGCTTTTTTTGAATAAAACACCCATATACGGAACATCCCCCTTTGCAAGCCTCTTTGGTTTAAAATCAGGATCTGATTTCAAGGCTCTTATCCAGTTTATCAATTCCCTTGTAGCAGGTTTTTTCTCTATGGAGTCAAGCTCTCTGAGTTTATAAAACATGGATATTGAATTTTCCAGAAGGGTTGTATCAATGGTTGGAAAATGCACTCTTAAAATTTTGCGCATCATCTTCGGGTCAGGGAAAGCAATATGGTGAAAGTTGCACCTGCCGAGAAAAGGATCTGAAAGATCTTTTTTAGCATTTGAAGTAATAATAAAAACCGGTCTGGTTTTACTTCTTATTGTTTTGTCGATTTCTATTATATCAAACTCCATCTGATCCAGAACATCAAGCATGTCATCCTGAAAGTCAGTGTCAGCCTTGTCAATTTCGTCTATCAAAAGAACTGTTTTTCTATCTGCTTCAAAAGCCTGGCCGATTTTACTCATCTTGATATAATCTTCAATATTACTGACATCTTTGTTTGAATCACCAAAACGGCTGTCATTTAAACGGGTAAGCGTATCATACTGGTAAAGAGCTTCAATCAGTTTCATGCTTGATTTAACATTAAGAACAATCAGCGGCATATTAAGACTCTCTGCAATTGCATAGGCCAGCATTGTTTTGCCGGTACCCGGTTCTCCCTTTAACAAAAGCGGCATTTCAAGGGAGATTGAAATATTTACAATTTTTGCCAGTTCATCATCCAGAACATAGCGTGAAGATCCTGCAAAAAACACATCATCAGTGTTAGACATTTAAAACCTCATCTATATATATAAAAAAAATTAAACTGCAAACTCCTCTCTTAATCTTTCCGAAACCTCTCTTGTCAATTTAAGCACTTTAATTGCGTGGTCAATACCAAGTGAGCCTGTCCCGCAGCTTGGGGATATCAGCGACTGAGCAAAAATTCTATCTTTTTCTATGCCCATATTTTCCAGTTTTAAAGCCTTTTCTTTCCAGTTGGCTACAAGAGAATCCGTGGTTTCCCTGTCAATATCTTCGGCATGAAGCGTGGGAACAATCCCCCATGCCAGGAAACGGCCGGCTTCAAAAAAATCTTTAAGCTGGTCAGGATAAAGAATGAATTTATCAAAAAATGAGTATGCATCAAAACTAATTATATCTGTTTTTGAATCAAAAATCAAAGACCAGTCTGCATTGGCACAAACATGAACCCCTGCAAGCCCTCCTTCTTCATGAATTGCTGTAATAACTTCATTAAAGCATTCTATTATCTCATCCTTTGATATGCTGATAAGGGCAGATGAACCAAACCCCGCAAGGGCAGGTTCATCAAGAAAAATTATTACCGGATACCCTGATTCCGCCAGCTTTCTTGCCTGCCATTTGGCTTTTAAGGATAGAAGCTTAACTGCCACATCCCTTAACTGGTCATTATAAAAAATTGCCCTGCCATCCTGGTCATTCAAACTTGTACAAAAGGTTAAAGGGCCTGTTATCTGCCCCTTAAGCGCTGCTGGAGGGGAGGCAAGAGTTTTTATATGCTCCAAAAAAACAAAAAAACCCCTGGCTTCATCTTCTGCAAGGGAAAATCTGGAACCGAAAAGGTCTGCATTACCTTCAAGCACATCCATATACTCTTCATAAAACTTTAAGACATCATTATCAAATTTTTCATCTGAAGTATCAATAAAGTTCTTTTCTTCTTCAAATTTAGCGCCGGGCATGCCTGGCATAAACTGAACTATCATCCCCTCTTTTTTATAAAATGGGAGCTGAACCCACAAAGGAATTTCAGGAGTATATTTTAACACATGCCGTATCGCTTCCTCGTGATCGGACACAGGCAGACTTCCTATTAAAACAGGCAGACTGTTGGCGAAAAAATCAGCATTCATTTCATATGCTCCTTATGTTAAAATTGACATTTTCACAAAACATACCGAATTTTTCATAAAAACATTAAATAAAATAATAAGATATCAATAATGCCTTGTCAACTCGCTAATGCTGGATAAAACGTTTTAGTAGTAAGGGCACGATGCATCGTGCCCTTACTGGATTCCCATCTTCATGGGAATGACAGCGCTATAGGCAAAATTCGACTTTTTACGAGACCATCAACAATGTTTCCAATAAAACACCTTTTTCGTTAACTGATAACTGTCTTAGGTTTATTTATTTGGTAATATTTATTACAATAAGACCTGTGCGCCGTTTAATCAAAAATGAAACAAGCTCTCCTTTGTTTACGTTTTTTATGACTATGTTATAATCTTTGATATTTTTAATATCCCTGCGGTTAATTCCGGCAATAATATCCCCCTGTTGGATTCCTGCTTCTGCGCCTTTGCTTTCAGAATCCACATTAACAACAATTACGCCTTCATCTTCACTTATTTTAAAATGCCTTGCAATTTGAGGAGTAATATTTTTAACGCTGATTCCCAGTTCGCTCCCTTTTTCTTTTTGGGGAATCCCTGCAAGTTCTGCAGAATCCGGCCTCTTTCCGACTTTAACATTAAATGTTTTTTGTTTTCCGGCCCGCAGGACTTTTACCCTTGCCGTCTCTCCAACGCCTACATCTGCTATCATGCTGGTAAGCTCACGGCTGTCTTCTATTTTTTTCCCGTTGATTTTAATGATGATATCTTCAGGCTTTATGCCTGCCTCAGCAGCAGGGTCACCAGGGACTACGTCAATAACCAGCACCCCTTTTTTATCCTTGAGGCTGTAGTACTCCGCAATTTCACCTTTAAGATCCTGAATTGTAACTCCAAGCCATCCGCGTGTAACGCCGCCGCTGGTTTTGAGCTGTTTAATAACACCTTTCGCCAGATTTATCGGTATGGCAAATCCTATACCCTGGCCGCCGGCAATGATCATAGTGTTGATGCCTATTACTTCACCTTTAATGTTTAAAAGCGGACCTCCGCTGTTTCCAGGATTGATTGAAGCATCTGTCTGAATATAATCGTCATATGGTCCTGACCCGATAACGCGGCCCTTGGCGCTGACTATTCCTGCGGTAACCGTATGGGATAAACCGAATGGGTTCCCTATTGCCACAACCCACTCGCCCACCTTGAGTTTGTCTGAATCGCCCATTTTAAGCGAGGTTAAATTTTGATGGGGTTTAATTTTGATAAGAGCAAGATCCGTATATGAATCACAGCCTATGATTTCAGCGTCAAACTCTTTTTCATCATTCAGCACAACTGTTATTTTATCTGTATTTTCAACAACATGATTATTCGTAATAATATAGCCTTCTTTGTCAATTATAAAACCTGAGCCAAGACTTTTTCTTTTGAATTCCCTTTTTGGGGTTTTACCGTAAAATTTTTCGAAAAAATCTCTGAACTGATCATTTTTACCAAAAGGTCTTTGCCCAAAGGGCTGAAACATTCTTCCGCCACTGCTCTTAACAGTTCGTTCCGTTCTGATATTAACCACTGCCGGGCTGGACATCTCGGAAAGATTGCTAAAGCTTTCCGGCACAGGGAACTTGTGCCCACCTGTTTTTGCCAGAGCCATATTATCATTCCCGATTTCTGTCATAAAGCCTATGGCAAGCAGAAACATAATGTACACTGTTACTTTTTTTGTCAGTCTCATTCTTTTATCTCCTCTTTTTAAATTAAAATTGACCGGTTAAAAATTCACTGCTTTTATTTGCAAGCTCTTTTCTTTGTTCATGATAATAATATAGACTGCAAAGTTAACGGCAACATGACCCGAAAATGATTAAAATGTTATTTTCAAAGTTTTTGTGGCTTAGACAAATTTATTTCAAAAGTGCTGCCTTTTTTAAGTGAGCTTTTTACTGTAATATCACCCCCATGAGCCCTGGCAATTATAAGGGCAAGGCTGAGTCCAAGGCCGGTGCCGGAACTGGATCTGCTTGGGTCACACCTGTAAAATCTTTTAAAAATATGAGGCAAATCTTTTTCACTTATACCTGCGCCTGTGTCTTTAATAAAAATATGGGCGGACTGATCAGAACTTTTATTTAAAATTACATCCACTGTGCCCCCGCTATCAGTATATTTTATTGCATTATCAATAAGATTGGCTATCATTCGCTGAAGCATGGACATTTCGCCAAAATAAATAAAACTCCCAAGAGTTTCACACCTTATTTTAACCCCCTTGTCTTCTGCTGTTGATCTGAAAAGTTCACATGCATTTTGCAACAGAGCTGCCAGGTCAACCTCTTCGGTTTTAATCTTCTCAATCCCGGCCTCTGTCCTGGAGATTATAAGCATTGTGTTTATCATATATAAAAGACGGTCACATTCTTCTATTGTGCCGGCAGCCATCTTTTCATACTCTATCTTCGATGCATCCGTTGCAAGGTTGACTTCTGCAATTCCCCGTATCCGCGTCACAGGGCTTTTCAAATCATGGGCTATGTTGTCATTCATCTCCCTGGTTCCTGTAACTAATTTTTCAATACGATCCAGCATGCTGTTAAAGGTGGATGCAAGCCGGTCGATCTCATCCCCTCTGTTTTTAACAGGAACTCTTTTTTTCAAGCTACCTTCTGCGATCTGTCTCGCGGTTCTTGTGACCTCTCCCACACCTGACAGGGCTTTTTTTGCCATGAACCAACCTATCAATGCTGCAAAAACTATGATAAAGGACATGGTCGTAACAAACAGCTTTTTAAAAGCCTCAAAAATTCTCGTATGGCTTTCCATTGACCTGCCAAGCTGTATTATAACCCCCGGGCTGATAACCGCATAAAGGATTCTTATCTTATCTTCACGAAGCTTTATTATAACAGTATCAAAAACATACCTCTCTTTATTAATAAGCCTGTTTACCGCTGTTTTTTTTATTCCTATATTTCTCCAGAACGACATATTGGATGAAGAGAACATGACTCCGCTGGGGTAAAGGAGCCTGAAAAAAAACTTTTTTTCACCAAGAGCCTGGGATTCAAGGATTGCAGCATGTTTGACAGCGTCAATGCCTTTAAGTGTAAGAATTTTCTCAATGCGGTTTGCCTGGGCCAAGAGTTCCCTGTCAGTACGTTCACGGATAATGGAAGTAATCAGAAGATAGAAAAAAAAGAAGGCCACACATGTTGAAAAAGTAAAGATTAATGCATACCAGAGAGTCAGACGAAATGCCAGAGTATGTCGAAATTTAAGAATTTTGTTTAAGAACATATCCAACCCCACGTACGGTATGAATCATCTTTACAGAAAAACCCTTGTCAATTTTATCCCGAAGCCTGTAAATTCTTGACTCAACAACATTGGTCTGGGGGTCAAAATTATAATTCCACACATGTTCCATAATCATGGTTTTTGAGACAACTCTCCCTGCATTTCTCATGAGATATTCCAGGAGCGAGAATTCCAGGGGCTGTAATTCGATTTTCCTGCCCTCTCTGACCACTTCCCTTGTAACAAGGTTCATGGATATCCCATTAACAAAAAGACTCACAGGTTCTGAAGCGCCGCTGCTTCTTCTTATTAATGCCTGTATTCGCGCTAAAAGTTCAGAAAACGCAAAAGGTTTCGACAGATAATCATCACCCCCTGTGCGCAGACCCTTTACCCTGTCTTCAATAGCGCTTTTTGCACTTAAAATTATAACCGGAGTTTTAATGTTCTCACGCCTCATTTTTTCAATAAGCAGCAAGCCGTCAAGTTTGGGCAACATTATATCGATAACAGCAGTATCGTATGGTTCTGTTAAGGCAAAATGAAGGCCGTTTTCGCCGTCTGATGCGTGGTCTACCGCAAAACCTTCGGCTTTTAAACCTTTTATGATAAAAGATGCAATTTTAAAATCATCTTCCACAAGCAATATTCGCATGAATAATTCCGTTCCTAAAACAAATTTTAAAATGGGATTTTGTAATAATTATGACACAAGGCGTATCGCCTTTCAAGTATGAAACTAAAAAAGAAAACAACAGGAATGATGGTATTGGCTGGTCTTTCAGTGTATTGAGACCTTTACAAAACCTCTTGCAAAGGTCTCAACATGTAATGAATAAAATTTATCGCCCAACTTTTTTCATATATGCAATAGTAAACATATCAGGCTCAGGATCTTTGTTCATTATATCAAGAGTATGAAGGTCATAAAGAGAGGTACACCTTGATTGAAGATCATAAACATCATATGCAACACAATCCATCCTGTCGGAGAGCATTCTCTGGGGCATATTAATCATTTTCCAGGGTCTTCCCTTTCTGTCTGTCATTTCAGCAACAATAGGTTTTGATGTTTCAACATCAACATATATTATTTTGTTGCCATAACTGTAATTAGGATCTTTGGACTTCACCTCAAGAATATAAACCGGCCATTTTTCTATAATCTCATTTGTACTTTGCCCATAACTTTTTACATTATATTCAGGATCGTCTTTTTGATTTTTTCCTATATAAATATCTTTTTTACCAAGGAGTTTGTATGTCATTGCATAGGGTTTTGAATTACAAATTCTTATATCATCCCAGTTATTTACAGAGCCCACAAATGAATCGCATCTTTGAGCTGTGGACATTCGTCTTATTCTCCTCATGCTTGCAATATAGATCCACATATCATCATTTTTTTGGGAATCAAAATAACGTACATTTAAAACAACCGAATCTTTCATTTCATAGGGATAAAGCTGCCAGAAAACCTCCTTCATGGAAACACCTTTTGGATTAGGAAGCTGACCCAATGGTTCCAAATCTGTTCTGCCGGCCCAGTGAATCTGATGCCAGTCTCCTTTTACTTTTCTTTCCCTTCCCTTTGCATCGATAAGGTGCATTGTATACGGATATCCAAAATCATCTCCAGTATAATACCAACGGATATTCCATCCAAGCTCAACCCCATTTTTCGGGTTTGGAAACGGCAGGCCGCCATGATCGTAATAATTTATCAAGCCCATTTTAGGATCAATCTTAACCTTTCCTCCTATATTTTTTTTAGTAGCTTCCGTATAGCCCTTTGAAGGTTTAAAGTCATGGGCAGGACTGTATACAGGCTTAATCTTGAATGTGTGCCCCCACTCCTTTACTCTAAAATAATATGAAGGGGGCAGTTCATCCTTGATTTCATCAACATTGCTCTTGTCGATCAACCTGTTCTTTTCAGGTGCCTCTGCCCGAACAAGAGAAGGCAGAAAAAGTGGGGTCAAAAAAATACATAAAATAAAAACTGCCATTCCTGTTTCCAATTTTTTATTTTTTATCATGCTTAAAAACCTCCATTTCCTTACATCTATAATTTTAAAAAAAATTGCTGAAAAACTTTGGTGTTACCATGCAAATTTAGCCCAGGCATATACATCGTCGTTATCACGCATTCCGCCAAAATAAGCCTGTTTCTTATCGTTTGACATAAGTATGTTTGCGCCTATGCCAAACCTCCAGAAATCGCCGTAAACATATTCAACCTGGGGCTGAATCCATCCTTCTCCGCTTGCATCATACATCATAAACACCTGGGGAAGTATAGTATCCTGTTTATAACCTGTGTTGACAAGCAGGGTAAAAAGGGTCTGGATATCATCATTGCTCATATCCATTGTGGTCATATTATTATCATAATCCAGTATATATTTTTGAAAAATCTGACCACTTATAAAAAATGTTCTGTAACGGTTTAAAAGCGGAATTGTTGTTGGCCTGTCAAAGCCCAGCATATACGAAAATGTGTCTGATTCATAAGTAGTGCAGTCAAACAGCCCTGTTGAAAGATCAATGGTAAAGGGATTTTTTGGAAAAAAAGGTTCATCTAATGTATAAACACATTCACCCCTGAATACAGCCTTGGTGGCATTGTTGTATACATTAAAAGTCGCTCCCAACTTGTTTAACCATACATATTCAAAGAGTTCGTCTCTACTTGAGGTGCTGCTTTGTAATCTTGTGAGCCAGTCTTTCCTGAATGTAGGGTTATCGTTTCTGGAATAAAAATCAAATATCGATACATCCCAGTTCCCCAGCATTGCATTAAGCCTCATTCCCAGTTCACAGTTTCTGATTGAATTTTCAGGTACGGATTTTTCCATTGAGTCCTGAAAATATTGTATAGCACCTGTTCTCCCGTGCGCTCCCACGAGGCCGGGAAGCAGATCCTTTAAATGCATCCCGGAAGGAAGCATGCCCAAATCGGTCCAAAGGCTGGTGCCTGCGTCAAGTGCATCATGAAAGTACTGATTCAAAAAGCCTGAAGACCAGTTGGCGCCTGAGGGAGCAAGCTTGTTCGGCTGAAATCCTGTGTTAAAAGCTCCTGGCAGACATACCAGTTCAACGCTGACCTGGTGTTCTGAAGGGATAGCATATATAATATCAGCGCCCCATAGAGGAATACGGATATCTTCCCAGCTTGGAAAAAAATAATGCCAGCTATAATCAAGGGGGTTAATAATATCCGCCATACGAAAGCCATCGGATTCACCCCAGACAATCTGCTGTTTACCGATTCTAAAATTCCAATTCCCAGGAAAAATATTAACATAAAGTTCCCTTAGCTCCGTATCTTTCTCATAATCATCTATTGCCCTTTCGCTGTCCGCATCAATCATATTTTGTTTAAAGTCCCTGTTAATATCAAGTGACGCATCATAATAACCGCGCCATATCCCATACATGTTTAAATTTTTTTGAAGATCCCAGGCAACCTCAATCTGAAGAGTATTTCTGCATAAATAATAATCACCTGCTTCCCACCCTTCTGCAGTTCCTGCCAGACCATAAGTGTCCTCCCCGTGAAGGTCGGACTGCCCGTCGCTCAGTCTGATTGCAGAGTCATTTTTATAGTACCCGTTTATCTCAATATTTCCGTCCAGCGCTTTAAAGCCAAAAACAGTTTCAAGGCAAAAAAAGAAAATAATTACAGACAGTAAAGCAACCATGTTTAATTTTCTAACCATCTCCCCTCCTTTTTTTAAATAAATTTAGTTTTCTAAAAATTTTACCTTTTTTAAATATCCCCCATAGACTTTATACAGTTATTTTGCTGTTTCTTTAATAAAATCTCCAATAGCTTCAAGTTTTATATCTTTTGTTTTTGCTACGGCTTTCTCCTTTTTTTTAGATGTAATAAATTTCGGCTTTATTATCAGAACCAACGCAGGGAGAAGAATAAGAGTCCCTGCAAGGTGTAAAAAAGTTACGATGGTCAAAAGCATGCCCATATCAGCCTGAAATTTAATATTTGAAAATCCCCAAAACACCACACCCAGCGCTACAGTTAATGCGGTAAAGGTAATTGCCTTTCCAGTTGTAACGAGAGTAATAAAAAACGAGCTCTGCCAGTCTTCGGAATCCCTGTATTCTTCCTGCATCCTGCTTAAAAAATAGATTCCGTAATCAACCCCAAGACCGATTGCAATAGTTGCTACGGGCAGGGTATTAATATTAAGACCGATATCTTTTAAGCCCATATAGGCAAATATCATATAGTTTGATACAGCCAGGGGCACGGCAAGAAGCAGTCCGGCTACCAGGGATCTATAGGTTATACTGCAAAGGAGTATGGTAATGCCAAAAGTCATGAAAAGCAGCATTATCTGAGATTTAAAAACCTCATCATTTGCTGCAGCGAGAGTGCCAACCACTCCAGCGGCCATTCTGAATTTTCCTCCTTTTACGGGGTTTGCTTCAATAAACGACCTGCTTGATTCCATGGCTTCTCTCAGGGTATCTCCCTTATGATCTTTAAAGCAGGCCATTATGCTTCCAACTCTGTTGTCAAAGGTGCAATATGCATCCAGATCGCCCACTTCTGTTGAAGTCAACAACATGTAAAAAAGCATACCATTGCTTCTTCTTGTTTCCGGAACTGCATTCCATTTTGGATGCCCTTCATGGAGGTTCACATTGACTTTTTTTAGTAAATTAACAATGGATAAAGTTCCACCTACACTGGGCAGCCGTCCTATATGCCTCTGAAAAGCTTCTATCTGGTGGAGCATTTCATAGTCATATAATGCATCCTTTTTTTCCCCTTCAAGCACAACAAGCATTGGATTAAGCCCTGGAAAAGAATTATTTGTAATCATGGCATCATAATTATACTGGGAATCGGACCTGAGAATAGGGGTTCCGGGCTTGGCGTCTCCTACTTTTAACTCCCTTGCATATACGAATGCTATCAGCGCTACAATAAGAGCCAGTGTAATAACTAAAGCGCTTCCAAATCTTCCGGTATTTATCAGTGCTGTCTTTCTCAGTATTTTATAAAATATTCCCTCTTCATCTTTTCTCTCCTTTATCTTTGCAAATCCTGGAAAAAATATAAGAATTAAGGGTGTCATAAAAAGAACAGTAAAGATTGTGGTTAATGCCCAGAAAGAACTGATAATTCCAAGTTTCTGCAGCATTGGTATGGGTATTACTGCAAGCACTGCTATTCCTGCTGCATCTGTCAGTATCCCGGCAAGGCCCGGCATAAACAATGCCTTAATTGTGTTGTGGGCAGATGTTTTAACATCTTTGCCGATTTGGTATTCCTCTATAAACCGTTCATTAAACTGCACAGAGTGGCTTACTGTTCTCGCTGTTATCAAAAGAGGAACTACCAATGCCAGAGGATCAAGATTATATCCCAGCAAACCGATAAGTCCAAGCCCCCAGACTCCACTTAATATTGCGGAAAGCAGGGGCAGAATGACCATTTGCAGACTTTTTGTATAAACAAAGAGTAAAATTACCACTGCCAGACATGTTACGGCAAATATCATTTTTGTCTGACCGAGATAACTGTAAATATAACCCCTGATCATTGTTTCACCGGATATGGCTATGTCTGTATTTTCATCTTTCATGGAATTGCAAAGTTCGCGAGTTTTTATGAATATATCATAATAATCCAAAGGAATGTTTTCATAAAACTGCAGGGAGATCAGAGCTGACTTTGAATCCAGAGATACCAGTGTCCCATAAACCATATCATTGCTGTAGACTGATTCTTTTAAATAATCCATCTCCTTATCAGTCTTGGGGATATTCGGCATAATCGGTTTTACTTCCATTCCCCAGGCTGTTGCTCTAAAATCTTTAACTTTGCTTTGAGCAATTGACATAACTTTATACCTGTCTGCACCTGGAAGATAGATTACTTCTTCAGAGATTTTGCTTATTTTTTCAAGTGTTTTCGGGGTGAAAATATCTCCTTTTTTTACAGACAGATTAATAAAAATTATATTAGCGCCGCCAAAAACTTCCCGGAATTTATTATGGAGCTGAACATAGGGATGTTTTTGCGGCAGCAAATCTCCAAGGTTTGTGCTGATTTTGACTGAACCAATTTTATAAGCAAAAAAAACAGTCATTATAATCAGGGTTACAAGAATGAAAATACGCTTTTCAACGATAAATTTTGCAATTTTTTCATTATACACAGCAAAGACTCCTTATACTATTGACATAAATTAATAATGTTTTTTAGCTTTTACTGTTTCCTCCATGACACTATTTAAGAGCAATTTTCAAAACTGTCCCATGGGTGCCGACACACCAGCAGCAATTATCCGCCAAAGCAACCCCTGAAAGCAGACTATGTGTATTGGCAGAGGTTACTTTTTCCCATGTAAGCCCATTATCAGCACTTTCAACCATTGCACCCCTTGCGCCAACAGCCCATATATCAGCGCCGTTTCCGGCAATATCAAAGAGGCTTTCGCCTGTTTTACTCTCTCCGGCCAGCCATGTATTCCCACCATCTTTTGTTATAATAACAAGCCCGTCTATCCCAACAGCACAGCCATTATCAGCATCTGAAAAATAAACGGCAAAAAGGCTCTTTTCCATTCCTGTACTCTGTTTTGTCCAATTTTTTCCGCCATTGGAAGTATGTAAAACAGTGCCGAATTCACCCACTACCCAGCCGTTTTTTTTGTCTATGAAAGAGAGACCGTAGAGTGTAACATCTTCATCTATGGAATGTTTAGACCAATTTTTTCCACCGTTTTCGGTATGTATAATGGTCCCCCAGGTACCTATTGCCCACCCCTGATTTTTATCCACGAATTTAACCTTAAAAAGAGTCTCTTTAACAGAGCTGTTTTGCATCTGCCAGTTACCCCCTCCGTCTGTTGTATTAAGGATGTTTCCACTTGAGCCAACAACCCAGCCATTTTTCTGATCAACAAAACAGACCCCGTAAAAAGGTTTATCAATATCTTTGCTGTTCTGGCGGCTCCAGCTCTCTCCTCCGTTTTCCGTATGATAAATTCCTCCCCAATAACCAACCACCCAGCATTTATCAGTGTCTGAAAAAGACACATCATAAATATCATCAGAACCGATTACCGATAATAAACTTTGTTTTGCGGAATTGTTGTTTTTAGCTTCTTCTTCCACGTTGGCTTTGCAGCCGGCGCAAAAAACAAGTAAACAAAAAATAAAAATTTTACATCTGATTAAATTTGCGTGATTTATTTTTGATTCACCATTCATCATTTCCCTCCCCTATATTTTTTTTCGTTTTGAGGCCTTTGCAAGCGCCTGAAACTTTGTTCTTTTTCTGGAATAATTTGACTTATCTATCTGTTTTTTATGTTATATTGCTCCAAAAATTTTACTATTTTCTAAAGGATAATATTTATAGTTAGATTCATTAAAAAAACGTTATTTATATTTTTTATAAATAGTATTTTTTTATTATAGGGTTGTCAATAAAAATAACTTAAAAAATAAATCCTCTATTTGTTGACATCCAAATAACAATTTCATATTTTATTTTTATTCAAAATCAGGATTATTTTGTTCGCTTAAAATTTACCTAAGAAAACCTTAAAAAATTCAATAATGTTTTGATTTAAAAGTAGTTTTTTATCATATTCTATCAGAAAATTCATATCCAATACCCGAATGAAAATAACATTTTCATTCAGAACTTTTCCCAAGTATCTTAAAAGGAGGAAACGGTATGCCAGATTATTTATATCCTGGAGTATATGTTGAAGAAATATCTTCCGGTTCAAAGCCAATTGAAAGTGTTGCTACGGCAGTAGCCGCTATTATTGGAAACACCTATGGGGGCGCTGAAGATGAACCCGTCTTTATTTCGAGCTTTAAAGATTATGTTGACAATTTTGGGCAGACCGCAGGAAGCGCCGACATGGTTGGAAACTATGTGCAGGCCTTTTATAATAATGGCGGCGGCAGCGCTTATGTAATCAGCACCAACGTGGTTAAAAAAGCCAAAGCCGGTTTGTATGATACTGACGGAAAAGAGATTTTGAAAATTTTGGCAGATGAATTTGGGAAGGAAGCCGGAGATATCACTATTTCCTTATCCAAAAAAATGAATGCCACTGTTACCACAGAGGTTGACGCTGTTCTTCTGGACATAAACAGCAGCGGGACTGCGACAGAAATAACCGATCTTTTGAGCGTAAGTGATTTAACTGCAGCGGTTAACGAAAACCTGAAAGCTGTTAAATGCAAACTATCTGTTTCAGTGACTGCTCTGAAAAATATTTTTGCTCTTCTGCCTGAAGAAGCTGCAGTGGACGGACCATTAGAGCTAATCGTTACCGGCGGAGCAGAGCCTCTAAGCGAAACAATAGCAGCTAATGAAACAAAATCGCCGAAAACCATCGCCTTTGAAAAAGGTATAACACTTGTAGAAAAAATAGATTCCGCAACCATGATATTGCTTCCGGAAGTATCCCTTGGTTCCGGACTAACAAGCAATTCCATTTATGCGTCAGCAATTGCGCAATGTGAAAAGCTGATGGATAGAATGGTTTTTATCGATCCTCCAAAATCTGAAGAGCTGGATGCCAATTCATCAATACCCATCAACAGCTCTTATACAGCGCTCTATTATCCCTGGATTGATATTGGCGCAGGCAATTATATTGCTCCATCAGCATTTGCCGCCGGCATGTGGGGGAAAATCGACAAAAGGCGGGGTGTCTGGAAAGCTCCTGCCGGCATGGAAACCGGTCTGCTTGGAGTCAGCAGGTTTAAATATAGCGTCAATAATGCTGAGCAGGAGGGTCTTAATCCAAAAGGGGTTAATGTCCTGCGCAAGGTCAACGGAGTGCCGGTTGTCTGGGGCTCCAGAACACTGGCAAGCAAAAGTGATCCTGAATGGAGATATGTCCCTGTTCGCAGAACTTTTATGATGGTAGAAGAGAGTATACGGGAAGGTATTCAGTGGGCTGTTTTTGAGCCTAACAGCCTGAACCTGTGGCAAGCGTTGAAAATAAACATAGAATCTTTTTTAAATGGACTATGGCGCGCCGGAGCGTTTCAGGGCGCAACTTCAGACCAGGCATTTTTTGTGCGCTGCGGACTCGGTCAGACAATGACCCAGGGTGATGTTGATGCAGGCAGAGTTATTGTAGAGGCAGGCATTGCACCGCTCAAACCGGCAGAATTTGTAATCATTAGAATTCAACAAAAAGTTGCTCAGGTATAAAACAGGAGGACAGATAATGGCTGCACCGCTTTTCACAATAAATACACACAGGCATGATCCATACAGGACATTCAAATTCCAGGTGGTTATTGATGGCAAACCAGTTGCCGGTTTACGAAAAATGACTGCTCTTAAAAAAACAACAGAGGCGGCTACATGGCGCAGCGCTGGTGACCCCAATTATGAAAGAAAACTGCCGGGCGGAACCAAGTTTGAAGCAATCACCCTGGAACAGGGGCTCACCCATGATCCGGTTTTTGAAAACTGGGCAAATGCTGTGAACAACTTTAGTGGCGATGCTGCAATGTCCCTTAAAAATTTTAGAAAAAATATCATTATCAATGTTTTAAATATGCAGGGGCAGGTGGCCATCTCTTATAAAATTTACCGTGCATGGGTTTCAGAATATCAGGCGCTGCCTGATTTTGACGCCGGAAACACCAACACGGTGGGCATTCAGACAGTTAAGCTTGAAAACGAAGGCTGGGAGCGTGATACTTCCGTTGCGGAACCTTCAGAGAGCTGATACCTGTTATGAAAACAGTTATGCTTCCAGGTGGGCTGCTGCTTGATGGGAAGCTGCATCGTCTCGCCGGGTTTCACCCCTTAACAGGGTCTATAGAGCTTGCAATAGCCGAGGCAAAAGATTTATTTGAATCATACCCTTTTTTCACAACAAATGTTTTGTCGGCGGCGGTTGCATCAATTGGTGATATTGAGACAACGCCTGACATTATCAGGTCTTTGTCCATTCCGGATCGCCAGTATCTTATGCTTCACCTTAGTGTGCTGCTGGAAGGAAATATCCGCTGGTTTAAGCATACCTGTGAAAGCTGCAGGAATCTGTTTGACCTGTCTGTTAACCGGCTTGAATTACCGGTATACGAACCGACCGGCGCATATCCGGAGTTTAAAATTGATATTAACGGTAAAACAGCGCTTCTCAGGATTCCTGATGGCCGTATTGAAGAAAAGCTTGCGGAAATATCCGACAACAAGCAGGCCGTTAACACACTGCTTTTGAATTCGGTTCTTTTGATAGATGACCAATCCTTTGGACAAGAGCAATTGGAAAAGCTTGAACCTGAAGATATACTGAAGATAGAGGATGCTCTGGAAAAACATTCTCCTGCAATAACCGATCAAATAGCCGGTCTGTGCCCATTTTGTCAGACAAAAGCTGTGATTGATTTAAATTTTAGCGCAGGCCTGAATCAGGGCTTTAATATTTTACACGATATTAATAAAATAGCGCTTTATTATCATTGGAGTGAAAATGAAATAATGAATCTGCCCCGCAAACGCCGTCATCAGTATTTAAAGATGATTGATGAATCCCGGGGCATGGCAACCTGATGAGATACTTTCAAAAAATTATTAATTACAGCCAAAAAAAGTTTAATGCCAAGGGCTATATGCCGGATCTGTTTGTATCAAACATTGATACATCATATTTGTATCCGGAAGAGCCTGAAGCAAATCAGCATAGGGTTAAGCAGCCTCTGGAGGCTGCTGACAGGATGAGCGACCTTTCAACTGGTGTAAAGCCGTTTGGTAAGAGTATTGTTCCCGTTTTTGATCCAGGTTCGGCAGGCAATAGTGATACTGAAGTTAGTAGCAAAGAAGCTAAGTACGGCATGTTTGACAGCAGGAATGCTTCCGATTTAGATTTCGGCGGTCTGCAGTTTGACAAAGCTGAAAAGCTGAAAAGTGAAACCCAAAGGTCTGAGTCGTCCGATGGTGAGGAGACAAGTTCTTTAAAGGGAAGCCATTCCGGCCCTATTGCTGATATTAATTTACGAAACAGTGTAAATTATAATCAGGATAATGAAAGGCTGATTAAAGGCAATCAGCCTGAAGATGATTTAGTTGGTCCAGATGACCCAAATGACCCAGACCTTTTGCTGTTTGGCAAAAATCATGATGCAAAAAACTCTGAGCCTGAAATAAAATCATACAGCAATTTACATCCTGTAACTGTTTCAGAAGATAAGACCATAACAAAGACCGATGACAAAACTTTGGAACCCGCGATGCATGATAACAGACCGGCAACAACACCTGAAAAAATAAAAACTTCGGGCAGAGTATCACCTGAAAAGGGAATCCTTCCAAAAGGTTTTGCCCAAGCCTTGCAACAGGTGCAGCCGGAACTTTTACAGCTCCCAAAGCCGGTTAGCGAAAGAGGAAATGTTTTGCACAAACTCGAAGAACCGGCTGTATCCCCAGCTACATCCCAGGCTGTCTACATAGGCAGAGTATCGGTAACTGTTAAACGTAAAGAAAAAGAGGCCATTCAGGAAAATTATTCATCTGCTTTTATTTCTGCGAAACCGGAATTAAGCCGCTATTTTATGGGAGACGCTTAAAATGGCGCTTTTATCTTCAGGACTTTCAGTTGCAGCTATTACGCTTCGATCTGTTCTTGGGCAGAATATAGCGGGCCTTGACGAAAATCAGATCAGCATCGGGTCTCCGAAACAGGCGGAAGATGATTTTTCCGGTGGGCATCAGAAGTTAAATATTTTTATATATAACGCTGAATTTGCCCCGTATACAGGGGCTTTGCTGCCCCAGGATTCCCCAACCGTAAAACTCTACTGTCTGATTACACCTTTTGGTGTTGCCGATGCTGAAAACAATATTTCCGCCGGAGAAAATGAACTGCGCCTGATAGGTGAAGCCATAAGAGTTTTGCATGAAAACCCTGAAACAAATTTGCTCAGGGAAGATAATTCCGAGTTTGCTCAGATACAAATAATGATGAACAATATCAGCATGGATGAGATGAATAAAATCTGGTCAGCCCAGGGAGAAACAGCCTACCGTATTTCTGTTGGATGTGAACTGTCGCTGATACCGGTTATTATTGATCCACAAGGAAGAACAGATTTTCCGCCGGTTTCCGAAATTGTTGTTGAAAACTATTCCAAGTCGGTTCAGGAAACTGATCCTGAAGCGGTTGTTTCCAGCAGAGAGCCGGAAATAGTAATAATAAAGGATGAATCTGATAATAATTAACTCAACTTTCTAACTTTAGATTAATATATAATTTTATATTATTTCAATATATTGTGGAGATATATGGCCAAAATATAG
Organism: uncultured Desulfobacteraceae bacterium; assembly: GCA_964482535.1. GTDB lineage: Bacteria > Desulfobacterota > Desulfobacteria > Desulfobacterales > BuS5 > CAYZXU01. The sequence goes on along the minus strand of CAYZXU010000012.1, from coordinate 244 downwards.
TTCGGCAAAATAATTAGGAAAATTTGATGCTGACATTTGAATGGGATAAAAACAAGGCACGTTCTAACTTGCATAGGCACAAAGTCACTTTTGATGAAGCAAGCACTGTTTTTAAAGACACCTTATCTTTAACAATTGGTGACCCTTTGCATTCACAAGATGAGAACCGATTGATTTTACTAGGCATGTCTTATAAGAACAGATTACTTGTTGTAATTCATACTGAAAGGGGTAATAATATTCG
>CAYZXU010000011.1:0-34546 GCA_964482535.1 uncultured Desulfobacteraceae bacterium | reverse complement strand
ATATCATGAACCGAGGAAGACGATCGGAATCTATTTTCCTAAAGAAACAGGATTACCTTTTATTCCTGGACTTACTCAAAGAAATCAAAGAGCTTTGGAATGTCAATATAGCGGCTTATTGTTTAATGACAAACCATTATCATATCTTGCTTCAGACACCCGATGCCAACTTATCAAGAGCAATGAGACATCTGAATAGTATCTACACCCAGCGCTTTAATAAAGCCCATAGCTTTGACGGTAGTTTGTTTCGGGGAAGGTATAAATCCGTTTTGGTATGCGATGATTCTCATCTACTGGAGCTTGTCAGGTACATTCATAAAAATCCAGTTAAAGCTTCCATGGTAAAAGATATGAAAGATTATAAGTGGAGCAGTCACAAAGGCTACCTGTCTTATTCCAAAACCTGGCACTGGCTCCATAAAGATTATATTTTTTCAAAACTGACACCAAAGAAAAAAGGACGATTAAAACCTTTTATTAAATTTATGGAAAAAGATGATTCTGAAGAGATTAAACGTTTCTTTTCCCTTAAAAATCTTCCTTCAATATTTGGGTCGGAAAGCTTTATTACACACATCAAAGAAGAGTTTTATTTCAAGAAAAAATCCTTTGAAGTTCCGGAATCAAAAAAACTTGCTCCTGATGCAGACATGATTATTCAAGAAGTTTGTAAATATTATGATGTTTTCCTTAAAGATCTGTTTATAACCAAAAGAGGATGGTTTAACAAACCCAGGAATATTGCAATTTATTTGATTCGATTTATGAGATCAGAACAGTTATTGAAAATAGCAGAGATCTTTAATATCAAAGGTTACAGTACGGTTAGTAGTGCCATTCAGCGGGTGGGAGATTTAAGAAAAAAAGATAAAAAAATCCGTAAAGAGATTGATTCTATAATAAAAAAAATATATAAGGGTCAAATGAAGACTTGACCCCTTTATTGCTTTCCTTTATACAGCAGCAAAAACTTTCCTCCAAGAAACTGCCCTGCAAAATAGCCTCCTATAATAAAGGGAAAAGTAATTAAATGCCATCCAAGTTGGGAGGTAAAACGTATTAATATTATCAGTACCACAGGTATATGCACTGCCAGAAACCATCTGACTGATAATTTTTTTACTCCTGCCCGCCAGAATCCAAAGGGAAGGTTTATCATTAAAATAATAAAAGCGATGAATAAAATTTTTGTCATTTTATAAAATTAGTCCATAAACTATAAACAAACAAAATTCGCATAAAATTTTAATCATGGCAACCAAATTTTTTATCAGTTAGTTTTGCAAAAAAAATAATATAAAATCAAGGCGAATTTAATTGAAAAGTTTAAACAAAAAAATAAATTTCTTTGAAAAAAAAAGAAATGAACTGCTTGTATCAATAATTAAAAAAAAAACAGAAGATGCAAAGTTTATAATAAAAACAATCTGTAAAAAAGCTGAAACAACAGACCTTGCCGAAACAGACCAGAAAGCGCTTAATCAGATTTTTCAGATTATAAAATGCTTCCGTGATGATTTTGTAAATAACGAGAGTTATACGAATCTTAAAAAACATCTTAAAAAAATAATTTCAGAGCTTGCGGTTTCCCAGATCAATAATCCTGAAAAAACAGGCTATTCAGAATTTAGAGAAAGACTATCTCTGACGGAAAACAGATATAGGCTGATGCTTAATAATGTTATTTCATTCCAGATATCAACCGGATGCAGCAACTACTGTCGCAGATGCAATGAATGGGCTCTTCCTGGTCCCAGAAAACATTTTACCTTTGAAGCCGTTAAAAAGATACTCGACGATCTTTATAAAAGCGGCAATGCTGACTTTGCATTATACAGCGCATCTGATCCCCTGGACTGGAAAGATGGGGACAGGACAATTACAGATATTTTACATTTTTTAAAACAAAGGGGGCAAAGACTGAACTTCGGTCTCTTAACTAAAATTCCTCCTGGTTCTGAAAATATATTAAAAAAACTGGCTGTAGACAATGCTGACTTTGCTGTAAGCATTACCAGAAAAAACAGAAAAAAGGCAAAAAGGCTTGAGGGTCTGACAGGCAAAAAATTCATTATTCAGCATGATACGGATAATCTTCTTATCCCAGCCGGTCTGGATGAGGATTTTTCAACAATAAAATCTTCAATCACAGATAATTACGGAGTTGAATTAAGTGCCGAAGGGGCTTTTATGATTATCCCGACTTTTACATGTGCGTTAAATCCCACAGGCCAATACAGAATTCCTGTTTTATCAGACACTGATGTTTTTATAAAAAAATTAACCGGCAGAAGAGCCTTAAGCCAGGATTTTTTTCTGCCCCTTACTGCAACCGATTCTTATAGCAATGTTTTTAAGTTACAAAGGCTGCTTAAACCTCAGATTGAAAATATTATGCTGTGCAACGGGCATGAAAATATAACTCCGCCCGGAATGATGAATCTTAAAGAATACTTTAAAAGCCATGAAAAAGATGCTGTATTAAACAGAAAAAAAATATTTCCTGCGGTTGTTGATACAATGAAAAAAAATAGTGGGGATCTATTTAAAGAAGAGCTGAAAAATTATACTAAACTCTGTAGCCTGGATGGTGTCAATGAGATAAAAATTAACATTTTTTTTAAGTTTTTAACTTATGTATCCAAATATTTAAAAAACTATCCTGATGAATCCGAGATAATAAAATTTTTAAGGAAAAATGAAAAAAAACAATATTTGAATTTTTATAATAAGCATATTGCCACCCGTGGAGTTGAGATAAAAACAGCTATCAGCTCAAAGAGTTCCGGCCTCTTTGAGCTCTTTGAATCTATAATGTTCAAACTGATGGAAAATCCGATGGATGACAGAATAAACCGTTTTATTAATACAAAAAAACTATGATTTTGCAATGCATTAACTTTGATGGTTTCGTAAAAAGTCGGATTTTGCCTTTGTTTGTCATTCCCATAAAAATGGGAATCCAGTATTTCCAAACAGTTACACAATTCATGGATTCCCGCCTCCGCGGGAATGACATTGTGGTGGCAGTATCTAAGATTGTTCAAAGGCCTCAAAGAAACGAGGCTGCGTTTTTCTGCATTATTTTATAATCCGCCTCTGTTAATCCGGCGCCGAGAACAATCTTTATTGCCATTTTTTCATCAATAAGGTCACCAGGCCCATGTGAATCGGTATTAATTACAACTGGCGCTCCTGATTCAGATGCAAGTCTGGCAACATGCCCGTTGGTTAAAGAATGCCCTTTGCGAGCAGATATTTCAAGAAAGATGCCCTTTTCTTTTGCAGTTATGACATCCTCCTGGCTTATAAGCCCCGGGTGTGCCAGTATATCTATATCAGCATCAAGCGCTGCCGAGTTTGTACCTTGTGCCACCGGCTCCACAATTGTTTCACCGTGCACGATTACTATTTTTGCGCCTGCCAAACGAGCCTTTGCCGCAATTGCGGCTATCTGTGACGGAGGCACATGGGTAATCTCTGCTCCAGGTATAACCTTTACCCTGGAAACCCTGTTAAGCTTTTCGGCCACATCGACTATTCTTGGAATAATAAAATCAATATTGGAAAAATCAACATGGTCTGTGATTCCAATAGCCTTCAAACCTGCAAATTCAGCTCTTCTAACAAGTTCTGAAGGAATCAGCTTGCCGTCACTGAAAATTGTATGTGTGTGAAGATCAATCATATTTTATATTTCCCAAAATTTTCAGCATCAAGATTTTCAAGATATTTGGTCCATTTTTCTGCCTCTTCGCTTTTATCCACAGGCTCTCCAGGCTCAGATGTAGAAATGCTGTTGGTCTTTTTTATCACATTATCATCAACATATATGGGAGCCTTACATCTCAAGGCTATGGCAATTGCATCGCTTGGCCTTGCATCCATTATGAAATTTTTATCCTCGGAAATAAAATATATTTTAGCATAAAAAGTATTGTCTCTTATGTCGCAGACTTCAATTTTTTCCACAGTTATATTTAAAACTTCAATTAAATTCTTGAAAAGATCGTGGGTCATTGGACGGTCAAATTTGACATTCTGTATAACAGAAGCTATGGAAGTAGCTTCAAGTACGCCTATCCAAATGGGAATTGATTTGTCATCATCAGACGATTTTAATATAAGAATTGGTGTGTTTGAGGCAGGATCAATGGTCAGACCCGCTATGCTAACCTTATGCAGCATAACTTTTAACTCCCTTCGAATTGATTAATTCCGGCTCAGTTTTGACGGCTTTGCCCCAGACTGAATGGGCCATTGCCTTTTCAATTTTTACATCAACCATTTTCCCGGCGGCAATATGCATGGATTCTTTACCACTGTTACAGAATGCAGGGTCAATAAAATTAACTATTCTATTTGTAGATGTGCGGCCTGTCCACTCCTGAACCCCATCTGCTTTTTCTGATTTCCCGATACACTGCATCTTGCTTAAACCTTCAACAAGAACCTTCTCAACCGAACCTGTGAGCGCCCTGTTATTTTTGTCAGTATGAATTTTCTGCAAATCCAGCAATCTTTGCAATCTCTCTTTTTTTTCCTTTTCAGGCACCTTATTTAAAAAACCTGCAGCCGGAGCATTGGGACGGTCAGAATATATAAAGGCAAAAAGCCCATCGAATTTAACATGATTAACCAGGCTTATTGTATCTTCAAAATCAGATTCCGTTTCACCAGGAAAACCAACAATAATATCCGATGTTACTGCAATATCAACACAATTATGCCGCAATTTTTCTATGTTTTCAATATATAGTTCTCTTGTATATTTTCTGTTCATTTTTTTTAGAATTTTATTTGAACCGGATTGAACCGGCAGGTGGATATGATTGCATAATTTATCCAAATAGTTAAAAGCTAATATCAGCTCTTTGGAAAGATCTTTTGGGTGGGAAGTTGTAAATCTTATCCTGGACAGACCTTCAATGTCATTAACAAGAGATAAAAGCTCAGGGAAAGAGCACAGCCCCTCTTTTTTCCCATAGCTGTTAACATTCTGGCCTAAAAGCGTAATCTCCCGAACTCCTGAATCAACAAGCTTGCCTATTTCATTAATAATATCTTCAGGTTTTCTGCTTATCTCTCTGCCCCGGACATATGGAACCACACAGTATGTGCAAAAATTATCACATCCCTGCATTATGGTCACGAATTTTGATTTATTTTCAAGGTCGGCATTACCATTTATATCATTTAAAGAGATAAAATCGCATCTGTCATTTTCTATTTCAACATCAACGATACGGCATTTTTTTGATTCTATCTGCTGAATAATATGATGCAAACGACCTATTGCCCTTGTCCCGAAAACAAGATCAACATGTGGCATACGCTTAAATATTTTTCTTCCCTCCTGTTGAGCCACACAACCGCCTATCCCCACAATAAGCCCGGGATTTTTTCTTTTCATGGCAGCAAGACGTCCCAAAAAACTGAAAGCCTTTTGCTCCGCCTTTTCCCTGATTGCACATGTGTTCACAATTATAAGGTCAGCCTTATCCATCAAAGCTACAGGCCTGTAGCCGATGGTAAAAAGAGCCCTGATTATCTGTTCGGTGTCATATACGTTCATCTGACAGCCAATTGTATTAATATATACTGATTTTTTCTTCATATTTTTTTATCATAATCCGTTTGCTCAAATTCTCCATGAGATCTTTAATATCAGTTTCACACCCTGGAGGTATACTAAGCGATATAATCCCTTTGCCGGAGTCCACAGTTGTCAAAACAGCAATACCGTCATAAGCTTCAATAATAAATTTAATATAACCTATTTTTTTTTTGTCAACCCTGTAATATTTTTTTAATGATTCCGTTTCTGGCATAATTTTAAAATCTAAGGCCTTACCGCTCTGACCGAACCACACTGGAGTGAATCTTTTTGTTCTTTTTCCAGCGGGATCTCTTTGCTTGAATTTACAACATCAATCGTAGTTACCCATCTCTCTGAAAACCGCCTGAATTTATCTGTGCTCCAGTACCATTTAATTTCAAGTACAGGAAAAAAAGGTTTGGTTTTATAAATAGTTTGCAGCTCTTTGGCGCCAGGGAGCCTCCAGTCTGTATAACCACCTGTTTTTAATTGTGCTGCGTAGGTTACAGCAGATTCATAATCAAGGCACTCAGCCTTTTCAATTTGAGAGTCAAACAGACACCACATTAATCCTGTTTTTTTATCATACACAATGCCTTTTGGGTTTTCAATATATCTATCTTTGCCGATTTTGTTAAGCAAAATTTTTAATCTGTTTTTATCATCTCTTATCTTTGCCAATTTTTCATTTTTTTCAACTTTGAGCAATTCATTGATTATCATTTTTTTCAAAAATGGTTCAGGGTGTTTTTTAAGATAATCGATATAAATCTGTTTGGCAGCAGTGTAATCATCCTTTTTACTTAAAGCCTGATCTTTTAATCCATTAAAAACATCCGTAGCCCATACTTTATTTCGATAATCTGTCTGATAATTTTTAATTTCACCGTAAAATTTTTTATGTTTATAGAACTCTGTATATATACTGCAAAGACGATGGCACTCCTTCCAGTTCTCCTGTTTTTCATATAAAATCAACTGATCTTTTAAAAAATAATAACACTCATCCTCCAGTTGTAAAATCATGTTTTTTACATCTTTAAGATGTTTGTTTTTAGGATATTTTTTAAGGAAACCATCAAATAAAGCAATCTTTTCAAAACAGTTTTTTAAAGCTGCATTTTTTAAATTTTCATAGTTTTTATCATCCAGATTTTTAGATAATTCTGAAATTTTTTTCTTAATTTTTCCAGTATATAGACTTTGGGGATATATTTTCAAATAGTTTCTGCATACATCAAGAGCTTTTTCAAACTCCTTTGTTTTTTCAAATTCTACAACCCCAGCCAATGCATTTGTAAAATCCCTTTTGACTATACTTTTTTTAATGTTATTCAGCCTGCTTTGGGCATCAGAACGATATTTGCCTTTTTGATATAATTTTATAAAATCATTTAATATTTGCTCCTTTTTTTCCAGCGTCTTTTCTCGCTTTAAACTCAGAAGCGCTTCGTTATACTCCCTGAATATGCGCTGCTCCTTTAGCTTCGAATATGTAAAAAAAGCGCCTGCAATTAAAATTACAGCAAGAACAGATGCAAAGATTACTAAAGCCTGCGTATTTTTTTTCTTTGGCTTTTTTGTGAAACTCCATCCTTTATCTGCACTGTACTGTTTAATATATTTAAACGCATCTTCAGGATTTACTCCAGCTCCCATTGCTTTTTTGATAAGAATATCAAAATACTGCCAATATATTTTACCGTCAAATCCTGCAATATCAATATCTGTATTTAAATTTATCAGGCTGTTTTTTTCTCTGCTGACGTCATAAGCATTACGGCTTTCAGGTGTCATAAAAACCGTCAAACAATGACCAGCCAAAGCTTCACTTGCTGTAACAGCAGCGTTCTTTATACCAACTTTTCTAATCTGAGTCTCTATGGCTTTGGCTTTTCCCTGAAGTTCTTCAAGGCCTGAGCTCAGCCATAAGCCCAAAAAATCATAGAGTGATGATTTGCCGATAATCTTTAAATTATCGTTTATAACCCTGTAAACAGTCTCATCCATGGCTTGGGATTCAACTGCTTTTTTATCACCTTTTTTTCTTACAGGACATTTAACAAACCTGAGGACAGTTCCTTTTTCAACGGAATAAAAATCGGCAAGGCTGGCAATCTCACCGGCTTCAACATAGCCTTTTACCATGCGTATGTTTATATATGCCTCAATTTCAGCAAGATTTTCTTTTCTTTTCAGTTTTAGTTTTTCTTTGACTCTATCCTCTTTAACTGAATGTTGCTTTGCAAATTTTTTAATATCCTTTTTTGTAACACTGCCCCGTTTGAGAAATTTATTAATATGTATGTCAATTTCCTGGAATTCTTTTTTTATCAGCTCGCTGGAACGATTTAAAATCACTTCCCTGTCTATGGAGTTCAGATCTGCAAGCCTTTCAGCTTCCATGTCAGTTATATTGCCCTTGCTTACAAGCAGCCTTATCTGCTCATCTATTTTAAAATATTTTTTCTCTTCCCTCTTCTTAAGTATTTTTTTTGCAGCAAGAGCCTCTTTTTCTCTCAGCTCAGGGTCAGCCATTACCCTGCGAATTTCAGGAATAAATCCGATATTCTGTTTGGCGTGCGTACCTTTTGTTGGATGCGTTCTCAGCTTACTCCACAGAGCCTGCTTTTTTTTTAATGCCTGAGCAATAACTTTTTGATCATTCTCTGCAGGATCAACTGAAAGATCAAGTAACAGATAAAAATTTTGCCTTTTCATAAATCATTTCCGGTGACAATAGTTTCCTGAAAATTTTGTGGTGATCGTTTTTTAATGAACAACAAGACCTTGACTCCTGGTTTTAGCCTCTTCAAGATCTTTGCCTTTAATAACGGAATCTGTATTAATTATAACTTCTACTGACCTTAGATCTGCTGTTTCAACGGCTGTAATCTGAAGACGACCTTCCTTATTAAGTTGAAATTTTATGTCAACACGCAAATCCTCCGGAAGATTCATGGGAAGCTCAAGCACGGCAGTGCCTATTTCCGTTGCGTGACCAGTGGGGATTGTTTTTTCGCTTGTTTCGTTTTCCATAATTCTGATTAAAACTTTTTCCTGATTGGCCACACCTGTGAAAAAAGCTTTGCCGGCATTAAAGGGAACCGGAGTGTTTTTTAAAATCAGGTTAAAAACCACCTCTTCCTGATTTTGGTTCCATACCACAACGCCAAAACTTTTGCTTGCAACATCTTTAATCTTTACAGTAGAGCTTTTGACAGCCGCCAGAGTATAACCGGTTGAATCAGCAACCTCCTGAGCAGCCACATTCAATTGCTCAGTCGTCAGTTTTACAGCATCGGTTAATTCTATAATATCTTCAAACTGATCCGCATCCACATTTGTTTTTTCAGCAACACGTTTTATTAATCTGTCATTTAAAGCAAGCTTCCATCCATAAATTGCTGCTCCCTTTGCCACTGCTTCATCAGGGTCAAATGTTTTAGTCTCTATTAAAAATTCTTGTTTTATACGCCTTGCAACAGCGGGCATGCGCGTTGCTCCTCCAACAAGTATTAATTCATCAAATTTATCATACCCCTTTTTTCTGGCTTCCAGCAGCATATCTTTGGCAAGGGTTATAGTTCTTTCAAGCAGATCCTGGGTTATGGCCTCAAACTTTTCCCTATGGAGTTCAAGTTTAACTCTTTCACCTCCATGTGTGATAGATATAGGCGTCTTATCCCTTTGAGCCAGAATTTTTTTTGCTTTTTCGGATGAAAGCTGCATATCCTGGCAGGTATCAGGGTCTTCTAAAATATCTTCATTAGTACCTGTTGCCTTATGGAATTCCTGAACCATAAATGTGATAATACGGTCATCCCAGTCCTTACCCCCCAGATTATGATCCCCACCTGTACAGATAACCTCAATTGTATCAGGACGGATATCAATCATGGTAATATCAAAGGTGCCGCCGCCAAGGTCATAAACCAGTACAACCTTTTGTTTGGAGTCATCTACAGAGCCGTATGCAATTGCAGCAGCAGTCGGTTCGTTAATAATCTGTTTAACATTAAGACCGGCTATTTCACCTGCACGCCTGGTTGCTTCACGCTCGTTGATGCCAAAATATGCCGGACAGGTAATTATAACGTCCTCAACCTTTTCGCCAAGACTCTGTTCTGCATCCTGTGCAACTTTACGTAGAATATAACTGGATATCTCTTCAGCTCTGTAGCTTTTAGCATCATACTCAAAAAGGTAATTGGACTCACCTATGGCACGCTTTACAAAACTTACCACTTCTTCAGGATAAAGCTTTGAGCTTTCCTTTGCCACATCGCCCACAACAATATTGCCGCCATCAAAAAAAACAACAGAAGGCGTCATGTGCTGATTTTCAGAATTAGGGAGTACTACGGATTTGCCATACTCATTCACATAAGCAATAGATGAATAAGTAGTGCCCAGGTCTATACCAAATGTTCTTTTTATCTGCTCATCCATTTTAACTCCTTTTTCCAACAGGTGTTTGCTTATAAATATTAATCACAATCATCTTCAAGTTTTAAAGACTTAGCTACTCTGTTGTTATCGGTAATACCATCCAAAACTATAGGTTCTTTTTTTTGGCAGGATCTTTTTTAAAGATATTAAAAAGCTGTTTTTGTCAAGTAAATTCAATGATGTTATCGGGGTAATCGCGGAGTCTAAAAATTTTAAATTATAACACTTTTTTATTAATTTTTTGCCAAAAATTTGAGGACATGCCTGTTTTCTGCCCGTTAATTGAAAGCACAGGGACTGCTCCCATAAGTGAATTGGTTATTATCAGCTGGGAACCCTTGAACAGATCCTTATGGATCATTCTTTTTTTTTCAATTTTAAATCCATTGCTCTCTAAAAAAGCACAAACTTTATCCTGCATTACCCCGTTAAGCATATGCTGGGAATAGGGGAGCAGAACAGTTTTATCCCTTAGAATTAATATATTTCCTGTATTGGTTTCTGATACGGTTCCATCCGGATTAAGTATCAACGCCTCGTCAGCACCTTTTGATGCAGCCCATTTTCCAGCACGGTAATAATAGAAATAGTTGAGGGTTTTATAATCCGCAAGGGGTGTCTGCCTGGGATCGGGATATACAGCAAGATTTAAACCCTGCTCCTTTTTCCCTGACAAACGATGAATATATGGTCTCGCCATAACAATAAGCGCATTATTAAACGGCGCTTCATTCCTGTCCCCGCTGGTGGCAATTATTTTTACTGCGGATATTTTATTTTCAAGACTGTTTTTAACTATAACCGAGCTGATAATATCTTTCCATGTCAGGTCAGGGGCTTTTTTGCCGAACAGATACTCCCATGCCAGATTAAACCTTGTCATATGTTCTTTAAGATATTGAGATTTACCCTTATTTACCCTTATTGTTTCAAAAAAACCTGCCCCGTATTGAAACCCTGGGTCAGAAACAGACACACCGGCATTATAGCTCTTTTCCATCTTGCCGTTGAGCCATATATAACTGTCGGCCTCATCTTTTTTCCCTTTTCCCTGAAAAACCTCCATAAGGGTTTTCCCCTTGTGGAGTGTTTCTTCAAATTCATCTTCAGGATTTGAATCAAAGACTAATCCTCCTCCCACGGAAAAAATAATTTTTCCATTTAAAACAGTTGCTGTTCTGATTGCTATGGACAGATCCATTGTATCATGAAAACTTATATAGCCTATGGAACCTGTGTATATATGTCTTCTGTTGGGCTCAAGCTCATCAATTATCTCCATTGCCCTTACCTTGGGACATCCTGTAATTGACCCGCCTGGAAATGCTGCTTTTATAATATCAACGGAATCGACTTCAGGGTCAAGCGTACCTTCAACAACAGAAACCAGGTGATATACATTACTGTAGGCTTCAAGCATCTTATGTTTTGTTACCTTTACGGAACCTGCCCGACAGACCTTCCCAAGATCGTTTCGCAAAAGATCTACTATCATTGAAAGCTCGGCATCATCTTTTATGCTCTGCTCAAGCTCTTTTTTCATCTTTTTGTCCTGTTTAAGATCTTTTCCCCTGGGCCTTGTGCCCTTAATGGGTCTTGTTTCAATCGAGTTGCCCCTTCGGAGGATAAATCTTTCCGGTGATGTGGAAATAATACGGTGATCTCCTGCATTAATATAGGCAAAAAAGGACGCAGGATTATTCTTAAACAGCTCTTGAAAAAGAGAAAATGTATCACCTGAAAAATCCATTATAAAACGCTGGGCCATATTAACCTGGTAAACATGGCCTTGAGTAATATACTCTTTTATGCGTTGAATGGAATCAATATAGTCTGTTTTTTTAAAATTTGATTCAAAGCCCTTTAAATTTCCTTTAAACCCTTCTGAAGCTTTCAAGCCTGAATTAATAATGGAAAAAAACCACTCAACTGTATCTTTACTGTTATTTCCAGCGCTGTCTTCAAATTCAGGGATATGGAGCCTTGTCTGATTTTTCATCTTGTCATGGATTAAAATAATCGAAGGTGCAAAAAAACAGATGTCCGGCAAAAGAAGATCATCCACCGATGTTTTGGGCAGATCTTCAATAAAATCTTTTAAATCATATGCAAGGTAGCCGAAGAGCCCGGCCGCAACCGGCCCATAGAGATCAAAACCAGAGAGATTAAAACCAGAGAGATTAAATGCATTTACCAGCTTTTTTAATATTGAAAAAGGATCATCATTAAATTTATATACGCCTTTTCCTGTTGTTATAGTCTGCTCACTGCCTTTTCCCTTATAGGTCAGCCAGGGTTTTACGCATAGAATATTATACCTTGAAGAATCAAGATCGCCTCCGCTCATTAGAAGAACCGTTCCTGGCATATTAGCAAAATGTGCAGCGATATCTATAAATGCATCCTTAATAGATAATGATTCTGTATAAACACCGGTTAATCTGTTTTTTAAAAATTCTTTCATCTTAAGCTTAATCCTCCTAATACCCCGAGACCAAGAAAATTTTCCACAATATTAAAACCATTTTCCGTAAGAAAACTTTCAGGATGAAACTGGACTCCATGAACTGGATATTCAAGGTGCGAAAGCCCCATGATAACACCGTGACTGCTGCGGGAAGTAACCGCCATAGAATCTTTTTTTTGTGTTTCAGGCAGTGACACCATTAAAGAATGATACCTTGCAGCTTTAAAAGGCGAAGGTATGCCTTTGAAAATACCCTGCCCATTATGTTCTATATTGCTTGTCTTTCCGTGCATGGGTAAGGGAGCGCAAATTGTGGAGCCTCCAAAGGCCTCATTTATACACTGCATTCCAAGACACACTCCAAGAACAGGTTTTTTACCCGAAAACTGTTTTATCAAAGGAACTGATATTCCGGCATGCTCAGGGTCTTTAGGTCCTGGACTTATAAGAATATAGTCAGGGTTGATTTTTTCAGCCCTTGGGATAGTGATTTTATCACTCCTGTGAATATCAATAATCAGGTCATAGCGTCTGAACATTTGGACAAGATTATATGTGAAGGAATCGTAATTATCGATTACCAGTAGTTTGGCCAAGCTTCCATCTCCAAAATAAAACAGGCAACAGCCTTTCCCAGTGAGTCTGGGTGGCTGTTGCCTGTTGCATAACTCAAACAAAAAACGTTTAATTCTAATTTAATCTAATTAGAACGTTTTTTTCTTATGAAATATTAATTTAAATAACGGTTACATTTACAGCGGCAGGACCTTTTTGCCCCTGCTCAATATCAAAAGATACTCTGTCGCCCTCATTAAGTGATTTAAAACCGGATGAGTTGATTCCTGAATGATGAACAAATACATCAGGACCATCTTCCTGCTCAATAAAACCATAACCTTTTTGATCATTAAACCATTTCACAATTCCATTAGCCATAGTGACAATCTCCTTTAAAAAACATTATAAAATTAATAATGGTTTCAAACTTCAGGTTGTTGCCACTTTAACAAAATGGATCTCCCCTTGGAACGAAACCGTTGCGTCATAAAAGACGCATTCTTAATAAACTCATTAAGCTTTCTTGTAAAAATTTTTTTTGCTACTCTAACATTGATACCTTGGGAATACACTCTTTGTATTTCGAGGATTACTTGAAGACTGACTACGAAATTTAGTGAAAGAGGGTGCTTTACAAGGGTCTCTTTTTATTTGATTTGGAACCTGAAAAATTTTATATAACACTATACTCTGGCTTTTAGGAAATGAAAAATCAGATAAATTATTTTTTTTATTTAAATTCAAATATGTTACTGCCACACAAAATATTTCCATCTTTTAGCAAGATAAATTTTCACTTATTTTTCTCAATAAGTTTGCAACCTATAATATACTATATAAACAAAAGCAACATTTTTTTATACTTTTAATAAAAAAATGTTATTTATAGTAATTTTTTTTTGTTTTAATCAATTCGCAGATCAATTCTATCTCAGATACATTAGTTTTCAGTTCTTTTCCCTCAAGGCTTTCTTTGAACAGAGAATCATATTGAGGTATTTTTGCAACTATCTTTGCCTGATCAATATTTGCATTCATTAAATCCGCTACCCTGTCATCAACCTTGTTCAAAATAAAAAAATTATCTATCCTGGCATTATCCGCCATTTTCGATATTTTTTCAGCCAGCAGGAATGAATCAAAGGAGGGATCTACAACTCCTAAAATTAAATCACATTCACGATCCACGCCTCTGCCAAAATGCTCCACACCTGCCGAAGAATCTATAATAACCACATCTTTATCACCCATTACAAGTCTGGAGAGTATCATCTTTGAAAGTACCCCCATGGGGCAGGCGCATCCCTCACCGGATTCATGAATTTTCCCGATTGCAACGAGTTTTATATCATTAGCCCGGGAAACTGTTTCCCCCATTATTTCATTGAAGGTTATTTTTTCTTTTAAAAAAGAATTATTTTCATCGGAAAAAGTATTGTTTAGGCTTTGTTTAAAGCTTTTTTTACCTCCAAGGTTATCCATGAGTATTGTGGGAGATTCAGCGCCCATTAATCGATGAAGGCCAAGGTTTGATTCATCTGCGTCTATTAACATAACATTAAAACCCTTTTTCTGCAGCGCCTTGGCAATTAATGTGGAGATGGTACTCTTGCCGCTCCCGCCTTTACCACATACTAAAACCTTCATATCTGTTTTTACTCCCTCAACCTAATTTAAAACCCCTTTTTTATCCATTTGAACTACTCTGTTGAAGCCGCTATAATCTTTTGTAAAAAAAACATTTTCATAATTATTTGCACTGCTAATCATCGCTTCCACAGCATTTTTTTGGTCGGATCCAATCTCAAGCAACAGACTCCCCTTATCCTTAAGATATAAATGTGCAGTAGATATTATCAGACCTAAAGAATTGAGACCGTCTTTACCGCCGTCAAGGGCTAAAACAGGCTCATACCTGTAAATTTCAGGCTCCAGTTTATTAATAATGCTGGATTTAATATACGGCGGATTCGAAATAATAATATCAAACCTGCATTTTCTGTTACTTAAAGGCAAAAACCAACTGCCTGAAAAAAAATTTATTTTTTTATTAAGATTATGGGTCCATGCATTCTTTCTCGCTAATTTTAAAGCCTTAATGGAAAAATCCGATGCAAAAAAAATATTTCCTGGCTTTTGGGCTGCAAGTGCAATAATTATTGCTCCTGAACCCGTTCCAAGTTCTATAATCTGCTTTGGTATATTATCCGGCTTGGACGAAATGATCTTCAAGGCTGTTTCAACAAGGCATTCTGTGTCAGGCCTTGGTATCAAAACATCTCTTGCAACTTCAAGCTCCATTGACCAGAATTCTTTTTTCCCTGTAATATAGGCAACAGGCTCTCTTGCAACCCTTCTTTTTATTAAAGTTTTAAAGTTTGCAAGCTCTGTTTTATCAAGAGGCCGGTCATATTGCAGATATAGATCAATACGTTTCAGTTTGAGTGCATGGGATAGAAGTATCTCGGCTGCAGCCCGGGGGCTCTCAATGTTGTGAGATTTAAAATAAGATGTTGTCCAGTTTAAAAGTTTTATTATTGTCCATTCAGGACGCAACATTCTGCAATGCCTGGGCTTGATAATAAGTTGTAAGACCGCTGATTATTTCGTTTAAATCACCCTGAAGAATATTTTCCAGCTTATAAAGGGTTAGACCGATTCTGTGGTCGGTTACTCTTCCCTGGGGAAAGTTATAGGTTCTTATTCTTTCACTTCTATCTCCGGAACCGATTTGATTTTTTCTGTCTTCAGACCTTTTTGCATTCTGCTCTTTAAGCATACTATCGAGAAGACGTGCTCGCAATACTTTCATGGCCTTATTTTTGTTTTTTAACTGGGATTTTTCATCCTGACAGGTTACCACAAGATTTGTGGGAAGATATGTGAGTCGCACTGCAGAATCAGTGGTATTTACACTCTGCCCCCCAGGACCCGTTGCCCTGTATACATCTACCTTTATATCAGCAGGGTTAATTTTAAGCTCCACCTCTTCGGCTTCAGGAAGGACGGCAACAGTAACCGCAGACGTATGAATCCTTCCCTGTGTTTCGGTGGTGGGAACCCTTTGTACACGATGGGTGCCACTTTCGTATTTAAAACTGCTGTAAGCACCATTGCCGTGAATTAGAGCAATTACTTCTTTTAAACCTCCAACTCCTGTGGCATGGTGGTTAAGAATTTCGACTTTCCATTGTCTGTTTTCAGCATATTTGCTGTACATCCTGAACAGATCACCGGCAAAAAGGCCTGCTTCTTCCCCTCCGGTACCTGCCCGTATTTCAATTATAACATTCCTGGCATCATTGGGGTCTTTGGGCATTAGCAGCTCTTTCAGCTTTTCTTCATAATCATCTGTCTGCTGATTAAGACTGTTTACTTCATCCTGAGCCAACGCTTTAATATCAGGGTCATTATCTTTTAAAAGCTCTTTGCTTTCATCAAGCTCTTCCATGAGCTGTTTATACTCTTTGAAAACTGTTACAATCTTATTCACTTCAGAATGCTCGCGACTATACTTCTGATATTTTTCTCTGTCCTGAAGCACCTTGGGGTCACTTAAAATTTTTTCAAGTTCTATAAAACGGTTTTCAACCCCTTGCAATTTTTCAAACATATTATATCTGTCCGTCAATTATTTCTGAAATTTAGCATACTTTCTGCGAAAACGTTCAATACGACCTGCTGTGTCAACAAGTTTCTGTTTTCCTGTAAAAAAAGGATGACAAGCAGAACAAATTTCAACTTTAATGTCAGGCTTGGTGGATCCTGTTTCAACAACATTTCCACAAGCGCACTTTATGCTGGTTTGAAAATATTCAGGATGAATATCAGGCTTCATATTAATTACCTCCTGTTTTCTAAAAAACGATTTTTCATTTTAAAAATTATATAAAATTATTTTATGCTCAACTTTTTCCATCAAGCATAAAGATTTAAGTATTCATTGAATCCAGAAAATCCTTATTATCCTTTGTTCCTTTCATTTTATCAAGAAGAAATTCAAGACTGTCCACAGGATTTAATGAGGAGAACAGCTTGCGAAGAATCCAGACACGACTTATTGTTGAGTCATCCATGAGAAGTTCCTCTTTTCTTGTTCCGGATTTTTTAATGTCGGTAGCAGGAAAAATCCTTTTATCGGCAAGCCTTCTATCTAATTGGAGCTCCATGTTCCCGGTGCCTTTAAATTCTTCAAATATAACCTCATCCATACGGCTTCCTGTATCAATAAGCGCAGTTGCTATAATGGTGAGGCTCCCTCCTTCTTCTATATTTCTTGCAGCTCCAAAAAAACGTTTTGGACGCTGAAGGGCATTTGAATCAACACCTCCTGAAAGAATCTTGCCACTTGGGGGCATCACGGAATTATATGCACGTGCCAGTCTTGTTATACTGTCTAAAAGGATAACAACATCTTTTTTATGTTCAACAAGGCGTTTGGCTTTTTCAATAACCATTTCGGCAACCTGGACATGCCTTTCTGCAGGCTCGTCAAAAGTGGAGCTTATTACTTCACCATTAACAGATCTCGCCATGTCGGTAACCTCTTCAGGACGTTCATCAATTAACAGCACAAAAAGAACAATTTCTTTGTGATTTTCGCTGATACTGTTGGCAATAGCTTGAAGCAGCATTGTTTTGCCTGATCTTGGAGGCGAAACAATAAGCCCTCTTTGACCAAAACCTATGGGCGCCATTAAATCCATTATGCGCATGGAATAATTATCAGGATCAGTTTCAAGGTTAATTTTTCTATCAGGATAAAGCGGCGTAAGATTGTCAAACAGTATTTTTTGCCTGGCGAGTTCAGGATCTTCATAATTAACAGCCTCGACTTTAAGCAGGGCGAAATATCTTTCAGTCTCTTTTGGCTGTCTGATCTGCCCTGATATAGTGTCACCTGTTTTGAGACTAAAACGCCTTATTTGTGATGGTGAAACATAAATATCATCCGGACCCGGCAGGTAGTTGTAATCAGGAGCTCTTAAAAAGCCGAAACCATCCGGAAGTATTTCCAGAGTACCTTCCCCAAAAATCTGCCCGTCCTTTTCAATTTTAGCCTGGAGTAACGCAAAAATAAGCTCTTGTTTCCTCATGCTTCCGGCATTTTCAACATTAAGCTTTACAGCCATTTTTGAAAGTTCACTGATTCTCATATTTTTGAGTTCAGTTATGTTCATTAAATTTTTCCTTTCTATATATTTAAATTAATTTTCGGAATACTCAATGTATCCGAAGTGGCTCAAAATTTTTATCTTCCTTAATAATGGAATAAAAAGATAGTTTTTTAATTCAGATAAACTGGAAAAAAACTGCCGACAATCAAAAAACCATAAAGCTTGTTAGAAGTCTCAATTAAGGCGGAATTTGTTATGGTAAATGAAATGAAGAATTATATTTTTTAGGTATTTTTTCCAATCGGTGGGTTTTATTACCTTTTTAAAATATTATATAATAAATTTTTTTTATTTTGTCAAGAATTTTTGTGACATGGTTAAAAAACAATCCGAGTTTAATGCCCTATTCTGTCAAACTCCGAATAAATTCTTCCACTACTCCTGTGCCCTCCTTGTCTATTAACCGGATTGTCTCTGAGCCGATAACTGCAATATCTACTTTGCCCTTAAGAAAATCTATGTCTGTTTTTTTTCTGACTCCAAAACCCAGGGCAAGGGGCAATTCTGTTGCTTGTCTGCATTGATCGAGATAGGTTGACAAATTTTTGGAAAAGCTGGTTTCAGCCCCTGTAACCCCCTTTCTGGCAACACAATATATAAACCCTTTAGCAAAAGAATCCAGGTATTTCATTCTTTCCAACGGTGTTGTCGGTGAAAAAATAAATATGGGCGAGAGGCTGTTTTTTTTCATTGCCTCTATATAGACCCTTCCCTCTTCAGGCGGCAGATCAGGGACGATTGCTCCCTGCAGGCCATTTTCTTTCATTTTGTCTGTGAACCTTTCAACACCGTATTTAAAGAGTATATTATAGTAAGTCATGAAGAGAAAAGGGATGTCAAATAATTCTGTTACTTCACGCGTAAAATCGAGGCACTTTTCCACTGTTGAGCCCCCTGCAAGAGATTTTTGATTTGCATGCAGAATTACAGGACCGTCGGCTATTGGTTCCGAAAAGGGTATCTGAAGTTCAATAAGATCAACACCGGCTTTAACCATGGATTTAATTGTCTTAAAAGAATCTTCAAATGTAGGGTAGCCAAGAACAATATGCGTCATTAAAAGAATATCTTTTTTTTCAAGCCTTTCTTTCAGGTACGACTCAAGCATTATACTCTCCTGCTTTTTTAATGATAAATTCTTTCCATTTCGGATCTGCAAATGCATCTGCAACAGTAAAGATATCCTTATCTCCTCTGCCGGACTGATTGATAATAATAATATCTTTTTTACTCATTAATGGCGCCTCCTTAAATGCCTGAACAAAGGCATGGGCAGACTCTAATGCCGGGATCAGCCCTTCTTTTTTCATTGTAAGGGACATGGCTTCAATAACTTCATTATCTGTGGCTGACTCGAATCTCACTCTTCCCTTTTCTTTTAAGTTGGCCAGGATTGGAGATACTCCTACATAATCCAGACCTGCAGCAACACTGTGGGTTTTTTTCATTTGACCGTCATTGTCTTGCAAAAAATATGTTTTATACCCCTGGGCTATGCCAATGCTTGCATCCTGGGAGGAAAGTCTGGAGGCATGAAGACCGGTCTGCAAACCCCTTCCCCCTGCTTCCACCCCGACAAGTTCCACGGGATCGTCCAAAAAACTTTGAAATATTCCCAATGCATTTGATCCCCCGCCAACACAGGCATATATACGGGCAGGGAGCCTGCCCTCTTTTTCCAAAATCTGTTTTTTAGCCTCTTTTCCTATAATGGACTGAAAAAAAGATACCATCTCAGGAAAAGGATGGGGTCCGCATGCTGTGCCAAGAACATAGTGGGTTGTATCCATATTAGATACCCAGTCACGGAAGGCTTCATTAATGGCATCTTTTAAAATCTGTGCTCCTTCCAGTACAGGAACAACTTCAGCGCCGAGACGTTCCATCCAGAAGACATTGGGACGCTGCCTTTCCATATCTACCCTGCCCATATAGATTGTGCATTTAAATCCAAATTTAGCCGCCATGGTTGCGGTAGCGACGCCATGTTGACCAGCCCCTGTTTCTGCGATGACTCTTGTTTTGCCCATGCGTTTAACGAGAAGCCCCTGGCCCATAACATTGTTTGCCTTATGTGCACCGGTGTGATTCAGGTCTTCCCTTTTAATATATATTGAAGCGCCTCCAAAATGGCGTGTCAAATTTTCTGCAAAACTAAGTGGTGTGGGGCGACAGGAATATGTGGACATAATATCCAGATATTCCTGCCAAAATTCAGGGTCATTTTTTGCCTCCATAAATTTTTTTTCAAGTTCATCAAAGGTGGCAACAAGGATTTCAGGCAGATATGCTCCGCCGAATCCATCGTAATAGCCCCTGTTAATCATTTTTTAATAACCTCCATTGTTCTTCAGAAAACAAACTGTAATTTTTATTAAGTGGAAATTTCAAGATCAGTCATAAAAGAGGGGTGGCTTGCAAATGTCTCAAAATATACTGCTATGCTTTTTTCCGTTTTGAATCTGCTGTTTTTCTGTTTTTATAAAATTTTTCTATCCTGCTTTTAATAAACTCTTTAAATTCTAAATCGTCATTACCAAAGGAAATTTTTATATCAAAGACCACAAGCTCTAAAGGCCATAAGATATCTTTGGGAAGCCTGGAAAAATCCTTTTGGGTTGTAATGATAAATTCAGCTCTTAACCTGTTTGATAATTTTATAATAGTTTTTATATCTTGTAAAGTATATATGTGATGATCGGAAAATTCAAGAAAATCTGTAATTATACAACCGGTATCTTCCAATGTCTGCTTAAAAGCATCATTCCTTGCAATGCCTGAAAAAGCATAAACCTTATGATTTTTTAAAAAACTAAAATTATCAGGGCTATGATTTCCATGCACGATTTCCGGTGTACTATTTTTTCCCCTTACTCTTTTGTTTATGTACGGAACATGAAAAGATTTAAAAACGGGTTTATTTTTAACAAGATTTTTTATCTTTTGCAGGCTACCATCATCATCCGCTTTGGATCTGGTCAGTATAAATGCATCTCCCCTTGAAATAGAGGAAACCGGTTCTCTCAAGATTCCTCTCGGCAAAAGGTGAGTATTACCAAAGGGAAGTGAGTAATCAAGAAGAAGAAGATTCATATCCCTTTTCAGTTTAATGTGCTGAAAAGCATCATCAAGAAGAATAACATCAGGAGTAAATTTTTCAAGAGCCGTCATTCCTGCCTGGAACCTGTTTTGTCCAACAAGAACCGGCACATCTTTTAATTTTGACGCCATAAGAAAAGGCTCGTCGCCGGAAGTATCGGAATCCATTAAAACAGTTCGCCCGTCGCTTACTATGCCTCCCCTTTTTTCAGCACTCCCTTTGTAGCCCCGGCTGATGATAGCAACTTTATAACCAAGACCACAGATAAAATGCGCTAAATATATGGTCATTGGCGTCTTGCCTGTGCCGCCAACAGTCAAATTGCCTATTGATATTACCATGAACGGCAGCTTTTTTTGTTTAAATACCCCGTGCTGATAAAAATAGTTTCTTATTTGAACCACACTTGTATATCCTAATGAAAGGAGGAAAAGAAGACTTCCAAGGGAGAAAAAATTCTGTTTCCCATTGCTGCGCATTATGCTTTCTACTTTTTTTTTAATGTATGTACGCCTCCACAACCTTTAAGGTTTTATTGATTGCGCCTTTGTTTGAGTTGAAAATCTGAAACGCTTTTTTGCCCATTTCATCAGCCTTGGCATTATCTTCTAAAAGTGTTTTTATTGCCTCATAAAGCCCTCTCGAGTTTTGGACACAAACAGCTCCGTCAGCTTCCACCAGCATCTTCGGAATTTGCGCAAAGCTGCCCATGTGCTTTCCGAAAATTATCGGTTTTGAAAAGGCTGCGGGCTCCAGGGGATTATGCCCCCCGCTGTTAACAAGACTGCCGCCAACAAAAGTCACATCCGCGAGAGCATAAAGTCTTTTTAAGGAACCAATTTTATCCACAACTATAACGTCAAGCGCTGTGGCAGGTTTTTCTGTTTTTATATCTTTCATTATAACTGCAGTAAAATGGGCAGATTTAAAAAGCATGGACACAGACCTGCCGCGTTTGGGATCTCTTGGAACAATAATAAGAAGCAGATCCTGAAACTTTTTTTTCAGCATCAAGAAGGCTTCGAGAATAACAGCCTCTTCCCCATTATGTGTGCTTCCGGCTATAATTATTTTCTGGTCATACGCAATATTCATTGAGCGCCTGGTTTCTTGTATCTCCTCCATGGAAACATTAATTTCTTTCTGATCAAATTTAATATTGCCGGTTAACTTTATATTGTCTAAAGGAACCCCAAGAATCTTAAAACGCATGGAGTCTTCAATTGACTGGGTACAAACCTTTGCAAATGATTTTAAAACAGGTTTTATAAAAAAAGATATACGCCTGTAACCTGAAAAGGATCTTTCGGAAAGTCTTGCATTAACAAAAATAACAGGCACATTTCTTTTTTTCATTTCATACATGAAATTAGGCCATATTTCAGATTCCACAATATGAACAATTGAAGGATCAACCTGGTTGCAAATATGTTTTACAGAAAAAATAAAATCATATGGGAAAAAAAAGATGGAATCGACCTTTTCCTTTAAAAGCCTGTTAGCAATCTCAAAACCTGTTTTAGTGGAAACGGAAAGTACAATGGGGTGATCACAAAAATTTTCCCTTAAACTGTCAAGCATAGGCATCGCTGAAAGCACTTCTCCAACTGAAAGTGCATGAACCCAGATAGGCTTTTTTGGGTTTTCGACAGCTTTTTTGCTTGTTTCTGTTAAAAAAGAAGCCATCCCAAGCCTGTGGAGTACAGTTTTTCTTCTTTTCTCCGAAAAAATAATAAGCGGAATTATAAATGGTGAGCATATTATAATAAGAAAAAAAAAGATCAGATTATATAAAATAATCATGTCTAACCCCTTTAATTATTCAGCGCCTATCAGTATAATAACACCTGTACACAACAAAACAAAATTTGCCGTCCATGCAGCAATTACAGGAGGAAGCACTTCTCCGTAGCCCAAAGATAAACAGAAGCTATAAAAAATCCAGTAAAAAAAAGCTATGCCGATTCCGGATGCTATGCTCACAGGCAGCCCTTCCCTGATTTTTCCCTTCAGGGATAGTCCGGAACCTGTCAAGCACATGAGCAGACAGACAAAGGGAAAAGCAATTTTCGCCCAAAGATCAACCCTGTAGATTGTTGCGTCATATCCTTCTGTTTCAACCTTTTTAATATAGGAGTAAAGCTCCTTAAAGCTCATCTCTTCAGATTTTTTTATAACTTTTTTTAAATCTTGGGGCAAAAAGCCTAGTTTTTCAACCTTTTTTTCATAAAAGTTCACACTATTTTTTTTATTTGCCTCAAAATTTTGCTCCAGCATATTAAATAAAATCCATTCTTCCTGGTT
Source organism: uncultured Desulfobacteraceae bacterium (assembly GCA_964482535.1). Classification (GTDB taxonomy): domain Bacteria; phylum Desulfobacterota; class Desulfobacteria; order Desulfobacterales; family BuS5; genus CAYZXU01. The sequence goes on along the minus strand of CAYZXU010000011.1, from coordinate 10,886 downwards.
GAAAAGACCTTTTTGAGCATCAATTTTTTTTAACAGATTAAAATTATTGTCAAAAAAAGTTATAGTTAAACCAAAAGCTGTTTTTACTTCAGGATTATAATATTTGATATGTGTTATTCGTCGGTTCCCTTTAATCCAGATATTATTGTCCATTGATGCAGTAGCCGGGCCTTTTCTGCTTAACCATATCTGGTTTGATTTGTTTATGCATATGGGCACGACAGTTTCAGAAAAAAAGAAAAGAAAAATACTTAAAAACAGACCTATAATAAAAACCGGTTTTAACAGACACGCAGTGCTTGCCCCACAGCTTTTTAAAGCGACTGTCTCATTATTTCTTTTCATGATCCCGAATGTTATAAGAACAGCCAGAAGTATGCCAACAGGAGTGATTTGAGCAATAATAAAAGGCGTTTTAGCTGCAAAATAAATAATAACCTTTGAAAAGCTAAAATTCGCTTTTACAAAATTGTCAATTCTTTGAAAAAAATCAACGATTAAATATATGCCCACGACAAGAGAAAGCACAATGAAAAAATATTTAATTATATCTTTAATAATATATTTATGAATTATCAGCATATAAAGACGTAACTCTTAAGATTATCTATTTAAGAAAAAAACGTTTAACAAAACCGGGCAATAACTTTGTCAGAGATCTCTGCTGCCCTTCTATTTTGGCAAGCAGATATATTCCCAAACTGCCCATAATAATATCAGGAAGCCACATTCCCAGCGCAGGAGGACAGGCTCCTGTTTTGCCAAAAACAAGCCCGGCAGATAACATAAGATAGTATAAAAGAAAAAAAACAAGCCCTGTGACAAGACCGAATGATCGTTTTGCATGTTTTGATTGAATGCCCAGGGGCACAGCTAAAATTCCCAGGGCAAAACATGCAAAAGGTATTGAAAATTTTCTATGAAGTTCCATCAGGGCCGAATAAAATTTTGCATCTTTTTTTTTGTTTGAAGATATGTGGGTCAGCAGCTCTGAAAGGCTCATTGATTTGACATCTTTTCTTATTTTTCTTAAAGATGAAGCAGGCTTTTTTATGTCAAGAATTATATCATAAGTGTCAAAATCTATGGAATTAACAGACCTGCTTTTTAAATTAACCCTGTTTATAGCTCCATTATAAAGCGTTAAGCGCCAGGTAAAATTTTCAGGATTCCCTGAAAGTCTTCCTTTCCTGGCTATAACTGTACTGACAATATCTTCAGTTCTCTGATCCTCTATGAAGACATCCATAAGCAGACTGCTTTTAACATCAATTTTATTAATATAAAGCATAACGTCTTTAAAACCGTCAATAAAGGTTCTCTCTTTCAAGCCTATATCCGCACTTGTTGTTTTTACCTGGTAAACCATTTTTTTATAGGCAAGCCTTCCCCATGGCAAGCCGTAAGCAGCAGTAAAAAGAGTAAGAACAAAACCGATTAAACAAAAGATAAGAACGGGAGGCATAATATTATAAATTCTTATCCCCAAAGATCTGAGGGCAGTAATTTCATTATCGCTTGACAATCGCAAAAAAGTAAGCAGCACAGCTATCATAACAGACATGGGTATGACAAAGACAAGAAAGTATGGAACTGAGCAGGCGACCATTAAAACAACAGTGAGGATGCTCATATTATAGTTGACAATAAAATTGGTAATGTCCAGCATCTGGGCCATAAGGAAAATAAAAGTAAAAAATGCCGTGTTAATAAAAAACGGCGGGATCAGTTCTTTGAACAGATACCTGTTGATTATGGAATTAATTTTCATGTGGCGTTTATAACGGAAATCTTTTTTGCAGGATTATTGGTTGTTTTTAAACTGCATCTGATAAAGTTTGTAATATTCCCCATGTTTTTCAAAAAGTTGCTGGTGATTTCCCTGTTCAATTATGTGTCCATTAACAATAACTATTATTCTGTGGGCATATGTTATGGTTGAAAGCCTGTGGGCTATTACAAAGGTTGTCCGCCCCTCCATTAAATTTTCCAGGGCTTTTTGCACCAGCATTTCAGCTTCCGGATCAAGGGAAGATGTGGCTTCGTCAAGGATTAGTATGGGAGCATCTTTTAACAGGGCGCGAGCTATACACAGCCTTTGCTTTTCTCCCCCTGAAAGACGGCTTCCGAGTTCTCCGATAACAGTATTAAATTTATCAGAAAAATCATTTATAAAATTATAGGCATATGCAGCTTTTGCCGCTTCAATAATTTTTTCTTCAGAAGCCTGCCGGCTGCCATAGGCTATATTATTCCTGATGGTGTCGTTAAAAAGAATAGGTTCCTGGGTTACAATGGAGATCTGATCACGAAGTGAAACAATTGATGCTTTTTTGATATCTATATCATCAATCAGGATTGCTCCAGAGCATACATCATAAAATCTTGGAACAAGGTTGACAAGGGAGGTTTTGCCCCCTCCGCTCATCCCTACGAGAGCAAGGATCTCCCCTTTTTTTACTTCAAGATTAATATTATTTAATACTGTTTTGTGATCGTATTTAAAATTAACATTAACAAAAGATACGTTGTGGGGGCTCCGTTTAATTTTAACGGGATTATCCACTTCCTGAATATCCGATTTACTCTCAATAATATCAAAAACCCTGTCTGAAGCGGCAAGCCCCTGCTGAATAGCATTGTTAAGTTTGCTAAGTTTTCTTACCGGAGTATAGAGCATAAAAACAGCCGCCATGAAGGAGAAAAATGTTCCGGTAGTTGAAGTTCCATTTATTACCTTGGAGCCTCCGTACCATATTATAAATGCAATACCAATTCCTCCCAAAAATTCCATAACAGGTGATGAGATTGATTTTGCAACAACATTTTTCATTTCAAGCCTGAAAAGCCTGTGTGTTTTTTTAAAAAAACGCTCTTTTTCATAGGGCTCCATTCCAAAAGCCTTGACTATTTTATTTCCCGAAAAGGTTTCATGAAGAAAAGCGCTGATATCTGCTATGGCTTCCTGACATCCTGTGCTGACCTTTCTTACTCTTCTACCGAATTTCACAACAGGATAAAAAGCTATGGGCAGAATAACAATTGCGAACATAGCCATTTTCCAGTCCCTGTAAAATATTACCGCAGTCAAACTGATTATTGTAAAGCAGTCTTTCAATGATCCTGTAATCGCAGAGGAAACCATGTTTTTAATAACATTAACATCATTCGTAATACGCGACATCAGGGTTCCTGTTTTTTCTTTGTAAAAAAAAGAAAGCGACATGTCTGAAATACGGTTATAAAGATTATCTCTCAGATTTTTAATTATTTTTTGCCCTACATAATTCATCAGATATTCCTGGCCGTAATCTGCCATTCCTCGCAGGGTATATATGATTATCACTGTAATGGGAATTATCCTGAGCATTACGATATTCTTATTTAAAAAAATATCATCAAGCACGGGTTTAACCAAAAAAGCGGCAGCAGCACTGGTTAATGAGGCAAGGAGCATGCATACCATTGCACAACCAAGCCTGAACCAGTTTTCCCTGACAAGACCTGCAAGTCTTTTATGCCTTTCGCTGATATTGTTTTTTATAAACATATTTTTTTAAAATTCATTCAAAATGATGGTCAAAATAAAGGTCAACCTTGCCTGTTATTTTACAAAGTTCTTTTTCCAGGAGACGGCGATAGAGCTCTGCTTCATCCTTGCTTATGTTTTCCGGGACATAAACAGGTTCTCCGTATTCAAGTCTGCATTTTGTAAAGGGAAATGGAATAATAAAACGGTCCCAGCTTGAAAAAACCTTGATTTTTTTAGCACTGTAACTAATGGGAATAATAGGGTAACCGGTTTTTTTTGCAAGTGCAATTACTCCAGGCTGAACTTTAAACCTTGGACCTCTTGGCCCATCAGGGGTAATTGTGCCTGGTATTTTATCCTTTTTCATTAATTTTATCTGCTGCACCATTGCCCTGAGTCCGCCTTTTGAACTTGAACCGCGTATGGTTTTATATCCCTGCCTTTGGAGAACTCTTGCGATAATTTCGCCATCTTTAGAGCTGCTTACTAAAACGGCGGCTCTAATTTTTCTAAAATAATAATTCATTATAAGAATTCTCGAGTGCCAACATGCAGTAATATATTTATTTGACAGGATAATGGATTTTACTTTTTCATAACCTGTTGCCTCATTTTTTGTTGTGAAAAAAATAAAATCTATAAACAGCTTTCCAAAAACCCCCACAAGTTTCCATTGTAGCTCTTTAATTTTTTCTTTTAGAGGTGTTTTCATTATAGATTCAACATGCTTGTGGCTATATCCGCAACACGCTTTGATGCGCCGGTGCCTCCAAGTTTTTTCCTAAGCTCAAAAAGCTCCTCTCTTATTTTTTTTAACTCTGAAGGGTTACTTAACATTTCATATACTTTTTCAGCGATATTTTCAGGTGAAGCCTTGTGTTGAATAAGCTCAGGCACAATGCTTTTGCCTGCAACAAGGTTTGCCAGACCTATATGTGAAACGCTTATAAGCGCCCTGCCAAGCCAGTAGCTTGGAGCAGACATCTTGTAAATAATAACCATGGGGGTTCCTGTTATGGCTGTTTCCAGAGTTACGGTTCCGGATGCGGCAACAACAAGAGAAGATTTTGCGCAAATATTTATTACACTGTCGGACGAAAGTTCATATTCTGCACGACCTTTGTGTTTATTTACTATATCTTCCACAAATTCTTTTTTCACTGAAGATGCCCTGGAGATGATAAATTTTATATTTTTCAGCTTATTATTAAGAACCTCCGCTGAGTCCAGCAATACAGGAAGATGGCGTAAAATTTCACCATACCTCGAACCAGGCAGAAGACCTATTGTATAGTGGTTTGTTTCCTCTTCTTTTTTTATGTTTAATTCCCTGTTTTTTTGATATGCACCTGCTTCAAGCAAAGGATGGCCGACAAATGAGACAGGGATATTATGCTTTTTATAATATTCTGCTTCAAAAGGAAGAATAACCGCCATATGGTCGACTATTTTTTTTATCTTTTTTAAACGGCCCTGCCTCCATGCCCAGATTTGAGGACTTATGTAATATAAAACAGGTATGCCTAATTTTTTTGCATATGCCGCAACTTTAAAATTAAAATCAGGATAATCCACAAGGATAATAAGTTCAGGTCTTAAACTTTTAAGCAGGCTTTTTGAAGTGGACAACGCTTTAAAAATGGTGGGTAATTTTGAAAATACTTCTGTTATTCCCACAACTGCAAGCTCTGATGAGTCAAACAGAATTCTGACTCCTGCATCCCTTAACGCATTTCCACCGATTCCAAAGAAAAAAAAAGACGGATTTTTCTCATTCATAGCCCTGACAAGTCTGGAGGCGTGAAGATCCCCGGAAGCCTCGCCGGCTATTATCATGATACATTTTTTTTCTTCTATTAAAGGAGTGTTTAACATAAGGCTATTTTATAAAAGGTCTGCCCGGGCTTCTTATCTGCTTCATGGTGCTGAGAGCCACCTTGAGAGCATTGCGTCCCATCATGCCGGTAACTTCAGGAGTTTTTCGTTTAATAACTGCATTTACAAATGAACTTATCTCATCTTTAAGCGCATCGCCTTTATTAATATTGATATGTTTAACTTCCATCCCGGGGATCAGCCCTCCCTTTGCATTACTGTTTTGCTGTATAACTGTTACCTCAGGTTTTGCAAAATCTATTGATATATATGCATTTTTTTGAAAAAGCCTGATTTTTCGCTCATTTTTGATGGAAATTCTGCTGGCAGTTACATTTGCCACACATCCGTTTTCAAACTCAATACGCGCATTTGCAATATCCACATGATCTGAAATAACCGGTGAACCTGAGGCATGAATAGTTTTAACATCCGATTTTACAAGGGTTAAAATAATATCAATGTCATGTATCATAAGGTCAAAAACCACGCTGACATCGGTGGCTCTGTCCTTATAAACACTTAACCGGTGGGATTCTATGAACATAGGCTCCATAATAACATTCTGCAGGGCAACAACTGCCGGGTTAAATCTTTCAAGGTGGCCAACCTGAATAATTAAATTTTTTGAATCCGCAATACTGATAAGCTCATCAGCCTCCTGGATACTGGTGGTAATGGGTTTTTCAATAAGAATGTCTATTCTGTTTTCCAGACAATCTTTTGCAACAGGAAAATGAGCGGAGGTCGGAACCACAATGCTGACAGCATCAACCCTGTCCAGTATCTCCCTGTGGTCTGTATAAACGGCAGTATTAAATTTTTTTGCAATTTTTTCTGAGACTGATTGATCTATATCCACAATCCCGATCAGCTCAACTTCATCCATTTGGGCATATTTTTCTGCATGGAATTTTCCGAGATAGCCTGTTCCAATAACAGCAACACGCAATTTTTTCATCTGTTTATCCAGTTCAAAGTTTTTATAATTAGCTTTCTTTGGACAGGGCAACTATTGAGATGCCAAATCTGTCAGCAGTTTCAATCATATCATCCCTGTCAAAAACAACCGCCCTTTCTGCTTCAAGCGCAAGCACTCTGGCGTCTGCTTCGTGCATTGTATTAATTGTACGGACCCCCACAGCAGGAACATCAAACCTGATATCCTGACGCGGTTTGCAAACCTTGACTACAACAGCATTTCCTCTGCCAAGTTTTCCGCCTCTTAATATTGTGGCATCGGTGCCATCTATAGCTTCAACTGCAAGCACCGTTCCTCCTCCAACAACAACACACTGACCTATATCAAACTTACCTATCTCTTTGGCAAGCTTCCAGCCAAGCTCTATATCTTTTTTTTCTGCCCTGCCAGGTTTTTTTTTTGTCCAGCATCCCTGTTGCGCAATAAGGTCAGGGAGCAAAAAAGTAGAAGGTTTTATTTTAACACCTTCTTTTTCAAGGGCTTTGGCAAAAACACTTAACAAACCGTCATCATGGGTATTTCTCATACCGGCAATAATAGAGATTGCCTTCATGTCCGGTTTCACATCTGTAAACATTTTTGTTTTATTTATAGCGCCAAGCATTACCGCTTCGTGTATATTATTTTTATTAAAAAATTTTAAAAGACGTTTTATCTGCCCAAGATGCAGCCATTCCACTTCATCTACATAATTTTTAAGACAAGGATCTGCTTCGTTTAAATATGCGGCTGCATATATGCTAAAGCCCTTTGATCTCGCCTTTTTTGAAAAAATAATGGGGAACTGGCCGCTCCCGGCAATTAGTCCTATTCTCATAATATGCCTGTTTTATCTTGTAATTCCTCTTTGAGAAGATTTTATAAAATCAATCAGATTCACTACTTCAGGAATTTGATCAACCTCGGCACGGACCCTTTCCATGGCCTCATTTAAGGTTATTCCTATTCTGAAAAAAATTCTGTATGCTTTTTTTAAACATGATAATGTGTGTTGTGAAAAACCGTGGCGTTTAAGTCCCACTTTGTTTAGACCGCACAGCCTTGCCCTGTCTCCGGCAACCATTACATATGGAGGAACATCTTTTGAAACTGCAGCTTTGCCGGCTACATATGCATTTTTGCCTATTTTGACAAACTGATGAATGGCAACAAGTCCTCCCACTATAACAAAATCCTCTATTATTATATGGCCGGCCAGTGTTGCTGCGTTTGCAAGAATAACCTGACGGCCTGTTTTACAGTCGTGGGCTATATGACTGTAAGCCATTAAAAAATTCTCCTCACCAACTTCAGTAACACCTCCGCCAAAACCCGTACCCCTGTTTATTGTAACAAACTCGCGTACTGTGGTACCCCTGCCTATTTTCACAAAGGTTTTTTCACCTTCAAATTTTAATGCCTGGGGAATCGCTCCCAGAGAAGCGAACTGAAAAATTTTGCAGTTGGAACCTATTGTAACATAAGGATCTATGGTGACATGGGAGCCTATTTCTGTTCCTGAACCTATATAAACATCCTTGCCTATGATGGAATATGGACCTATTATAACATTTGAGCCTATTTCAGCCTTTGGATCAACTATTGCTGTCTTGTGTATCATTATTTTTCTCCGAGAGATGCCATTAGTTCGGCCTCTGCGACTTTTTTTTCATCAACATATGCAATCCCTGCCATTTTAATCACCCTTGCTCTCTGTTTTAATGTTTTAACATTAAAAACAATCTGATCGCCCGGAACAACAGGTTTTCTGAATTTCACCTTATCCATTCCCATAAAATATATAAGTCGACCCTGCAGTTCATCCGGCATGGAAAGATTTGTTAGAATGCCTCCTGCCTGGGCCATGGCTTCCACAATAAGAACACCAGGCATGATGGGGTGTCCGGGGAAATGGCCCTGGAAAAAAGGCTCATTAATAGTTACATTTTTTAATGCAGTAATGCTTTTCCCCTTTTCAAATTCTATTATCCTGTCGATTAAAAGAAAAGGATACCTGTGGGGCAGCAGCTCCATTATTTTTTTAATATCTTTTTTAATATCTTTTTTAATATCAGGGGTTGTCTTCACTTAATTTCTCCAATTATAAATATTAAGGACCCGCTGAAAAAAGTTTTTTGCTTATACAATCTTTTCAATTTCTATCAGCCTTTTTTCAATTTCCTTAAGTTTCTTTTTCAATTCAGGGAGTCTTGGGATAATGTTTTGAATTCTAAGCCATAGTTTGTGCGGCATTGTTGGGGTGCCTGATACTGTTTCACCGCTTTTAATAGACTTTGCCACTCCTGCCCTGGGGCCCACTGTAACATTATCACCTATGGAAAGGTGGCCGGAGATTCCGGCCTGGCCTGCAATAATAGTATGCTTTCCTATGGTAACGCTGCCAGAAATACCAACCTGTGCCACTATTATTGAATTTTCACCTATTATAACATTATGGCCGACATGAACAAGATTGTCGGTTTTAACTCCTCGGCAGATTCGTGTTTTACCGAATGTTCCCCTGTCTATTGTGTTTCCTGCACCGATTTCCACATCATCATCAATTTGCACAATTCCAAGATGAGGAATTTTATGATATTTTTCACCGTCCGGAACAAAACCAAAGCCATCGCTGCCTATTACGGTTCCGGCATGTATTATTATCCTGCTTCCTATTATACAGCGTTCTAAAATTGTTACATTGGGATAAATTTTAACATCACTTCCAATTTTGACATTATCTTCTATGACAACTCCGGGATAAAGGGTAACGCTGTCACCCAGGCTCACATTATCCCCAATATGTACAAATCCTGCCATGGAAATATTCTTACCGTGGTTAAAATTTTCACCCATATATGCACTACTGCTTATAGAGGCTGTTTTTTTGGGACTGGTATTAAAAAATTCTAAAATTTTAATAAAAGCAAGTTTGGGGTTATCAACCTTAACAAGGTTGCCTCCCTTTACTGAAAAACTTTTCGGAACTATAATAGCCCCTGCTTTTGATACATCAAGCTGTTTTAAAAATTTAGGCCCAACTGCAAATGTTATATCATTTGCAGTCGCGTCATTAAAGCCGGCCGCTCCGGAAATATTTTTATTGCCATCACCAGCAACTTCACCGCCAACAATTTTTCCGATTTCAGACAAAGACAAACAGATATCCATGATTATTTTATCCCGTTCCTTCCCTGATCACTGTTTTTTTTCCGTCGCCTTTGAATTATAAATTTTTATTATTTTATCTGTTATATCTATTGTGCTCGGAGAGTACAATACTCCGACTTTGTTTACTATAAGAAGGTAACCATCTTTTTTTCCTATTTCGGCTACAATCTCGACAACACCTTTTTGTATATTTGTAACAAGTTTTTTTTCAAGCTCCTGTATCTGAGCCCTGTACCTTTTTTGAATACTTTTAAAATCGTTTATCTTTATCCTTAAATTTCTGTCCTTTTCTTCACGTTTTTCCCGGCTCATGACCATGGCATCTTTGTCGAGTCTCTCTTTAAGCTGTTCTATTTCAGTGCCCTTGGCCTGGAGGTCTTTTTTCATTTTTTCCCCCATCTTGTTAATTTGGGCCTTTGCAGTTTTACCCGAATCTGATGAGTCAAGAACCCTCTGGAAATCGACAACACCTATTTTAGCCACATCTGCGCCGTATGAATATGCGGCAAAAATAAAAAAAGAGAAGACTAACACAAAAGATACTTTAAAAATTTTCATTTTACCCCCTGTTTTAAAATAAGACCGATTTAAAATTGATAAACTCGTTATTAATAAAATCAATGGCTAAGTAAAAAAACTTCATATACATGGAGATTTTTTACGACGCATCAAAATTAAAATGCCGTACCCATTGAAAACTCCCAACGTGATTTGCTCTCTCCTTCTTGTTGATCAAGTATATGGCCGCACTCAAGGCGTATGGGTCCCATGGGAGAAAACCATCTTATACCATATCCTGCGCTTTCACGCAGATCGTTAAATTTTATAGAATCGGATTTGTCAAATATATTACCTGCATCAAAAAAAAGAACTCCTTTCAGACCAGCGCTTTCCACAAGAGGGAACAAAAATTCAAAGTTAAACTGAACATATTTATAACCTCCTATATCTGCCCCGTTCTCATCCTTCAAACAGATATCCCGCCAGTCAAAACCCCGTAGAGAATTCATCCCGCCCAGATAAAATCGCTCGTAATCCGGGACTATACCATCTCCCTTGTATATATAACCACCTTCTGAATGTGCAAACCCCACGGTTTTCCAAAACAGCGGTATATACCACCCTAACTCAGCGAGATATTTAGTAAACTCTATATCACCTCCTATGCCCGCATATTCTATTGTAAAGCTGTGGTTTGAGCCTTCGGTCGGTGTCATTACATTATCCCGGGAGTCATAGCGCAGGGATGTGGATATGCTGCTTGTGGTATTATTTCCCTCCAGATCTTTAATGGATGATGCTGCATAAAACCATATGCTGTTAATATCGCTTTTATCATATGAATAT
>CAYZXU010000010.1:22320-35820 GCA_964482535.1 uncultured Desulfobacteraceae bacterium | reverse complement strand
ATCTACTGTCCAATTGATCTCGACTTTTTACGAGACCATCAAAAATATTTAAGGAATGTGAAAATTTAGAACTGTTTTAAATAGACTCTTTAATATTTCGAAGGTTAAAATTTGAGTCTAACGATTCAAATTTAGACGAAAAGGGTGTTTTGTAAAGGTTTTAAAGTGGAAAACATATTACAATAAAGGGAGAGTTAACTATGAATTTAAAGAAAATGTGGTTGAATCAAAAAATAGGCTGGAAAATGGCTATGGGCTTTGGGGCAATTTTTTTAATTGTGATATGTTTAAGTATGATTGTAAATTTTGGTCTTGGCAGCATAATGACAACTTCAAAAGAGGTGATTAACGGCAACAGACTTTCAGGCGTTTTAGCTGAAAAGGAATTAGAGCAGCTTAAGTGGCTAAGTGATCTTAATCTGTTTTTGTCGGATAAAAATACTACAAAATTTAATATTGAAACAGATGCTCATAAATGCAGTTTAGGAAGATGGCTTTATGGTAAAGACAGGAAGGAAGCGGAAAAGCTTGTTCCATCCCTTGCTCCGCTTATCAAAAAGCTTGAGGCCCCACATAAAAGACTTCATCAGTCAGCGTTGGACATTAAGGACAGTTATGTTTATTCTGATAACCTGCTCCCTGGATTTATCGCAGGCAGTGAGATTGAAATTTTAGAATGGGTATCCAGAATAACCACATCTTTTTTCCAGATGGCACGTGAAATCCCCATTGAAACTGATTGCACAAAAACACCATTTGGCATATGGCTTTATAAGGGAGGGGCTAAAAAAGTCATAGTAAAAAACCCTGAGTTGAAGCCTTTGATTGATGCTGTAAAAGAGCCTTACAAAAAACTGTATGAATCGAGTAAGATAATTAAAAAGAGATGGTCTGCCTTTTCTCCAAACATATCAATGACCGCATATGAAACAGATACTATTCCGGCTTTGAAAGACACCTTGAAAGCATTAAACAAGGTTAAGAAAGAGGCGGAAAATCTGGTTAAAAAAAGTGACAAGGCCGGAATGATATATACTGACAAAGCAGTGCCTGCAATAAATGAACTAAAAATAATATTTAACAAGATGCGTTCTGAAATAAAAACTAATGTTAAAACCGACCAGGAAATATTGAATGTTACCAGCGGACTTAAACGTAAAATTATTATAATAAGTTTTTTCGTGATTGCAGCAGGGATACTTATTGCTTTGTTTATCACAAAAGGTATAACGGTTCCCATCAGCAAGAGTGTTGATTTTGCTTCACAGATGTCAGAGGGTGATTTTACAGGCAAACTTGATATAAGTCAAAGGGATGAGGTCGGTGTTCTTGCAGATTCTTTAAACAAAATGAGTTCCGGTTTAAGACAGATGCTTAAAAAAAATGCAGAAGGGATTCAAACCTTAAGCTCTTCTGCAGGCGTTCTTTCTGTAATTTCTGAGCAGATGACTTCAGGCGCGCAAGAGTCTACTGAAAAATCCGGTCTTGTTGCTGCTGCGGCCGAAGAGATGAGTTCCAATATGGATAATGTCGCATCTGCAATGGAACAGACCGCAACAAATATTGAAATTGTCGCAAATTCCATAGAGCAGATGACAGGAACAGTTGATGAAATCGCCAAAAATTCTGAGAAAGGGCGAAGTATGACCCAGGAAGCCGTAACCAAGGCAAACACAGCTTCTGAAAATGTTGACAGGCTTGGAAATGCTGCAAAAGAAATCGGCAAGGTTACTGAAACTATAACAGAGATATCTGAACAGACCAACCTTTTGGCACTTAACGCAACTATTGAGGCTGCAAGGGCAGGTGAGGCTGGAAAAGGTTTTGCAGTTGTTGCAAACGAGATAAAGGAGCTTGCACAGCAGACAGCAGTTGCTACTGATGAGATTAAAAACAGGATTGAAGAGATACAGTCTTCAACAGAAGGCGTTGTTACACAGATCGAAGATGTTACCAAAGTTATAAATGAGGTTAATGATGTTGTGTCCACCATTACTACCGCAGTGGATGAACAGGCTTCAAACACGAAGGATATTGCCCAAAACGTATCCCAGGCTTCCCAGGGGATTCAGGAAGTCAATGAAAATGTTGCCCAGAGTTCCACAGTGTCAGGAGAGATTGCAAAAGATATTGTTGATGTGAATAATTCAGCAGGCGAGATAAGTAATAGCAGTGAAAAGGTGAATTTAAATGCGGCAGAACTGACGAAACTGGCAGAACAATTAAAGGAAATGGTGGAAGAGTTCAAGGTATAGTTTTTGAGCGAAATCTCAGGGTCTGCTGTGTAATATTATAATGTTTATTTCGCAGCAGGTCCTGACTATAAAGGGTCTTATCAAGATTCGGATATTAAAAAATGATGAATATATTCAGGCTCAAGATCTTTTTCAGCTACCAGGCCATATTCGTTTTCAATTTCAATAAAAAGGTCTTCAAGAATCCCTCCGATTTTTTTTGATAACTCATTGTTTTCTATGCCTGTTCTTTTTGAAAGCCAGTTTAAGAGTGATTCTTTCATGGATGTATCTGTTTTGCGGCAACTGTTTTTCTCTGCTTTTTCGGAAGGCAAAAATATAAGATTGAAAAATTTTTTAAATTTATTTAATTCAACAGGTGTATATTTTTCAGGCAAACCAAGATAATGCCTTGCCCATAGTGTTAAAATTAATTTCTTAAAGGTAAAAAAATCATACTCCGTTGTCTCGTCAAGTTCTATTTTCATTGTACAAAGGATATCGTCAATTGCTGTAATATTATGGTATTTTTTTTCAGTCTCCATTATATCGTCAATTGTCTCAAATTCTCTGTATAATACTCCTGTTTTGTAATTGTCATAATATAAAGGCCTTTTAATAAGCAGACCCCCAAGCACTCCAAGCCCTTCTTCTCCCCAGAAATTTAATTTAAGCCCCTCTTTATTAGTCCATGACTGTTTAAACCATTTTTCAGCTTCCCATTTAAGCTCCAGGGCTTTTGCATAACCGACTCTGAAAATTTCTCCAACAGGATATTTTTTAATCAAATCAAGGTGCTCTTTGCATGAGCTCTTTTCTTTCCGGTCATAGATCCTGTCAAGACCTATGCTTAAATATCCGCATGCCTTTTGTACAATACCGACAAGCTCTTTTCTGCTTTTTATAATTTTCTGGTCAGCAGCTATAATCCTGTTGCATAAACCTGCAAATTCTGTCTGCAATTCTTTTAAAAGTTCATCATTATCCACAAGTTCTAATGAAGATGTAAAGAGACTTTTTTTATTTAACATGCTTGCTTGGTATAAAGGCGAGGGTGTTAAATAATCCGGCTCCTGCCCTCTGCCTGTATGATTTTTTAAAGTTTGGGGGGATAGCGGCTTATAAACATTTACAGCTTCATTAAACGGGAGAAAACCTTTTTCAGCAAGCCTTACATTTCTGAGTCGAAACATCTCTTCTAAAGTTTCGGCAGGGATAATGCTTCCTGATTCTATGAGAAGGTTCTGGAACTTTTTATAATCATATTCCGCAAGTTTATCCATGAATCTGGAAAGAAATTCATCTCTTTTTTCCCGGGTAAGTTTATCTGATTCATCCTGGCATTCAGGCTCTGCAAATTTATAGTAAAAAACATCATCCTTTGTGACATATCCTTCAGGGAAATCAGAAGGATCCTGATCATGCTCTCTAATTATCAGGCTGATATTTTTAAATAAAAAAAGCTCAATTAATTCTTTTTTTTCTTTATACAGCCATCGTGTTAACCGGTTTTGATCTACGTTAAGAAGTAAATTCAGCCATTTTGATGCTGCAGTCATTTTAATCTGGTCTTTTTCCCATATCTCCTGATCAAGGATATATTCCCACTGCCTGTTGGATGCAAGTGCAATTAGAGGGAGTGAATCTTCAATTCCTATTTCGTTTATCAGGAAGTAAAAGTCTTCTTCAGTAAAAGAGTGAATAAGGGGAACAGGGTGCAGGGAATCAAGAATAGTATTTAAAGCCTTTTCAGGCGGAAGCAAAAGAATTTTTTTTCTCTTATTATACAGATCTGTGATTATATCGGTTTTTTTTGTATTCAACAAAATTTATGTCTCCTTGATAGTTTGGGCGTGGGGAGTAATTTTTAACAGTAACAGCATGCCAGGGATGGCTATTAATGCACATGCAATAAAAAAATTTGCCCACCCAAAGTTTTTGGCCAAAAAACCGGTTGGAGCCGATGCAAAAACCCTGGGAACACCCATCAGGCTGCTTAGCAGGGCGTACTGGGTTGCGGTAAACCTTTTATCAGTGATACTCGCCATGAATGCGACATATGCGGCGGTACCCATTCCACTGCTTAAGTTTTCAAATGCTATTACTGCAGACAGGTAGGCAATGCAGTGGTCTGTTTTTGTTAAAAGTACAAAACTGGCGGTTGATGCGGCCTGGAGAAAACCGAAAACCAACAGGCTTTTTATGATCCCGAGGCGGATCATGATAATACCTCCTGCAATACTTCCTGCAATAGTAGCCCATAATCCAAACAGTTTAACTACCATGCCGATCTCGGTTAATGAAAAACCCATGTCAAGATAAAACGGGGTAGTCATTGTGCTGGCCATGGAATCCCCTATCTTGTAAAAGAGTATAAAGGCCAGTATCCATATGGCTCCTGAGCGGCTGAAGTATTCCACCATGGGGCTGACAACTGCTTCAAGAATGGTTTTAGGAGTTTTTTTGTTAATAACAGGTTCAGGCGCAAGTATGGTTGTTATTATTCCAGGAATCATGCATGCCGCCAGTATCATATAAACATATGAAAACGGCATGTGGTCTGCCATTATCAGCCCTCCACCTGAAGCTGTCAGCATTCCCAGCCTGTATCCATTAATATACAGAGAGGAACCAAGCCCAAGCTCTTTGTCGGAAAGGTCTTCTCTTCTGTATGCGTCCACAACAATATCCTGTGAGGCGCTGAAAAAAGTAACCAGAAATGCAGCAAATGCAACTATTAAGGGGCTTTTACCTGGGTTTGTGCAGCCAAGACCGGCGATTGAAAAAACAAGGGCAATCTGAGCAATAATAAGCCAGCCTCTTCTTCTGCCAAGAAAAGGGAGTGTGAAACGATCAAGAAAAGGTGCCCAGAGAAATTTGCATGTATAGGGCAGTCCCACAAGGGCCATCATGCCTATTAACGCAAGATCTACGCCTTCCTGCTGCATCCATGCCTGGAGTACGGACAGAGTCAGCAGGAGGGGCAGACCGCATGAAAAGCCCATTGCAAAAGCTGTAAGCATACGGCGGCTGAATATTGTGCTTAAAATAGATATCTTTTTAATCGTTTTCAAGCTGTGATGGAGTTACAATGGAACCGTATTTGTCTTTAAGCAGCATAAGACCTTTTTTCTGCTCATTTAATACATCAAACAGCAATTCCGGTATATCAGATTCTTTCCCATATGCTTTAATCTGAAGATCAATTCTTCCCAGAATATTATCCATATAAAAAGAAAACTGTCTGTTATAGAGTTCGTCTGTATAATCTTTATCTATTAATGTTTTAAACAGCTCCTTAAGATCTTCATACTTTGGAATAAATCCCATAGGCGTTTCTATTGCATCCAATTCTTTATATACTCTTCGTTCCAGCCATGCCAGCCAGACCTTTACATCCTTTTTTTCTCCAAGGAGATTTTTGGATGTTCCTCCTCTCGCTTCATGGGTTAAAAAGAAGTTCAAGCCGGCCATGATCGGTTTTTTACTCTCTGCTATTTTGTCGCTTCCAAAAAATTTAAACTGGGCATCCATGTAATCTGCAAGTGCGCCTGGAATAAATGGAGCATTTGCCCATGGCGCTCTTTTTACTCCTGTTGCCCCAACCTCTGTTGCAGTAGCTGCTGATACTATACATGCTCCTATTACTACACCATGATCAGTATTTTTAGCCGCATATACAGGGGGCATGGTGTTGCTGTCCCTGCCGCTGTAGGTAATTATTCTTGTTTCAACACCTTTGGGATCTTCGGAATATTCTGAATAATTGGAAAGAGCAGATGAATAAATTGTGCACCTGGAGTTTGGATGGGAAATCGGCACCTTTTTTCCGTTTTTATCAACCATCCCTTTTTCCCATTTGCCCTGAAAATTAAAACCTTTTTCAGGATGATCTTCGCCATTGCCTGCCCAGTGCGGCACGCCATTATCGTCTATAAGAACATTTGACCATATAACTTCGGCTCCTGGTTTTCTCAGATTTTCCATGAGTTTTGGATCACCTTCCCAGTTTACATCTTCGACTATACCGAAAATACCGCTCTCAGGGTTTATTGATCTTATGCTTCCCTCTTCATCTATCCACATTTGCACAAGATCGTCACCTATAAAGTAATCTCCGGCCATTGCAGTGGTGGTTTTGCCGCATCCGCTGGGCGCTGCTCCGGCGCACCATGTTGTGCGGCCTTTTGGCCCTTTAACACCTGTAATAAACATGTGTTCGGAAAGCTCGCCCCCTCTATTTTCATATACGGCTTTATCTACTGAGAATCTGTGATTCCCCTTTTTTAAAAGTAGTGTGTTGCCGGCATAGGTGCAGTTAAAACTGTAAGTCGTCCGGTCAGCCCTGTCCATGAATACCCGTGCATTGGGAAGATCTTCAGGTCTGTTTAAGCCCTCGCTGTGAATATTTGCATAAAAATGCCCAAGCCGTTCAACCTCTTTGCAAAAATCTGAAAATGAGTTTCTATAAAGAATATCAGCGCTGTGGGAGACATATGCAGAGCTTGTTATCTCTAATGCAGGATTTGATACAGGAGCTCCAACAGGTCCCCGCATATAAAATCCTATTATCATGGTTTTGCCATGCATAATCCCCTGCATATTTTTCTTGATATTTTTAAGGGCATCATCCCTGAGCATCTTATTGGCCAGGGAGCTGACAGTTTCTCCTTCATTGACAATATAATAGGTTCTATCAACTATCCTGCCCTGTTCTTCCTTTAAATCGTAGTGTATAGTGTGCTTATCCATGGCGAGTTTTTTTTCTTCGCCGTTATTAATAGACAGGTCTCTGACCCTTTGTTTGTCTTCATCGGAACCGGTATTTATAAATATAGTATCAGGTTCACACATGGCTATTGCGTTTGCAATTTTTTCAAGCACCTCATGATTGTTGATCAGTTTTATTTTAGATAGATTAACATCATCCATTTTGTCCTTGAAGATGCTGGATGCATTATTAAAGCCGTTTATCCCCCCAATTTTTTTTGCTATGTCTATACCTTGTGTCATGCTCAATTTCCTCATTTCAATTGTAATAATATAAGTTAATATGCCTTTACAAAATACATTTTTTGTCTAATCCTTTGGGATACCATATATTAGATTTTTTATACTATACACAACATGTAGTATATATAAGGTTAAGCTGCGTTGTAGAGTTAAAGTAAATCATTAAGTCAGTCACTGCATGAAAATTTTTTATAAACCGGCATGTGTTGGTTAAGCCATATAACCACCTTGTCAAATTCTTTTTGTATCTGCATCATGGCTTTGCCTCTGTGGCTCACGCGATTTTTTTCTTCTTTTGTTAATTGTGCAAAAGTTTTATTAAGGGGGGGGAACATAAAAACAGGGTCATAACCGAAACCGTTCGATCCTGCAGGGTTATCTGTTATAAGACCTTCACAGCGTTCTTCATAGGTTAATGCAGCGCCGGTTGGAACTGCAATAGAAATTACGCATTCAAATGCAGCCTTTCTGTTTTTTTTACCTTTCATTTCTTTGAGAAGTTTAGCGCAGTTTTCTTTGTCTGTGGCATTTTCTCCGGAATATCGTGCGGAATATACACCAGGCGAGCCACCCAGAGCATCCACTATAAGCCCTGAATCATCGGCCAGTACAGGCAGCCCTAAAATTCTGGAAGTAAAACTCGATTTTTTATAGGCATTATCATCAAAGGTGTCGCCGTCTTCTTCCACAACAGGGATAGTCCCAAAATCATCAAGACTTTTTATTTCAATGGGGAATCCTTTTAACAGATCTTGAATTTCGCTAATTTTACCTTTGTTGCGTGTGGCAATAACAATTTTATTATTCATAAAGCCTCGTCAAATCGGAGCCTTTGCAAAATGCTTATTTTCGCACAAATTGAACACAGCAGACAAGATTGAACATTTTTCAAAGTGCCGAAATTAAAACATAGTATTTTTTATAAACCAGTTTATTTTTTATAAAACATTTTATTTTATTTGTAAAGATTTTTTGTGTGTGGGCAGGGTGGACGCACTTTTTTCCCTTATAAAGTAAGGAATAAGATTGATATTTATGGAAGCACTTGGAGAGATAGCAAGGACAAAAAAGTTTTATTAAAAATTGTGGTTTATCCCCAGTCTATCCACTGTCTATTTGGGGCGTGTAAAGTTAAATTTATAGATTTCCTCCTGTTCATCAAGTATATTCCTTAAAATATTTATATCTGTCATCGGATTCATTATAACGCATCTAAGAACCACTACTTCCTCGCTGTTACCGAATGTTTTTTTTAATTTTGTTCTTGAAACAAAGCTGTTGCCGGCTTCCCTTTGCAGTATTTGAACTGTTGTATTGATTTTATTTAATTTTTTGTTGTATTCTGTTGTTTCTTCTTTATTAATATTTGGTGGATGCAGTCTATATGTAAGAATATTCAGTTCAGGCTTGGTAACCAGTTCAAAATTTAACCTTTTGTTAATTTCATCTGCGAATTTTTTGGCTGTTTCTATGCCGTGTTCAATAAGAAGAGCATAACCTTTTATTCCCATTATTTTTAGTGCGCTGCCGAGAACTATTGAAATAGCTTCCCTTGAACCTGCAAGAGATTTTATTCCAAGGTCAACAGAGCTGGGGCGGTTTACATAATTTGCATAATAAACAACATTATCCATTATTGCGGGGTTTTTAAAATATACCATGCCGCAGGTCATCGGCATATACAGTTGCTTATGACCGTCGATGGTTATTGAGTCAGCGCACTCTATGCCCTTTAATAAATACCTGTATTTTTCAGACATCATTGTGGGTCCTCCCCAGGCGGCATCTACATGAAAGTGTATCCCATACTTTGAACATATTTTGGCTATTTCAACAAGAGGATCTACGGTTCCGGTTTCAGTGGTCCCTGCAATACCGACAATTGCCATGATTTTTGTTTTGACTTTATCGGATTTCAGGCTGTTAATGGTTTTCTTAAGACAGTCCAGGTCGATTTTATTGTTTTCGTCCACATCAATAGCTATTACGTTATGATTTCCTATGCCTAAAACACCTCCTGCCTTTCTTATTGAAAGATGCCCTAATCTGGATACCAGCACAACGCATCTTTCTACTTCGTAAGCTCTGTATGCAGCAGCAATACCTTCTTTTTCAACACCCGAAAAACCCTCCTTAGGTGCAAACATGATGTTTCTTGCAACCCAGAGAGCCGTTATATTTGCAAGTGTCCCGTCCTCAACAAAACATCCCAGCGTTGTGTCAGTGTTCTGGACATGGGTTTCATAAAAAGATGCGTCCATGCGAAAGACAATTCTGTGGAGTTTGGCAAGCGTCTGTTTTTCAAGGACTGATACGATTTTGGAAGTTTCAACCTTAACAACATTCTGATTGATTGCTGTAACAATGGTTCTAAGATGAACCATAAAAAACGGAATGGCCGAGGTCATATGACCGACAAAGTAGGGAGATGCGACATTAACAGCATAGGGTGCAATATCTTCCATGAGCTCTGTAATTACGTCGCCTAACTTTTCTTCAGGATTTTCCTTTACTACTGTGTTGGTAAATCTCGTTGCAAGTTTTTTGAGACTCACCTCCTGGGTAAAACCAACATGTTTTTTAAGAAAATCATGCAGGCCAAAGAGTATCGGTCTCATGTATTTAACCATGATTGCCCTTGAGACTTCACTTTCAGGGCTGATAAATATTCTTATCAAAGCATTCCAGTCGGCAACGAGTTCTTTTTTGTTTGATCGGTCTGTAGTTCGCATTCTATATCTTTATATCAGTTATTATGACTTGTTAAAAAAAAATTAATTTTTGAAAAAGATAATTATAATAATGTAATTTTATTGTCAACTATGATAAATTATAAGTTTGTAAAACAATCTGTCTGAGTTTATACTTGAGTTTATATCAAATATCAGTATAAATTTAAGATGGTTGTATTTAATATTACAAACTGCTATTTTTTTTAACAAATTATTGATTGATTTTTTTTAAGATAAAATTTATTTACGATGATCTCTGATTTTTTTTTAACCGATTCTTTAATTGGGGGATTAATTTCATGAACAAAAGACTTTTTTTCATGATTCCGGTATTTCTTTTTTTTTGCACACCATCTTCAGCAGAATATTATAAATATGTTGATGAAAAGGGGAATATACTGTTTACAGACGACATTAGCTCAATTCCAAAAGATAAAAGAAAAAAAACCAAGGAGTATTACGAGGTTAAAAGCAAGGAAAAAAACAGACAAAACCGGATTGAGCAGGAAGAAACCGAGCTTGAAAACAGTATGCCCCAGCAGGCTGAAAAAGTTGAAAAAGCAAGGGAAGAGGCGGCAAGAGAGCTGAAAAATGAAAAAGACTCTCTTATGCTTGAATACCAAACTATTCTCGATGAAAAAAAAAAGCTTGAAGAAAATAAGCCAAATTCTAATGCAAAAGCCATGACAAGGGTGTATAATAAAAATATTAGAGACATTAATGGTAGAATACGTATTTATGAGAGTAAGATAAAAAAGTTCAATAAAAAAATAGACACATATGTTAAAGAAGATAAAAAAGTCAAAAACCAGAATGAAGGGGAGAACGAAGAAGAAACCATGGATTTATATTAACAGATGTTTTTAAACAGTTCAGTTAAAAGCGGATTCGGTTTCGGGCTTGCTTCAGGTATAATTACTACCATGGGTCTGATTGTGGGGCTTCATTCCGGAAACTCTTCAAAAGCCATTATTATAAGCGGCGTATTGACCATAGCCATAGCAGATGCTTTTTCCGATGCTCTTGGTGTTCATATTGCCGAAGAAACAAAAGGAGTTCATACTTCCAGTGAAATATGGATGGCGACATTTTCCACGCTTGTGTCCAAATTTATTTTTGCAGTTACATTTATTATTCCGCTGGCACTCCTTTCTGTTTCCCATGCAATTGTTGTAAGCGTGGTTTGGGGACTGTCTGTTCTTGGCATATTCAGTTTTTTTATGGCCAGAGCCCAGGGTGAACATCCATGGAAAGTCGTAACTGAGCATATCCTTATTGCAGTTTTAGTAATATTTTTAACACATTTTGCAGGAATGCTGATTAAAAAATTTTTCCCCTGTTAACTCATTAGTCTTTTAACAGAGATTAAGATGAGAAGTTTGGGATAATTATAATAACTTTAATAATAAGGAGGTTTGTCATGTCAACAAATGCATCCGGGTTCTCATTAGATTTTGAAAAAGCTCTGCAAACTGGACGTCCACCGAATATTATAACCCTCTTTCCTAATTCAAAAGCATTAATCGTAAGTGGAAAATTTATAGACATTGGATTAACTGCAAAGGGCAAGGCCATGACCATGGCAGCCAATGGCCGGAACTACTTTATAATAAAAGGGGCTTTATTAGCTGCGCAAAGGGCAAATGCTGCAATTATAATCGAGATAGCAAAGTCAGAAGGCGGGGCAACTGCATATTGCCCTGTAAATTACTGGAACATGGCAAGAAATGTGGATTCATTATGCAATGAGCTTGGCATTACCATTCCTGTTGCAATACACGCTGATCATTATGGCATTAAAAAGAAAGAGGATGTTGAGCCGGCAAAGGTGGAGATTCCAACAATTTTTGATGCAGGAATTACATCCATTGCAATTGATGCTTCACATCTTCCCGATGATCAAAATCTGCTGGCAAATATTGCTCTTAATCCCTTTATTCCCAAATGGGCGGGGCTTGAAACTGAAGTGGGTGAGATAAAGGGAAAATCAGGTCTTTCAACAGTTGAAGAAGCTCTTTTTTTAATTCAGGGTTTGAATGCCCATGATATTTTTCCTGACTGGATAGCATTAAATAACGGGACAACACATGGAATTGAGGCCAGTGATCAGGGTATTCAGATTGAGCTTACCTCCGAAATTCACAAGGCTTTGGAAAAATATCATGTGTCCGGCGCTCAGCACGGCACATCAGGAAACAGCTCTGAAAAATTAAGGGAAATTGCAGGCAAAACCAATACCACAAAGGCAAATGTTGCCACAGCCCTTCAGATGGTTTCATGGGGGCTTGAAGTAAACGATTATGGGAATGCGATTCTTGATGATGACGGCAACTTTATTAAGCTGAAAGGCGAAGGGATGTCGGAAGACATGTGGGCTGAATTTGTAAAATATGCTGATGAGAACGGCATCAAGGGGGGAAATTATAAGAAACTTAATCTCCCATTTGAAAACAAGCTCCTTGGACAGCCAAAGGAGATAAGGGATAGAATGGTTAGAAGGGTTGAAGAATTTATATATAATATGCTTGTGAATGTATTAAATGCAAAAGATACTGCACCACTTGTCATAGATGCAATTCTTAAGGCCGGAACATACGATCCTGGATTAAAATCGGCAAGGATTGAAAACCCGGATGACTGGACCCAGGAAAAAATAATCAAACGGGCAGCAGGTATAACATCCGACAAGGGGCCTGAAGGGGATTTTGAAGATTAATAATGCGTAAAAAAAATTATTGCCATTTTTGCGGATCAATCCTTACAGAAAGGCTTTGCGACGGCAGAATGCGTCTTTTTTGCAGTAAGTGCAATGAACCTGTTTATGAAAACCCTGTGCCTGCCAACTGTATTGTTCTTGTTGACAAAACAGGCAGGCTGCTTCTTGTGAAAAGAAGCATTGAACCTAAAAAAGGTCGCTGGTGTCTCCCTGGAGGTTTTATTGAGCTTGAGGAAACACCAGAAAAATCAGCTCTGCGCGAGCTTAAAGAAGAGACAGGTCTTGTCGGCAAGATCGAAATGCTTTTAGGTGTTGTTTCAACCCACAGCCCCCAGTATAATACAGTTCTTATGTTATCTTATCTAATAAAAGATTATTCAGGTGTTTTAATAGCTGGTGACGATGCAGATGATGCCGATTTTTTTCATATTGACCATCTGCCTGAAATAGCTTTTGAAAGCCATTCAAGATTCATAAGAATGTACTGTTGCGCATATGCTATCTAATGCCTGAGCGAAAAGCAAAGTTCAGGCACGGTTTGTCCGTTTTGAGTTAAAAAAATATGCATATTCCAGATTATAAAATATATAATGTCTTAAAAAATTACACTAATGATCTTTCCAGGAAACAGTCCACTGTAAAATATAATAAATTTGCAGACAAAAATTTGTTTGGCAAGGTAAAAAAATTTTCGGAAGAAAGGGAAAAGGCAGTCATACAAAGAGTGGCAGACGATATTATAAAAAAGATAATCAGATCTGAATCTCAGGACAAAGATGTATTACAGAAACCTGTTGAAAACAAT
>CAYZXU010000010.1:16892-22220 GCA_964482535.1 uncultured Desulfobacteraceae bacterium | reverse complement strand
TTTAAAATTATGGCCGATAAATGCAGATTAGCCTTCTGTCTATTTGATTATTTTCCCCATGGAGGACTTCAGAGAGATTTTTTAAGCATAGCAAAAGAATGCACCATGCGTTGCAGCCATGTTGATGTGTATACAGGTTCATGGACAGGCGAGCGACCTGATAATATTAACGTGAAGATTCTTCCGGTTCGGGGTATTACAAACCACGGTCGTTCAGAATATTTTTCAAGACAGTTTAATCAGCATGTCAAACCAGGCATGTATAATGCTGTTGTGGGTTTTAATAAAATGCCCGGTCTAAATGTATATTTTGCAGCAGATACCTGCTTTGCTGCAAAGGCGGAAAAAAAAAGTTTTGCCCATCGAATTTCACCGCGTTATAAAACATATATGCGCTTAGAGAGAGCTGTTTTTGATAAAAAATCAAAAACCGAAATTTTATTGATATCAGAACGGGAAAAACCGTTTTATTCAGATTTTTACGGCACATCCAACAGCCGTTTTCATCTGCTTCCTCCTGGAATTGACATAAACCTGACAGCCAAGGCAAATAAAAAGAAAATACGCTCTGCAATCTGCTCGGAATTGTCTGAAGATAACAGGTTTGGTAATAATAAAACAGACATCAAAGATCCGGGTTGCATTCTAATTTTAATGGTGGGTTCGGGCTTTAAAACCAAAGGCGTTGACCGTTCAATCAGGTCTATTTCAGCCCTTCCGGATAAAATAAGAGAAAAAACCGTTTTGCTGATTGTGGGAAGAGATAACAAAAAGCCTTTTTTAAAGCTGGCCAGGCGTTTGAAAGTTGCAGATCGGGTTTTTTTTATGGGCGCCAGGGATGATGTTTCCAAATTTTTTATTTCATCTGACCTTTTGCTTCATCCCGCTCGCGTTGAAACTGCGGGTAAGGTTTTGCTTGAGGCAATGGCGTGCCGCTTGCCGGTGCTTGTAACCGATGTCTGCGGGTACAGCAGCCATGTTAAGAATGCAGATGCCGGAGAGCTTCTTTATTCGCCTTTTGATCAAAAAGCTTTGAATAAACTGCTGTTATTCATGTTAACATCTCACAAAAAAAGCTATTGGGGGAAAAAAGGGAAAGAGTACGTTTTGAAAAACGATCTGTCCGGCATGACTCAAAAAGCTGTGGATTTTATAATGAAAGTTGCAAAATGATATCACTTCCAGACCAATGGCTGAATCACTGGAAAGGAAAGGATCTGTTTGAAGAACTATTTTTTTTAAAAGGCAAGGTATACAGAGACCAGGACTGCCGCAAGACCCTCCGTTTTATATTCAACCATAAGCCTTATTTTATTAAACTCCACAGTGGTATCGGATGGAAAGAGATAATAAAAAATTTAATGCAGTTAAAATTTCCCGTGACAGGAGCGCAAAATGAATGGCTTGCAATCAAGCGTCTTACAAACTTAGGCGTAAACACCATGTGCCTTGTCGGGTATGGGAAAAAAGGGATTAATCCAGCCAAAATAAAATCTTTTGTGATTACAAAAGAGATAAGCAATACTGTAAGTCTGGAAGAACTTTGTGCCGGATGGCGCAGCTTTCCTCCTGATTATTCTCTCAAGCGGGCAATAATTACCAAAGTTGCAAAAATTGCCGGAACAATTCATGCAAACGGGCTGAATCATCGTGATTTTTATATCTGCCATTTTTTACTTGATATTTCAGATGGCATTGAAAATATAGACAGGAAAAAACTCCGTTTATATTTAATAGACCTGCATAGGGCACAGATACGGAGGCAAACTCCTGTACGCTGGAGAGTAAAAGATATTGCGGGGCTCTATTTTTCCAGCAGGGATGCGGGTTTGACAAAGCGCGATTTATTACGATTTGCCCGTGTGTACAGTAATACTGCTTTGAAAACGACTTTAAGCAAAGACAAAAAATTCTGGAAAAAAGTAATAACGCGTGGAGATTCACTCTATGCAAAAATTCATAAGGGCACTTAAGGGTTCGTTCAGGTAAGCGTAGACTCCGAAAATAAGTTCTCAATAAAGACATGAAAGTATTTATACATATAGGTTATCATAAAACCGGTTCGACTTTTTTACAAAAGAAGGTTTTTAAAAATCATCCGGATATTAAGTTGATAGATCGTTATGAAGGGCAGAACGTTTTTTTAAAAAAAGGCTCATTTTTTTTTAAGGGAAAAATTGCACAAAAATGGTTTTCTGATCAGTTAAACAGTCTTGAAAAAGAGCAAAGCAAAATAATAGTTATTTCTGATGAAGAACTCTCAGGTAATATTCATACAGGCGGGAATGGGGGATACCTTGCAAAAGAGGTCGCAGATCGTTTGTTTTCCGTTATGCCTGATGCTCATATTCTAATATTTATTCGAAATCAATTTGAAATAATTGAATCAGCCTACAGGCAGTATATAAAAAAAGGCGGAACCTTTAGTGTTAACAGGTATCTTTTTGATACAACCGGACATTATCACAGGTTCCCCCAATTTTCTTTTGATCATTTTGAATATAATAATCTAATAAAATATTATACATCCCTGTTTGGATCAGATAATGTACATATTTTTATTTATGAAAAAATGAGGGAAAATATTTCTTTGTTTTTTAATGATTTTTTTTCAGAATTAGGGATACCTCCTCCAGTTTATATGGAAAAAATTGTACAAAAACGGGTTAATGAAAGGTTTTCCTTTGCAAGCGTGGCTCTTGCCAGAATAACGAACAGATTTTATGGATCAGATCCCATTAACAGGCGTGTTATTTTTAATATTCCTTTTTTTTACAAAACATGTAAGCGTTTTTATAAAAGATTAGATCAAACAAGTCTGATAAAAAGTCTTGATAGAGAAAAAAAAATGCTCGGCAAAAAGGCTGTGGATCACATTGCCCTGCGTTACAGGGACAGCAACAGGGAGTTTTCTGATATGCTCGGTGTTGATCTTGGCGCATATGGTTATCCTGTTTGATGAAAAATATTATCATGAAAAGACTGCATATAGTTGGATGCCCGAGAAGCGGCACAACTCTTATGATGGAATTATGCGCCACCTGTTTTGAAAACAACGGTTTTTGCAGCCATGAAATGAATATATTTGTAGAGCCGGAGGGGAAGCCGGACATTTATTTCAGCAAAAAGCCGTCTGATATTAAATATATTGAAAAAGTATTTAAAAAAGATGATAATCTTTTTTTGATTTATATGATGCGGGATCCAAGGTCAGTTGTAACAAGTATACATAGATCAAGGTCAGGGGAATATTTTTGTAACTATCGTGTCTGGAAGACCTGTAATGATGCATCAAAAAACCTGGAAGATAACTTTAGATTTATCTGCATAAGATATGAAGATCTTGTTCAGTATCCTGATAAGGTTCAACTACAGATTATGGAAAGATTTTCGTTTTTGAAAAAAAAATGCAGTTTTTCAAAATATGAGCAGTTTGCAAATCCTTCCAAAGAGTCTGTCAATGCAATGAACGGGCTCAGACCCATTAACAATAATAGAGTAAAGGGGTGGTTAAAACATCTGCCTCGTATTAAATCGGAGCTTGAAAAGCATCCTGAAATGATAATCGATTTAATTGAAAACAGGTATGAAGGTGATAGCAAATGGACAGATATACTTGAAGATGTAATCCTCTTTGAACATAAATGCCGATATCCCGACAAACCACCTTTATTTAAAAATATGGAAATAAAATTCAGAAAATGGCTTAAATCAAGATGTTATATATCAAAACATAAACTATAGCTTTATAATAAATATCAGGAGATTTATGAAACATTCCCATGATTTTGTTGAAAACTACGATGGTCTGGTGGGGTTTGGACATGACCGTGAAACTGACGAACATACAATTATATATTATCTTCAAAAATTTTCTGATGATATTTTAATGGAAAAATTAATAAAAAGGCTTTCAGATGAAGAATTGAACGACATATTCTTTTTGTTATCAAGGCTGCTTAAAGAGCATCTCGAAGAGTCTGAATATCATAAATTATTTTTAAAAGACGACCATAGCCATAGCCCATGATTGCCTAAAAAAGATATTTTATTATAATAAAGCCCCCAACCAGCATAATCGTAAAAGATATTGCGAGCATGTTAAAATATTTTTCTATAAAAGTTTGAACCCTTGATCCTAAAATATAAATCAGAGCGCCTACAATAAAAAAACGGGCGGATCTGGATATTACAGAAGCAATAACAAAGACAGGAAAGCTGACATTAAATGCACCCGCAGAGATTGTAAAAACCTTATATGGTATAGGCGTAAAACCTGCAATGCCGATAGCCCATGCGTCATATTTAATATACAGGTCATGTATGTAATTAAATTGCTGTGTGTACCCGTAAAATTTTACAATATCGTTTCCTATTCCTGTCATAAAATGCCATCCTATTAGATAGCCTGCACAGCCCCCTATTATTGAGCCTGCTGAACATATAAGTGCATATTTAAAGGCTTTTTTTGGTATGGCAACTGAAAGTGCAATCAAGAGTATATCAGGAGGTATTGGAAAGAATGAGGATTCACAAAAGGCAAGTATAAACAGCGCCCAGCTTCCGTAGGGTGTTTTGGCCCAGTGGAGTACCCATTTATACAATCGTCTTAGCATATGCTATCCTTTCCAGCCGTATTCCCCCACGAGCTTTACGAATCTGCAACCGCCAAGATTTGTTGTATGTATTTTTCCTTTGTGCTTATAAATTTTTAAAAGATTTTGCAAATTCTGGCTGCCAACCGGCAGAACCATGCGTCCACCTTCAGCGAGTTGTTCTATAAGTATTTCTGGAACTTCAGGCGCCCCGGCAGTAACAATAATTGCATCAAAGGGGCCTTCTTCAGCCCATCCTGAAGTTCCGTCCGAATATCTGGTAACGATATTATGATAGTTAAGATCGTCAAAAAGCCCGCGGGACTTAATAAAAAGTGAATTGATTCTTTCTATGGTGTAAACTCTGAAGGCTATTTCTGCTAACACAGCAGCCTGGTAGCCAGAACCCGTACCGAGTTCAAGAACCCTGTCGTCCCCGGTCAGCTCAAGAGCCTGGGTCATTTCAGCAACAATATAGGGCTGTGATATAGTCTGCTGTTCTCCTATGGGAAGGGGAAAATCTCCATAGGCCTGATCCATTAAAGCTTCACTTACAAAAAGCTGTCTTGGAACCTTGCCCATGGCTGCAAGAACTTTTTTATCTGTTATGCCGCGTGCTTCCATCTGCTTTTTCAACATCTGCTCACGCTGGCGCTGATATTTAACAGGTTCTTTAAACATAATCTGTTCTAACTATCAAATAAACCTTTATCGGTCAAGAAATTACACAGGT
>CAYZXU010000010.1:0-16792 GCA_964482535.1 uncultured Desulfobacteraceae bacterium | reverse complement strand
CATAATCTGTTCTAACTATCAAATAAACCTTTATCGGTCAAGAAATTACACAGGTAAACACTTAAAGCCCTTGCTCAGTACCTTAACTCACAACCCACAACTCACAACTCAAAACTCCGGTTTATCCGGGTTAGGCTTAATAATAATTGTTGCACATCTGCTGTTGTCTAAATATTTTGATGCCATTTTAGATATTTCATTTACTTTTATTGCATTATAGCCATCAATTATTGTCTGACTCCAGTCGATCTGTTCAGGATGCCTTATGGAACCTGCAAGCACGGTATTCAGCCAGTAAGTGTTTGTTCTTTGCATATCCTTTATGCCTGTAACCGACGGTTTTATTGCCCTGTCAAGCTCTTCCCGGGATATGCCGTTTGCTGCAAGGTCTGCTGCAACTTTCTTAACATGCGCTGTAACCATATCTGCCTGCTCCGGATCTATATGGATATAAACCTGCAAAGTTCCGTATCCCTTATATGCTCTGGAAGATCTGTTAAATGCAAAAGGAGAATATGCCGCTCCCAGTTTTACACGGATATTTTCACGGATCCTGTCTGAAAAAATACTGGCAAGCACTGAAAGCCGTCTTGTTCTGTGGATCTCCCACAGATCTTCTGTGGGATATGCAAGCACTATAAGCCCCTTTGATATTTTAGTGGGAACAGTTATGTTTTTTGTTTTTCCAAAGGGAAATTCAGGCAGTTTTCTTATGCTCCGGCTTTCAAATCCTTGTCTTGCTGACATGGAGCCTATATATTTTGATGCTGTTTCAATTGTTTCTTCAATATTAAAATCTCCAACCATTGATATTTCAACAGGATCCTCTTTTAATGACTTATTTATCCATGATCTGATATCATCAATGGTCATATGTTTAAAAACATCCCAGGGAGGCAGACCGAAACGGCTGTCTTCCCCTGCAATAAAAGATTTTCCTGAAAGAATCATTGCTCCGTCAATGGAGCTTGATAATGCCTTATACCTTTTTTGAAATCGCTGGAGAGTGAGTTTATATGCTTCCTCCCTGTAAGCGGGATCAGTAATATGCGCATACAGAAGCTGAAACATAAGCTCTACTTCATTAGAGACTGTCATGCCTGTCAGAAAAAAAGAATCTTCTCCTGCGCCAAATTTTACAAATGTATTTTTCCCTGCCATTGCACGCTCCAGCTCATCCTTTTTCATGGTGCCGAGACAGCTTTCATTAATAACTGCCCTGGACAAGGCAGTAAGCCCTGGCTTGTCTGATGGTTCCAGGGAACTGCCTGAACCGAATGCAAGTTTAATTAGAACCTGATTGGCAGCAAAATCTGTTTTTTTCAGATTAAGCCTGACTCCATTTTTAAAATCAACCTGTATGATTTCAGCCCCCTTAATATCTTTTCTGCTTTTTATTTCACCTTTTACAGCAGGTTCAGCAAGGTAGGGAAACTCTATAAGTTTAAGTTCGGCAGGTCTTGTAATCTCCTTTTCCAGACTTTTATTATAAACTTTCAGTATAATGTTTTCAGGTTCCTGATCCGAACCGCCAAGATCAGCATTACCTGTTACAAGAACAAGCCTGTGATTTTCAGCCCATATTTTTTTGAATACTGCAAGCAGTTCATCGGGTGTTGTTGAATCAATAACAGGGGCAAATAAGCTTTTTTCCTGTTTCGGGGACATAAACACCCTGTTATTATTAATATGCCGGATTATTTCACGTGCAAGTTTGCTGCTGTCGCGTGTGGATTCTTTTTTGACAGCCATATCAAGTTCAGACAGAAAATCTTTTTTTACTATTTCAAGCTCTGATTCTGTAAATCCGAATTTTAAGGCTTTTCTCAGTGTCTGCTCAATTACACCCAGAGATTTTTTCCAGTTTTCAGGACTGCACTCAGCGGAAACAGCAGCATATTCAAACTGGCGCATATAAGAACCGGAGCTTATGGAAGCCGAAGTAAAAACAGTATCGGGACTGCCCACAATAGCATCAAGCCTGTTTTGTATAATACGCTTAGCCATACTCCTTTTAATAAGCATGTTTTGCAGCGCAGCGGAATCAGGATGCTCTAATTCTGATTTAACCATCTCTATACTTACACTTGTGCTTCCAGCTTCATTTTCATGATGATAGAATGTCTTGACACCGGTATGATTAACCGTATCAGGCGCTGGAACCGGACGGGCCGGAGCTCTTGCCGACAGATCTTTAAACCTGGCTTCCACAAGGCAGGTAGCTGTTTTTAAATCAAAATCACCAGCCATAACAATTATCATATTTTCCGGTCTGTACCATGTATCGTAAAAATCTTTAATTATTTTTTGTTTGGCATTTTTTATTATATCTTCTTTTCCGATGGGAAGCCTTTTAGTTGTTCTTGAATCGTTTAATTCAAAACGAAAACTCGAAACAAAGGTCCGGTAGGAGGCTGAATCACGGGTTCTTTTTTCTGCCAGTATAACGCCGCGTTCCCTGTCTATTTCAGACTGCAGCAGCAGCGCTCCCTGGGCATAATCTTTTATTACCATGAGCCCCTTTTCAAGGTCGCTTGTCTCGCCGTCTGGAAGTAGTATGTCATACACTGTTTCATAAAATCCGGTATGTGCATTGGCATCATTGCCAAACCCCATTCCTATGCTCTGAAAATATTTTACAAGTTCCCCGGGCTTAAAATGTGTTGAACCGCAAAAGAGAAGATGCTCTAAAAAATGAGCAAGACCGGCCTGATTGTCCGTCTCATTTATCGAACCTGCCTGAACATCAAGATGCAGGCTTACCCTGTTTTTCGGTTTTTTGTTTTTCAACAAAATATATCTGAAACCATTGGGAAGTCTTCCGAATTTAACAGCCGGATCCGGCAAAAGATCGCTTTGTTCATGGGGCCATTTAAAGGATTCAGCAGAATCTTTTGCATATGCCGACCTGGCAGTTAAGTGTTTAACAAGGCTTTTTCTAAAAAGATTTTCAGATTGCCAGTTTAAATTTTGATCACCATTAAATGAAAAAGCTGTGAGAAAAAAAATTAAAATTAAAAGTTGTCTGCTCAAATTACTAAAAATTTTTCTTAACATCATGTTCTCCCAATGAACTTATTTTTGTACAACACCCTGAATTTTAACTCTACCCGGAACTTTAAGGAAATCAAACATTTTTTAAAGACTTCATACTGTGCATAATTTAAAAGAAAGTTCAATATATTGTATGCCGGATTGAATGTTTGGACCTCAAACCGTTAACTATTACATAGATTACACAATTGCACATATAATTATTACCTTAATTACATAATCCTATTCGCCACACTATTTCTATTTTTTTAAAATGCGTATAACAACTTGATATTTCAGCTTATTGTTTCAAGATTATTTTTTTTAAAACTTTGGTATCGTTTTTGCTTTAGAAAAAATTAAAAGCTCAACAAAGGCTTAAAATTTTTTTATTAAGAATATAAAAAAGGGAGATTTAAAATGCAAAAAATATTAACAACTTTAATGATTTTATTTTTATCTGTTTTATTTTTTGGGGCAAATAGTATGGCTTTAACCATGGATGATCTCGGTGTACAGATAACCGTGAATGATGGTCTTGCAAACTCCACATGGGGCATTGGTTCCCTAGCTAAAGGAATTGCAGGTGAAGATGATGAGACAGAGGGCAATCCAAACACATACACCTACCAAAGATGGGATTTAGAGGGCATGTTTTGGAATGATACAACAAGGTCACTCTATATGATAGGCGGCTTTGATTATATTAATGGCGTACACAATGTTTCCATAGGAGATGTCTTTATCGGAGACAATTATGTTTTAGATTTAAGCCGGAATAGTGCTACTGACAATGACAATTTGACCGACGACCCAGGCTCTTTCGATATGATTGAAGGTTATACTGGTGTCGTTGATCCTACAGACATAGCAGCATCTGCACCATATCAGTATGAAAGCGGCGGAAGCATCTCAGAAACCGGCACTTACATAGTATCTGATTTTACTGCTGACAATACCGCATTAGGATTATTTGATGATTGGGGCAATGATTGTGATACTGCACACTATGTTCTTGCGATAACAGGTGGTGATATGTTTAAGAGTATAATCAACAGCGGAGAACTTATTCATCTTACAATGGAATGCGGCAACGATCTGATGACCGGAGCTGCTCCTGTGCCGGAACCTGCCACACTGTTTCTTTTAGGGATAGGCCTGATATCGATGGCGGGTTTTGGAAGAAAAAAATTCAGAACATATCAAAAATAAATTTTTACTAAAGGCGAGATTTTAGCGACACAGGAACTTAAGTTATTCAGCCCTGAAAAGTAAAACATACTTTTCAGGGCTGAAATGCTTTGAGATTCAGACGCTCAAAAAATTTCTTATTTTTTTATATAAACCCCACGGGATTTAGCCGCAATTTTATTTTTTTTTGTAAGTTTGTAAAGAGCATTGCTTAGCTGCTTTGGAGCAATGTCTGTCTTTTCTATAATTTTTTCTATTGTTGCCCCGTTTCTGCTTCTTTTGATCACATTATATACTGCACCAAGAAGAGTTGGCTGGTTTACATTAGATGCTTTTTTAGATGCAGGTATTTTTTTGACTTCTGTTTTTTTCTTAACTTTTTTTGCTTTTGGAGCCAATTCTACTTTTGGGGCTAATTTTACTTGTTTGTCTTCCTGAAGTTTATTTACCTGCTTTTGAAGATTGTCCACCTGTGTGGAAAGTGAAACCAGGAACTTTGATATGCTGTTTAAAACTGACTGTAACTCTTCTTCTAATTTGGGCATGGGTATAATACTCCTTTTTCATGTAAAAATTTAATTAACTTTTATCAAATTAATATATATACTTTTTAAAAGTCAACAAATTATAGGAAAAAATAAAAAATGCATATATTGACATTATTGATTCCTTATGAAAAATAATCACGATGCTTTATTATAGGACGATTTTTATTTATGAACGTGGACAAAAGAGAAGCGCTGTAAAGTTTTTATAATGCTTCAGGGCAATAGATTTAATAATGCAAAAAAAAATAGAGTTTGAAAAAAGCAGTGTTAACTTTCAAATTTCCTACAAAGAAAATCTTAATCCTTCCCAGCTTGAGGCGGTCACATGCACAAAAGGGCCCCTTTTAATCATTGCCGGTGCAGGAAGCGGGAAAACAAGAACCCTGGTATACAGAGTCGCAAGGCTTATAGAAGAAGGAGTTTCTCCTGCTTCCATTTTGCTCCTCACTTTTACCAGAAAAGCTTCACAGGAAATGCTTAAGAGAGCTTCCCTTCTTCTTGATGGCAGGTGCGGTAAAGTCAGCGGAGGAACCTTTCACTCTTTTGCCAATACTGTTTTGGGAAAGTATGCTCCGCAAATAGGATACACTGAAGGGTATTCAATTATCGACCGTGCCGATTCCGAGAGTCTGATCGGAATGATAAGAAAAGAGATAAGTAAAATATCCGGGAACCGGTCATTTCCCAGAAAATCTACACTCGCAAATATCTTCGGAACGGCTGTTAATAAGGGGATATGCATAGAGGAAACAGTTGAAGATTATTATAATCATCTAATCATTTTTCTTGATGAGATTGAAGTTATTTACGAGAAGTATAAAATCGAAAAGATTCGGCATAAATTTTTTGATTATGACGACCTTCTTGTTTATCTTCTCCGTATTTTAAAGGAATTTCCTGACATAAGAAAAAAAATTTCTGCAAAGTACAGCCATATCATGGTTGATGAATTTCAGGATACAAATAAGATTCAGGCAGAAATAATATATTTTCTTGCATCCGAAAACAGGAATATAATGGTCGTAGGTGATGATTCCCAGAGCATATATTCTTTCAGGGGCGCAAATTTTGAAAATATTATGACATTCCCAGATCTTTTTCCAGGCACAAAAGTTATTAAGCTTGAAGAAAATTATCGAAGTATTCAGCCCATATTAAATCTTACAAATATAATGATCAGCATGGCTGAAAATAGATACCCGAAGCATCTTTTCACAAAAATTAAAGGTGGCTCAAAGCCGCTTCTTGTTGAAGCGGACTGTGAAAATTCCCAATCCCTGTTTATAGTTAACGAGATTAAGAAACTGAAAAAAACAGGCATAGCTTTAAATGAAATTGCAGTGCTGTTCAGGGCAGGATTTCATTCATTCGATCTTGAATTAGAGCTTAACGGAGAGGGGCTTCCCTTTATAAAGGTGGGAGGGTTTAGATTTGCTGAATCGGCTCATATCAAGGATTTAATTGCCATTATTAAAGTTTTTTCTAACCACAGGGACAAAATAAGCTGGTACAGAATTCTTCTCCTTATGGACAGAATAGGACAAAAAACCGCTGACAGGCTGTATAAAAAAATTGTGGAAGAAAAATCGGCATATGAAGGGCTGACGGCTTTAAAATCTTTAAAAGTATGGACACAGGATCTTGAAAGGCTGTGGAACCTTTTTTCTTTTTTTAACGCGAACCCTTTAATCTCGGTGACTCAAACAGGAGAGGCAGCGTTAGAGTACTACCTCCCGTTTTTAAAAAGCAAGTATGATAATTATCCAAAGAGGCTTAAGGATCTTGAACAGCTTTTAACGATTATGGATCGTTTTAAAAGCATTAATCAATTTCTTGCAGATATGACCCTTGAGCCTCCCAACACGAGCTTTAATGATTCTTTTTCCATGGGAGCGACTGATAATAACCGGCTGATACTTTCAACAATTCATTCTGCAAAAGGGCTTGAATGGCACACTGTCTTTGTTATCTGGACTTTAAACGGAAGATTCCCTTCAGTGCAGTCATTCAGGCAGCCGGAAAACCTTGAAGAAGAACTTCGGCTTATGTATGTAGCCGCAACACGCGCAAAAAAAAGGCTGTTTTTTATATACCCAACAAATATTTACGATAAGATTTCAGGAACTTTTTTAAATAGTCCATCCTGCTTTTTAGAAGATATACAAGAAAATGCTCTTGAGAAGTGTTTTATAAACAGATAGAAAACTATCCTTTTACACGTTCCACATATTGCCCTGTTCTTGTGTCCACCTTTATAGTTTCGTCTCTTTCAACAAAAGGCGGAACCTGCAGGACGAAACCTGTTTCAAGTGTTGCAGGCTTTGAATCTCCTGAAGCAGTGTCTCCCTTTACCCATGGATCTGCAACTATAACCTTTAGATTTACAAAATTAGGCAAAGTAAGGGCTATGGGAATATTTTCAAAAAAAAGCACATTGCAGACTATATTTTCCTTTAAAAAATTTTTTGCGTCACCCATCTGATTTTGGAAAAGCATTTCCTGCTCATAGTTTTGGGTATCCATAAAACAGTAATTTTCACCGTCACAATAGATATATTCCATTTCGCGCTCTTCGAGGTTCGCCTCTTTAAACTTTTCTCCCGACCTGTATGTCCTGTCAAACTGAACACCGGTAATCATGTTTTTCAACTTGCATCTATATAAAGACTGCCCCTTCCCGGGTTTGGAAAAATCGAACTGAACTATAACGTATGGTGCCCCTTCAATTTCAATTTTAAGCCCTTTTCTTAAATCACCACTTTCGTACATCTGTTTAAACATCTCCCTTTTAAATTATAATTATACACTGCCTTAACAGGCAAAAAATAAAGTTGACTTTTTGTCAGGTCTCTAACATATTCATCCTGTTTCGACAAGCTGCAATCATAACAAAAAACAAAGGTTTTTTTCATAATGATACTTATAATAGATTTTGGATCACAGTATAATCAGCTCATAGCAAGGCGCGTACGTGAATACCATGTGTTTTGTCAGATAGAATCACCTGACATTACACTTGATCATATAAAGTCCCTTAATCCCCATGGAATAATTCTTTCAGGCGGCCCCTCAAGCATATATGAAAAAAACAGCCCTGAAATCGATAGCCGGATTTTTAATTTGGGCATTCCTGTTCTGGGCATATGTTACGGCATGCAGTTTATGATAAACACGCTCGGCGGTAATGTGAAAAAGGCAAAAAAACGTGAATATGGTTTTGCAGATCTTAAAATAAAAAAACAGGTGGATATCTTTAAAGATGTGGAAAAAAACGAATCCTGCTGGATGAGCCACGGAGACTCCATAGAGAGCCTGCCACCCGGGTTTAAGATAACCGCTTCAACGGAAAACACTAAGATTGCGGCAACTGCTTATGGTAAAAAGAGGTTTTTTGGGCTTCAGTTTCACCCTGAAGTTGCCCATACTCCAAAGGGAAAAACAATGATCCGCAATTTCCTGTTTGATATATGTGGGTGCAAGAAAACCTGGAATATGAAATCCTTTGCGGATACTGCAATTAATCTTGTTAAAGAAAAGGTTGGAAACGACAGGGTAATTCTCGGCTTAAGCGGCGGAGTTGACTCTTCGGTTACAGCTATTCTTATACACAATGCAATAGGTAAAAGGCTTACATGCATATTTGTGGACAATGGTCTGCTTAGAAAAGATGAGACCAAAAAATTAAAATTAACCTTAAGGGAACATCTCAAGCTAACTATCAGATTTGTCAGCGCCAGGACTAAATTTTTAAAAGCCTTAAAGAATGTTGAAGATCCGGAAAAAAAACGCAAAATTATCGGCAGAATCTTTATGGAAGTCTTTGAAGCGGAAGCAAAAAAAATCAAAGGTGCAAAGTATTTGGCCCAGGGCACTCTCTATCCTGATATAATTGAATCAATATCTCCTTTTGGCGGTCCCACGGCAGTTATAAAGTCTCATCATAATGTGGGAGGCCTTCCTAAAAAAATGAAATTAAAACTTGTGGAACCCTTAAAATATCTGTTCAAGGATGAAGTGCGAAGCCTTGGCAAAGAACTCGGCATGAATGACGATCTTGTATGGAGGCAGCCCTTCCCGGGCCCGGGGCTTGCCATAAGAATAATTGGAGAGGTAACCTCAAAGAGGCTTTCCATATTAAGAGAAGCCGATGCCGTGCTGCTGGAAGAGATAAAAAAAGCCGGGTATTACAAAAAAGTGTGGCAGTCCTTTGCTGTTCTTCTCCCGCTTAAAAGCGTGGGAATAATGGGAGACAAACGTACTTATGAGAACATTGTGGCAATAAGGGCGGTTACAAGCAAGGATGCAATGACTGCGGACTGGGCAAGGCTGCCGCAAAAGCTTCTTGGAACAATTTCCAATAGAATTATTAAT
Organism: uncultured Desulfobacteraceae bacterium; assembly: GCA_964482535.1. GTDB lineage: Bacteria > Desulfobacterota > Desulfobacteria > Desulfobacterales > BuS5 > CAYZXU01. The sequence continues at coordinate 7,649 of CAYZXU010000010.1, read as the reverse complement.
GAAGTGGCAGGGGTAAATAGAGTAGTTTATGACATAAGCTCCAAGCCGCCCAGCACCATAGAATGGGAATAGACCAGTACCATAAAATGGGAATAGAATAGATGAGTGAAGACAACTTTGAAAAATTTAATCTTGGTTCTGATAAAATAGAAGATGAAGATTTTATTATTGATTCTGAAGACAAAAATTCAGGACCAAATGAATCAGACCCAGGTAAATCAAACCCAAATGAATCAGAGAGGGATAAATCCGGCAAGTATAAACCGGGCAGAAGGCTGACAATTCTTTCAGCTTTTCTTCTTATACTGATTATAGTCGCTATCGGGTTGTCTTATATGGATATGAAAAAAAGATTCGCAATAGTACAAGACAAAGGGGCATCCGATTCCCTGACCCTTTCAAAAGAGTTTGACAATAAACTTTCAACTTTTAAGCAGGATCAAAAAAGCATCCTGGAAAATATTGGTAATAAATTTGTAAAGCTTGAAGAAAAAACCTCTTTTTTAGATAAAGGTAAAAAAAAATTAGATAAAGATATAAAAATTTTAAATAACGGCATAAAAAAAGCGCAGAAAAATTTAAAAGATATTAAATTATCCAAGGCGGATAAAAAAGAATTTTTATTATCAATGAACAAAATTGAAAAAAAATTTATTTTAATAAGTAAAAGTCAAAAAGATTTGGAAAAAGAGATTTCAGGCATATACGAAAAATTTAACAAAAAAGTAGATGGAATTGAAAAAAAAATTAAGGAGTATGATTCAAAACTCGCTGAACTTGTTTCATCCATGAAAGACGGACAGAAACGTGCAGAAAAGCTTGAAGCTGAAAACTATACTCTTAAAAGAAAATTTGAAACAATGGAAAAAAATATGGAAAAGACATTCTTTTTGTTTCAAAAAAAAATGAATTCCATGAAAAAGGGGGGGGCGGCAGCAAAGCCGGACACTGATATAATTTTAGAAGAGGACATAGAATAATTATTTTAAATGCAGTCTGATTAGCTCATTCGCTGCGTTATAATAAATTTAATGCGAAACTTACGCTAACATATGAGGTATATAATACCGTGGGAATACTATCATCAACTGTTTCAATAAGCCGATTCAAGGTTAACGGCCAACTCAAAAAACCTGTTATGGAGACTGTGGAAAAAGGGCTTAAGAATAATGCTATAATAGAAATAGATAAAACTTCATACGATAAGGCATCCGGTTGGACATCTTTTAGCTCTCCCTTTAAACCGGATTTTTCAGGGTCTTCATTTGCAATAGGAACATATTTTGTTTTTTCATTGAGGATCGACAAAAAAAATATGCCTGTCAAGATGCTGAAAAAATTTTATTCAACGGAGATCGATAAACAGCTTGCAGAGACCGGACGTGAGTTTTTAACAAAAAGAGAAAAAAGCACAGCAAAAGAACATGTTGTTGATCTTCTTAACATGCGGATCCCTGCAACTCCTAATATCTATGATCTTGTATGGAATTATGAAGAGTCCGATCTATGGTTTTTTTCAAATGTTAAAGCGGCCAATGAAGAGCTTGAAACACTTTTTATAAAATCTTTTAATCTTACACTTTTGCCGCTCTTTCCCTATACACAGTCCGCTTTGTTATCCGGTCTTACCGATACCGAGCAGGATATTCTTCACAATCTTTCTTTCACTAAATTTTCGGAGTAACTTAATGCTTGATATTGTATATGCTTACGAACGATATGAATTTCTCGGAAACGAATTTCTAACATGGCTGTGGTATTCAATAGAAAACAAACAGAATGTTTTAATTGAAAAAGAGAGCTTAATCCCCGAGCTGGGCAACCGCATTGTTCTTGAAAATAAAATTGCCAATGCCGTTGAAATAGTTACCATAAAAGGTGATGATGCCGGTCTTGAAGAGGGAAAAATAGCCATGCAAAAAGGCGCAATGGTAAGTGAACTGAACTTTTTTTTAAAAACAGGTGATAATAAATGGCAGCTCACAGTAAAAGGGGCAAGCCTTAATATTTCCAACCTTAAGCCCCCTGAAACCGGAACTGTTGAGAACAAAGAAGATGTGGAAGGAGCTGTGCTTGAAAAAATATACCTTTATGATAAAGCTGTTGATTCTTTAGAAAGCCTGTTTAAGCGGTTCATTAAGCTCAGAGTCTCTGATAACTGGAAGGAGATAACCGTGCCTAAAATTAGAGACTGGATTAATAAAAAATAATAATATTGACTTTCTTGAAATCTATCAATATAGCACCCTTTGTTTTTTATATAATATAAAGTATTGTCCTATTTTTATAACAGGGCTTTATAACTGGTTTTTTGAGAGGAGAAATAAATGATTCATGTGGAGAATCTGACAAAATATTATAATGATTTGTGCGCGGTGGATCAGATCAGCTTTGACATCCATAAAGGAGAAATTCTTGGTCTGCTTGGTCCAAACGGCGCAGGCAAAACAACCACTCTCCGCATGTTGACAGGTTTTATTAAACCGACTTCAGGCTCTATCAGTGTGCAGGATTACAGCATCACTGAAAAACCCCTGGAGATAAAAAAGCTTCTTGGTTATCTCCCTGAATCTGCTCCGCTTTATTATGACATACTCGTTTATGACTATCTTAAATATGTGGCAGACATATGGGGTATTGATAACAGTAAAAAAATGCCGCAAATTAAAAATCTGGTTGACCTGTGCGGTCTTGGCGATGTTATGCACAAGCCCATAGGGGAGCTCTCAAAGGGATATAAGCAGAGGGTAGGGCTTGCCCATGCAATGATGAGTGATCCTGAGATACTGATACTTGACGAGCCCACTTCAGGGCTTGATCCAAATCAGAGGGTGGAAATACGAAATATAATAAAACAGATCGGCAAAGAAAAAACTATAATTCTTTCCACACACATCCTTAGCGAAGCAGAAGCCACATGCAACCGGGTTATAATAATAAACCGCGGCAAGATAGCGGCCGATGATTCAACTCAAAGTTTAAAAAACTCACACGGGGGAACAAAAAGTATCAATATGTCTTTGTGGCACCCTGATTTTAAAATTGATTTTGAATCTGTGAAAAAAGAGCTTGAACCTGTTAAAGGTGTTGAAGGGATAATGCAGGCGGAGGATGACGGAGAGGCAACAAGCGTTATATTAAACTATGGGGCTGCATCTGATATTCGGTCTGAAATATACAAAAAAATTAAACATACTGACTGGATTATTCTGGAATTTCATCAGGAGTCCGGAACACTGGAGAGCATATTCAGAGAACTTACCAGGGGGAATTAATATGCAGCAGATTTTACATATAACAAAAAATGAATTCAAAACGTATTTTGTATCGCCCATCGCTTATATTGTGATTTCGGTTTTTCTTCTTGTTACAGGATGGTTTTTCTTTACTACTTTCTTTTTAACAAACCAGGCAAGCACCAGGAATTTTTTTGCGCTGCTTCCCTTTATTTTTTCCTTTGTTATACCGGCTGTTACCATGCGGCTCTTTTCCGAGGAACTCAGTTCAGGGTCCTATGAGACACTTCTTACCATGCCTGTGACGTTCATGGATGTTATAATGGGAAAATTTCTGGCAGGGGTTTTATTTATTGCCGTAATGCTTGTGCCCACTTTTTCATACTCCATAACAGTTTCATTTATTGGAGAGCTTGACTGGGGCCCTGTGTTTGCGGGGTACACAGGCGCAATTTTACTTGGAGCTGCCTTTTGCTCCATAGGTCTGTTTGCCTCTTCATTAACGCGTAACCAGATAGTAGCCTTTATTACAGGAACAGCAATATGTTTTACATTGACAATGCTGGACAAGATGCTCTTTTTCCTTCCACCCTCTTTTATAGATGCTCTGGAATACATGGGAGCTGATTTTCATTTTCATAATATTTCAAAAGGAGTGATCGATTCCCGTGATCTGTTATACTTTTTAAGTGTTATCTTTTTCGGTCTTTACGGCTGTTATCTGTCCCTTCAGGAAAAATATTAAGGAGATATCATAGACATGAAAAGCGGAGCTGCAAATTTTAATAAATTTATTATTTACCTTGTGCTTATAATTCTGGTGAACATTGCAGGTATTACACTTTTTTTCAGAATAGATCTTACGAAAAATAAAATATATTCCATATCAAAGGCCAGCCAGGAAGTGGTTGCAACCCTTTCCGAACCACTTACCATCAAGGTTTTTTTTACTAAAAATCTTCCTGCGCCCTATAATAATACGGAAAGATATCTCCATGACCTTTTGGAAGAGTATGCTGTGTATGCCAACAAAAATTTTAACTATAGCTTTTATGACGTTAGCCCGGATGAAGGGGATATCAACGATAAAACCAGGGCAAATCAGGAGGTTGCAAATAATTATGGCATATATCCGGTACAGATTCAGGCTATAGAAAAGGATGAGGTAAAATTTAAGAAGGCTTATATGGGGCTCGCTTTAATTCAGGGAGAGATTATTGAACGTATTCCAACCATAGATTCCACAGAAAGGCTTGAATACAGGCTCACAAAGGCTGTTCAGAAGCTGAATAATAAAATCAGCGCACTTTTAGGGATTAAAGATAATATTCAGGTAAAACTTTATCTGTCATCTTCCATTAATGCAGTTGCGCCTCACATGCATATAGAACAACCTGAAGATATCCCTGGAAAAATAGAAGAGATTGTGAAAAAGGTTAATGATAAAAATTTTGGTAAACTCAGCTACGAATACCTTGACCCCTCAAAGGATGAAAAGCTTAAAGACGAATTGAAAAAATATAATGTTATGGATTTAAACTGGCCGGTGCTGTCTGACGGCAATATTTCTGCCGGCAGCGGTTCCATAGGGCTTGTTATGACTCATAAAGGAAAATTTGTGACGACACCCCTGCTGCATGTTATGAGTATTCCTGGCTTTGGCACAAGCTATGAACTTGCAAATCTGAATACCATGGAAGATATTATAAATGACAACATAGAATCATTAATAGATATCAACAGGGGTATAGGTTACCTCGTTGACCATAAAACCTTGCCCATTGCAGGAACCATGATGTCTGACCCCACGGGGCAGCACAAGTATGATATTGCCACAAATTTTAAAAAAATTCTTGTTGAAAATTACTCTTTAAAGCCTGTGAGACTTAAAGACGATACTCTTCCAACAAGTTTAAAATGTCTTTTAATTGCAGGACCTGTTGAACCTTTTACGGATTATGAACTCTTTGAGATTGATCAGTTTCTCATGAAGGGAAACAGCCTTGCCCTGTTTCTTGATCCATTCAGAGAAATGCCTCAGGCTGATCAGCAGGTTATGGGCGATACAGGAGGGGAGCCGATATATGTTCCCATAGATACAAAACTGGAGAAATTATTGGAGCATTATGGCATTAGTACGAAAAAGTCCTATGTTATGGATGAGAACTGTTATTCTCAGAATATTCCCAGCCAGTATGGCGGAGGAGCAAGACCGATATACTTTGCTCCCATAATAAAAAACAAATTTATAAACAGCAGTTTAAACTTCATGAACAATATTAAGGAGCTGATTACCCTTAAAATTGCTCCTGTTGAACCTGTTAAAAAAATAATTGAAAAAAATAATCTTACCGTAAAAAAGCTTTTTTCTTCATCGGAGAACTCATGGGAAATGCAGGGCAATATAAACCTTAATCCGGATTTAATCAGACCTCCTGACAGTGCTGACAAGAAAAAAAGCATCCCCCTTGCCTATATTGTTGAGGGAGAATTTTCCAGTTATTTTGCAGGAAAACCTTTACCTTTAAAAGAAAAGTCCGGAAAGGATACTGAAAAAAAAGAGAGTAAAGAGACTGAAAAGGAGAACCAGAAAAGTGATTCTGAAAGCTCTAAAATTAAAAGCAGGGTAGAAATTATTAAAAAGAGCAAGCCTGCCAAAATATTTATTACAGGCACTTCAGAAGTCCTTAAAAATAATATTTTAGACAGACTCGGCAGTAATTCCAATGCCATATTTGTAATGAATGTACTTGATTATTTGAATGACAGGGAAGATATTGCTGTAATGAGAAGCAAAGAACAGCGCTTTAACCCGCTTTATGAAACAAAAGGGTCAACCAGAACATTTGTGAAATTTTTTAATATTGCAGGTCTGCCTGTTCTAATTGTTCTTTTCGGAATATTTGTATTATTTTTCAGGCACTCACGGAAAAGACGCATAGAGATAATGTTTTCAAAAGAAAGGAAAGTATAATTAATGAAGACAAAGAAAGAGTACATAATAGTTGCCATTATAATTGTTGCACTCTCCTTATATCTTGTTTATCACAGAAAAGACAGGACAAACTATGAGATGCCTGAGATTTCGGCTGTTTCCGCACACAGCATAACCAGGGTTGAAATTATCAAAAAGGACAGTTCCGTTACCCTGGTAAAATCTGATAATGCATGGCATATCTCTCCGGATGGATTTCCTGTCAATACAGAAAAAGTGATGATCATGCTTAATCTTGTTGAAAATTTTAAATTAACGGTCCTGATTTCTGAATCAAATCCTGCGTCGGAATCAGAAAAATATTCTATGTATCAACTTGATAATGATAACAAAATTACAGTTAAAGCATGGGCAGAAGATAAATTGAAAATAGATATTGATGTGGGTAAAGCAGCAGCATCATACAAGCATACTTTTGTTAAATTCGCAGGAGACTACAGGGTATATCATGCAAAAAATGATTTAAGAAAGGGCTTTGACCTGTCAGAAGATACTCTTCTTGACAAAACTGTTTTATCTTTTAATACAAATAAAGTTAGAGAGATACATTTTACTGAAGGTGGCACTGCAAAGGTACTTGCCCTTAAGGAGATTCCAAAAGAAATAAAAGAGCCCAAAAAAACAGATAAAGACGGAGTTGCCGGTCAGGTTGAAGATCCTGAAGATATGGAAACAGTATGGATGGGCATGGAGAATAAAAAGATAGAAGATCCGGTTGTAAACGAAATGCTGGAAACTCTTTCAGGGTTAAAGTGTGAAAAATATCTTAAAGGGAAAAAAGAGGATTATTCGGATCCGATTTATAAAATATTCTTAAAGGGGGAGAAAGAATATTTTATATCGGTGTTTGAAAAAACCGATAAAGAGTCAAAAATATATCCTGCTGTTTCTTCCCGTGTTGATTATCCCTTTGAGCTTAAAGCAGAACTGGTTGAGAAAATAAAAAAAAGGTCTGAAAAAATCTTTGAAGTTTCAGGATAAAAAAGGAATGAAGAGTGAAGAAAATTGCAATTATCAGATGTGAAAAAAATCAGGACAAATGCCCTTTAACAAGCTGCTTTACTTGCCTAAGGGAAAAGAAAGAAGGTTTTTCAAACTACGATGAAACCCAGCTTGCAGGGGTTTTTACATGCCGATGCCCGGGAGATATTGCAGTTGAACAGGCAAAGATTCTGAAGAGCAAGGGGGCGGATGTTATACATTTTTGCACATGTGCTTTTGCCAAAAAAAAAGATGCTGGCTGGGTAATGGATAACGGCGGGTTCTGTGAGCATATTGATGAGCTTATTAAACGTGTTTCATATGGCGCCGAAATAAGCTGTGTAAAGGGTACGGCGCATCTTCCGAAAAATTATACTGTTTAAAAATTAAGAGCCGCTGAATATTGGTTTTCTTAGTGTTATAAGGGCTACTTCTCC
>CAYZXU010000009.1:14422-37060 GCA_964482535.1 uncultured Desulfobacteraceae bacterium | reverse complement strand
TTCTATAAATGATAAAAAACATCGGATTTGTTGCAACGAGATTTGCCGGTAATGACGGTGTTTCTCTTGAGGCAGAAAAGTGGGCAAAAGTTTTTGAGGATAACGGTCACAGATGTTTCTGGATGGCGGGTGAACTCGACAAATGCCCGGAGAATAGTCTTTACGTTCCTGAGGCTCATTTTCAACACGAGAGTAATATCCGGATCAATAACCAGGTATTCGGCAATAAAAAACGTAATCCGTCAGTGACCAGAATGATTCATGAAATAAGGTCGCTTTTAAAGGTAAAACTCCATGAATTTATAAACATGTTCGACATTGATATGATCATTGCTGAAAACTCCCTTACTATTCCCATGCATATACCGCTGGGGCTGGCTTTAACCGAAACCATAGCCGAGACCCAGCTTCCCACAATTGCACATCACCATGATTTTTACTGGGAGCGGGTTCGTTTTTCTGTGAACTCGGTTAATGATTATATACGCATGGCTTTTCCTCCTTATCTGCCCAACATAAAACATATTGTTATAAACTCCGAAAGCCAGGAACAACTGGCGCACCGTACCGGAATATCTTCCACAATAATTCCCAATGTTCTCGACTTTGAAAACCCTCCGGTTGCCGATAAAGACAGGGCTAAATTTTTCAAAAAGTCCATAGGCCTTGAACCGGATGATATTATGATTCTGCAACCCACACGTATTGTTCAGAGAAAAGGGATTGAACATGCAGTCCAGCTTGTCAGAGAATTAAAAGATCCAAGGTATAAGCTGGTTATATCCCATGAAGCAGGCGATGAGGGGTATGATTATGTTGAATGGCTTAAAGGTTATGCGTGTGAACAGAATGTGGACCTTCGTCTTGTTGCTACGAGTATAACAGATCCTGAAAAAAACGATAATGATAAAAAAAATCACTATTCGCTCTGGGATATTTATCCTTTTGCTGATTTGATAACCTATCCAAGCTCCTATGAAGGTTTCGGCAATGCTTTTCTTGAAGCCATATATTTTAAAAAGCCTATTTTAATTAACAGATATGCCACCTTTGTCAGAGATATTGAACCAAGGGGTTTTGACCTTCTGGTAATGGACGGGTTTCTTACAAAAAAAACAGTAAAACAGGTAATGGAAATTCTGGGTTCTAAAGAAAAAAGAAAAAATATGGTTAATCTAAACTATGATATTGCAAAAAGATATTACTCATATGCTGTTTTAAGACGTGAGTATAATAAAACAATGATAGAATTTTTCGGGGATGAAGTACAAAGGCTTGCTCCAAAGACGCATATTATGAATGACGTTGAAAATTCTAATATTAAACTTCAGAGTGTCCAATACAGCCACTTTGCTTATGACGGCTGCAAATAATATCATTTTTTGAATACTTATAGATCAAATCAAGGGTAACTATGCTTCCAGGCTGTGCAAAAGGAAGATTTTCTCCACAATTATCTGTTATGGCAAGAATTTTATCCTGTTTTACGAGGTCTGTTTTACTTATAATCTCTATGGAGTGATCTTTAAAAATTTTATTTCTAACCTGCACTTCAACTCTTTTTCCGTCTTTTTCCCCAAGGACTTTCCCTAAAAAAATATTCTCTTTTAAAGAAGTAAATTTATCATAATCAGGAACTATCTGATCATAATCTTCAAGATAAAAACCTGTGCTGTAACCTCTGTTTTTTATTCCTGCCAGATTTTTAATCCATTCTTTTTTTACAACAAAATTACCAGGGTCTTCATACCAGGAATCTATTGCATCTCTGTAAGTCTTTACAGTTGTTGCGAGATAAAGGATGCCCTTCATTCGACCTTCAATCTTTAAAGAATCTATATTCGAGGCTATCATTTCCGGTATATGTTCGATCATGCAAAGATCTTTTGAGTTCATTATGTAAGATCCCCTGTCATCTTCATAAACCGGCATATACTCTCCGGGTCTTAATTCTTCAACAAGGTGATATTTCCATCTGCAGGGATGGGAGCACTTGCCAAGGTTGCTGTCGCGGTTAGTCATAAAGCTGCTTAAAAGGCACCGCCCTGAATAGGATATACACATAGCTCCGTGTACAAAAGCCTCTATCCCCATGCCTGGTACTCTGCCAAACTCTTTTATCTCTTTTAACGATAACTCTCTTGCAGCATTTATTCTCTTTACTCCAAAATTTTTCCAGAACATAATACTCTTATAATTGGTTGTATTGGCCTGGGTGCTGAGATGAACAGGGATATCAGGTATTATATTTTTTGCTTCCATAATTATACCAGGATCTGCCAGGATTATGGCATCTGGTTTTATTTCCCCCAAAAATTGAAGATAGTCCTCAATGCTCTCCTGTTCAGAATTCCTTGAATATATATTACATGCAACGTAAACCTTAACGCCGTTTTCATGGGCAAAATTTACAGCCCTGGCAAGCTCATCGTGTGTAAAATTTCCGGAAAAGTTTCTTAAACTATAATTCTTGTCTGCGAGATAAACAGCATCCGCACCGTAGTGTATGGCTATTTCCAGCTTTTCGAAATTGCCGGCAGGGGCAAGAAGCTCTACTTTTCTGTTTTTTGTATTCATTATGTATTAGTCTTTTAAATAGTGTGAGCTGTTTTAAGAAAATTTTCAAAACTCTTTAAGCTGTTAATATTTAAAATTTTTTCATGATACTTTTTAGGAAGTATCTTTTTTGATAGTCCACTAAGCACCCTGCCCGGACCAACTTCAACAAACAGTTCCACCTCCTGGGCTTCGAGTTTCAACATTGAATCATACCATCTAACAGGGCTGCATAACTGCTGCGCCATAATTGATCTGATTTCATCCGGTTCCGATGCAAAATCCGCAGTGACATTAAACACCAGGCTATTATTATCCGCCTTAAAATCAACAGAATCAAGGAAGTCGGTAAATTCTTCTTCAGCGCCTTTGATTAATTCGCTGTGCCATGCTCCGCTCACCTTTAAGGGTATCGCTCTTGCACCTTTGGAAGATGCCATGGCACAAGCCTGTTTCACCTGATCAGGCGAACCTGTAATAACTATCTGTGTTTTAGCATTATGGTTTGCCACAGAGACTGCACCCTCACCACTCTGAACACCAGCCACAAGCTGCCTTACATCATCTATGGCAAGACCGACAATGGCAGCCATTGCCCCTTTATTTTTTTCAGCTTCCCTGTGCATAAGCGCGCCTCTTTTAAAAACGAGCCTCATTGCATCTTCTTTTGAAATAATTTGAGACGAGCAAAGGGCGCTATATTCCCCAAGGCTGTGACCTGCAGTAAAATCAGGGGATATATTCTCTTTTTCTATGGCAGCAAGAAGAGAAAGATTAACCGCTGTAACAGCGGGCTGCAGATTGACAGTCTTTGTCAATTCTTCCATTGGGCCCTTGAAGCAGAGTTTTGACAGATTAATTTTAGTGATCTCCTGGGCCATATCAAAAATTTCTCTTACAAAATCGAACTCCTGATAAAAATCATGGCACATTCCAACGGACTGTGAACCCTGACCCGGAAAAAGAAATACTGTTTTTTTCAAAATAACCTCCCCCCATGCTCTTATGAGCAAAACAAAGCTCTGATGAGCAAAACAAAAAAAGGGGGCTAAAAGCCCCCTTTTTTTTATTTAAAAATCTGCTTTTTTATTTTCTATTAGCGTATTCATTATAAGCCAAAGCCACAGTACGATAAACAATATGCGCGAGCTTTGAAAACGGCAAAAAAGCAAACAAAACAAATACAAACATTAAATGTATAAAATACATCCCGTAGGATACGGCTGCCAGGTTCAAAAGTCTTGTTATCTCAGCCAGCATGCCTGTAGCTCCCACACCAAGAACAATCGCCAGCAGAGACCAGTCAACATAACTGCTCTTTTGGTCCTCTTTTTCAAGCCGGTTTTTTATCATAAGTATGCTGCCCACAATAAGCATCACGCCGCTGATATTTGCCAGCCATTTAACAGGATTTAACTGGGAATAGGGACCGTGAATCTGCAGACCATATAAAACAACGAAGAATATATTTGTTACGATAAAAAGACCGATAAACGAAAATAAAACCATGAGATGACTTGTTGCCCTCTCTTTATTTTCGCTGCACTCTGAAAACTTTTCATGTTTTAATATTGAGGGTATTACTTTTTTAAGCCCATTCAGCAAACCCGCCAATTCAAATTCCTTGTCTTCTATTTTTCCATCACGTATGGCGCTCTCGTGAATATCTTTTACAAATCTCTTTAAGCCGAGAGCAAATATTATTACCGCCCATGCTGCTGTTGGAACAAAAATTAAATCAACAAGCCATGAAGAGAAAAAAAGATGGTGAGCAATCTCATCACCACCCGGTGAAAAATCAAGAAGCCCTGTAATACTCCCTAAAACAAGAAATAAAATTGCAGGTATTGCAAAAAGAATCGGCAGTTTCTTTGGATCCCGAACCATTTTAGCAAGGACCTTAGGTGTAGCATATTCGCCTATTGTATATGCACGTATTGCTGCCAAAACATCACCTGGTCTGGCTCCTCTTGGACATAAAGTTGAACAGTCTCCACACTGGTGGCAAAGCCAGATATCATAATTGCTCACCAGTTTATCTTTTAACCCCCATGATGCTGCAATCATCTCTTTTCTGGGGAATGGTTTGTTTTCAGGTGAAATAGGACACACCACAGAGCATGTTGCGCATTGAAAACATTTTTTAACTGAATCGCCGCCAAGCTCACCGATTTCTTTTATAAAATCAAGATCAGGCGCAACAGTATATTTTTCTGCCATATTATTACCTCCTAACTTATCAGCAGGAATTTTATTCCAACCACCGATATAAATTGCCTTCACTTACTGCTCAGGCCTAACGCAATAAGCGTTAAGACCTGATATAAAAACAGATCTATTAGAATCCCTTAAACGGGTTAGGTCCAATGCCTTCTATCATCTCAACAAAGTCGTTTATCATCTTGGGCAGTTTGTCATATTCATCAATAGCAATTTCAAACTGTGTAACCCTTTCTTCTTCAAGTGCAAGGCTTGCCAGTGCATCACCCATCTTCTGCATTCTGATTTCGGCAAGTTCACTGCCTTTGACAAAGTGGCACTGATAGTCATCGCCGTGTTTGCAGCCAAGAAGAAAAACTCCGTCCATACCCTGTGAGAGAGCATCCTTTATCCAGATTACGTTTACGGAACCGAGACATCGTACAGGGATAAAACGTACATCAGCAGAATAGCTGAGTCTGTTTAATCCTGCAATATCAAGGGCAGGGTATGCATCATTTTCACAAACAAGGGCAAGAATCCTCATGGGCGGTTCGTCATAATCGTCTTCAGACGGTACGCCTATCGCCTTTACCATTGAACCTATACTGTCAATATTATAATCGGCAAATCCTATTATACGCTCAGGGCAGGCCCCCATACATGTTCCGCAACGCCTGCATCGTGTGGGATTAGGCTTAGGAGTCCCTTTTTCATCATCGTCAAGGGCGCCAAATGGACATTCCTCTGTACAGCGTTTGCACTGTGTGCATCTTTGAAAGAAAAAGTCAGGAAACGTCATATCTCCAGACCTTGGATGCACTGAAACCCCTCTGTTAGAGGATTCTATACATTGAATGGCTTTTAATGCAGCACCGGTTGCATCTTCAACAGATTCCTCAATGGTCATGCTTCTTCTTACACATCCTGCCGCATATATTCCGGTTCTCTGGGTTTCATATGGAAAGCATATAAAATTAGATTCGGAATATCCATTAAAAAGTCCTATGTCCCTGAATGCAGGTCCCTGCCTGTATGCAAGATTAACCACAGGGTCATCAGCGGTTACCGGAACCATACCGGCTGCGAGAACAACCATATCCGCTTTTATCTCTATCTTGTCACCTAAAAGCGTATTATCAGCTTCAATAACAAGACCGTCTCCATTTTTTGCAACACTTGTCACTTCGCCCTTAGTCAGGAAGATTCCTTCATCCTGCTGAATACTCTTGTAAAAATTTTCAGTAAGACCTGGAGTGCGCATATGCTGATAGAATATATAGGCTTTACCGTCATCATAGTCTTCTCTGACGTATTTGGCCTGTTTGAGTGCAACCAGGCTAGTGACCGATCCCGCATAATCAAAGTCACTGTCATCATCACCCTTGTCAGGACTCTGAACAAAGACTACCGACTTTGCTTCCTTGCCATCTGAAGGTCTTAAAATTTTCCCTTTTGCGGCAATCTCTTCAAACTGACTGTTTGTAACAACATCAGGAATCTTGCCTGCGCCAAGATGAGCATACTTTTCCCCTTCAAGTTCATCAGGCCTCCAGCCTGCTGCAAGAATAACCGAGCCGAAAAGTTCACCATCAGGATCAATGGTCAGAATATCATTTTTGCCCTTATTATACTCCGCATAAACTTCAGCAAGTTTCTCCACATCGAATTCTTTACCGTTCTCATCCACCTTCATCTCATCGGGCAGAGGAAACGGAACATCAAAGGGAATCTGTTCATCAGGTTTTTTTAAAGTAACCGTAAATTCGCCTGGCTGACCGGCAATTCTTGCGACCACGGTATTTGTCTTTACCGTAATCTTTGAATCTGCCTCAACCTCTTTAATTTTATCGGCAATAATTGGAGGAATCAGTTCCTCAAAAGGATCTTTAACAGGAAGCTGCTTTCGCATTTTGCCGGCATATCCTCCAAGGGAAGCTTCTTTTTCAACTATTGCAACCTCATAACCGGCTTTGGATGCATCAAGGGCAGCAGAAATACCGGTAATACCGCCGCCTATTACAAGAATCTTTTTAGAAAATGTTTCAAGCTTATATGGTTCAGGCAGGTTAATCTTCTCGATCTTTGCCATGCCCATCTTAATATAATCTTCGGCAAGCATCTGAAGTGAATCAAAATGCTCTTCATCATCTTTCTGCTCTTCAGTAAGAGCCGGAAATTCAGACCTTGGGTGGGACCATACAACCTGTTCCCTTAGATTAACCCTGTCAACAACGCAGCCTTCAAATTTAAAAACATCAAAATTTACCCTGCGTGAACAGCCTCCAATAACCAGAGCATTGGTTCCGTTTTCTTCAATATCTTTTTTTATTAATTCAACACCTTCTTTTCCGCATAAAAAAGGATGTGTCTTTACGGGAAACCCTTCTTCCTCAGGAACTTCACATAAGCTTTCCATGTCCAGAGCATCACCGATTCCACAACCTGTGCAGATATAAACACCATATTTTTTATCCATGGTTTTCTTACCTCCTCACCAGGGTTTGAATGGCCTTAAGAGCCATGCCTGTAGCATTCTGGTTTGACGATACCACATCAGCAGGTTTGTTGGCGCATCCTGCAGCAAACATTCCACCTTTCTCAAAATCGTTCACTATAAACCCTTCAGGGTTATATTGAAGATCGGCAGGATGCTTTAAAGCCGCTGTTGTGGGCTGCATGCCTGTTGCAAGAACCACCATTTCAACAGTCTGTCTTATCTTTTCTCCTGTCAAGGCGTTTTCAGCAACAACCGTAATGTTTGCCCCGGGTTCTTCGCTAACCTCCGCAACCTTGCCCTTTATAAAAAAGACATTTTCATCCTCTTTAACCATTTTATAAAACTTTTCATATCTCTGGCCGGAGGCTCTTAGATCTATATAAAAGATATATATTTTGGCATCGGGATACTGTGCTCTGATATATGTTGCATGCTTTAATGAAGCCATACAGCAGATATATGAGCAGTAGGGGAGATGGTTCTCATCCCTTGAACCGGCACACTGAACAAAAGCTATGCTTTCAGGTCCCTTGTCATCAGATGGACGCAATATCTTCCCCTTTGTGGGACCGTTGGGAGATGCAAGCCTTTCAAGCATCATATTTGTAATAATATTCTTGTGCTTGCCAAAACCCAGGTTGTCAATCTTTGCTGCATCATAGGGTTCCCAGCCTGTTGTCCATACAACAGAGCCGACTTTTAGATTAATGGTCTTTGTCTCCATATCAAAATCAACGGCATCGTATTTACAGGCATCCATACATCGCTTTTCGTCATCTGTTCCCTTGACCTCGGGAGAAATAACATAGCGAGCAGGAAAAGCCATCTCGTGGGGCAGATAAGCCCTTTTTCTGTTATTCATGCCGAAATTAAACTCATTGGGAATCTCTGCCTCACAAGCTTTGGCGCATTCTCCGCAACATGTGCAATTTTCATTGATATACCTTGGATTAACCCTGACTGTAACATCATAATCTCCAGGAACCCCGGCAACCTTTTCAACCTCACTTAAAGTCAAAACCCTAACTCTCGGATTATCTTTAATTCTTCTGAAATTGATCTCCAAACCACAGGTCGGTGGGCATAGCTTTGGAAAATACTGATTAAGCTGCGCAACTCTTCCTCCAAGGCAAGGATTTTTTTCTATAAGAAAAACCTCATAGCCTACTTCAGCAGCTTCAAGGGCAGTAGTTAACCCACTAATCCCTCCCCCAACAACCATAATGCTTCCGCTAACCGGAGCCGCTTTGTCGTCTGTCATGCTCTCCCTCCGTGCATTATTTATTAAATTGATTAAAAAAACTGATACGTTTCGTTCGGGTCTAAATATATTCATAAATTCTGTTTACAGAATTTTTTTTAAACAATATCCTTTAAAGTCAAACTGTCGTAACGTTATGCTTAAAATTTCTATTTTAAGAGCCGGCTCTATGATATCATAAAAACCTTAAGCAAAAAGTTACAACCTCAAAAACCTATGGTCGAAAAACCTATGACCGGATATCACCCAACCGGATATCGCCCAAAGCAAAAAATCAACACAAATTCATATTAACAAAAACCTCCAGGCACCAAAAATAGCGCCTGGAGGCAGTTTGTTAGACTAAGAAAATATTTCCAAAATTAATCAGGAATAATCTTTACATAGTCTTTCTTAAATACATCCCATTTTGCTTCCTTGGGATCATATTTAGAGTTTGTAAAACAGAACCAGTTTTCATCATCCTGTCCAGGATAGTCTGCCTGATAGTAGAATCCAGGATAACGGGTTTCCTTACGGAACTGGATATGACGCAGATGAGCCTCAACAGTCCAGATTCGATGAATAATTTCCCAGCATCTCATGAGCTCATGGAGATCGCCTGCTGCGAGGCTCTCACAATCTTCGCGCATTGTCTGCAGAAGATCCATAACAGTCTCAAGGGACTTGGTGCTGGTCTGATAGTATGTAGCTGTTCCTGCACCATACTCATGGGTTGCCTTCATTAACCTGAGTGCCATTCCTGACGGTTTTACATAGTTAGGATTAATGTCGGCCGCTGTTGTATATTCATAATTTTCCAGGAAAACACGAACAGGCTTATAAACCATATCAACCAGCTCTTCTGTTGACTGAGTTAATGCAGGCGTAAAATCTGCATTATCACGGACAAATCTAACCATGGCCTTTGCAGTGATACGACCTTCTGCATGGGAGCCTGATGAGAATTTATGACCAGAGCCACCAACGCCGTCACCAGCAGTAAAAAGACCATCAACTGTAGTCATACGGTTATAGATCTTGCCGTTTGCAGCCTTAACCTTGTATGAATCAGGAACCCAGTCAAAATCAGGTCCTGATGTCCAGAGACCGCAGCAGCCTGAATGTGAACCAAGAAGATATGGTTCTGTAGGCATAAGCTCTGAATTTTTCTTTTCCGGCTCGCAATCCTGAGCGCACCAGAGATTTGCCTGACCACATGTCATGTCAAGAAAATCTTCCCATGCTTCTGATTCAAGATGCTTGAGCTCTTTTTTACTCATTGTTTCGCCCAGTGCAGAAAGTGCTGTAACTGTGTCCATTATAATCGGACCGCGACCTGCCTTCATCTCAAAAAGCATAAGATGATTTCTCAGGCATGTTGGTGTTATTGCGGCTGTTCCGTATGGAGCATATCTTTCAAGCTCTGCTTTGGCAACATCACCTGCAGCATAGTTTTCACCAAGACCGTTTAATGCCTTTGCTTTAAAAAGAAGGAACCATGCGCCAACAGGACCGTAACCATCTTTAAAACGGGCCGGGGTGAAACGGTTTTCCATCATTGTAAGCTCAGCGCCAACCTTCATACACATTGTGTATGTGGAACCTGCGTTCCATACAGGATACCATGCGCGACCTTTACCCTCGCCAACACTTCTTGGCTGGTAAATATTAACAGCTCCGCCACATGCAACCATCATTGTCTTGCATTTAATTATATAAATCTTGTTTTCACGCACTGAAAAACCGACTGCGCCTGCAATCTGATTATCTTTGTTGGCATCAAGCAGCAGTTCAACAATAAATAAGCGCTCTATTATATTATCATCACCAAGAGCAAGTTTTGCAGCTTCTGCAACTATTCTCTTGTATGATTCACCGTTGATCATTATCTGCCATTTACCGGTTCTAACCGGTGAAGCGCCTGATTTCAGAGAACCCTGTTTCAGACCTTTCTTGCCGTCAAGGTTTTTGCCGTCATCTGTTTTTTTCCACATGGGAAGTCCCCATTCTTCAAACAGATGAACAGAATCATCAACGTGACATCCAAGATCGAATATAAGGTCTTCACGAACTATTCCCATAAGATCGTTTCTAACCATACGAACATAATCATCAGGTGTGTTATCGCCAATATATGTATTAATTGCAGACAAACCCTGTGCCACAGCGCCACTTCTCTCCATGGCTGCCTTGTCACACAAAAGAATTTTTGTGTCATCACTTGCCCATTTTTTAATCTCAAAAGCTGTTCCGCATGCTGCCATGCCGCCGCCTACAATAAGAATATCAACTTCGCGCTCTTCAACTTCCGGATCTTTTACGGCTTTGAGTTCACCCATGGGTTTATTCGGTAATGCCATATTATATCCTCCTTAACATAAATAAATTTATAATTTGGTCATTTAAAGTCTTTTAGTAAATGTTCCTAAGCCATAGCTATAGGTGTCATAAGTGTAGTTCCGTCAGCTTCCTCAGTGGAAAGAAGCTCACTGTCCAGATCCTTACCTTTTAAATCCGGATAAGCATTAGCTGTGCCTTCAGCTGTTGTGCGAATGGGGAACTTAAATCTTTTGATAAGACCATTCCTGAATTTACATGTCCACATAACATCTTCAGTACCCATCATAGGCATGATGCTGCTTCCAAGAGGCACAAAGTCAGAGTAACCTCTTACTTCAATTGCCTGTGTGGGACAAATTTTTACACATGAGAAACATTCCCAACACTGATCAGGCTCCTGATTATAAGCCTTCATAGCATTTGGGTCCAAAACCATCAGATCATTGGGACAAATATACATACATGCTGTTTTATCCCCGCCTTTACAGCCGTCACATTTTTCCTGTATTACAAAACTTGGCATTAAATATACCTCCTAATTTTGCATTTAATTATTTTTTAAAAAAAATTGAGCTTTCAATCCATTCTCTTAAACAAATTCAATCCATTCTCTTAAACAAAATAGTACATTATAAATATAGTTCCTCTTTACACCTCCCTTCTTACAAAGACCTTCTCAAAATCTCATCCATCAAAGTCCAGGCTTATCTGTTCAATTTTTAGAAATCTCGAGATAACATCCTGACTCAACAATAATTTTTTAAACCTTGATTTAGTAAAATCAACAATACCTTTTAAAATCAGTATGATAATGCCACCCAATCCGAGCCAAATTAGCACTCAGCAAAAACCTTGTCAAGTATTTTTGAAGTATAATTTTTTAATTTTATCAGATATTAAGCATAAAATTAATAAACAACAATATCTGTGTACCACACTATGACACTAACACTATATATTGTATTATTGGGACATTCATAATTAAATATAACTTTAAAATCGCATTTATCACATGTCTTTAGCCATGATCTTTTTCAAAGGTCTTCATGAAGTCCACAAGAGCTTCAAGGGCTTTCATGCTTGTGGCATTATAAATCGATGCCCTGCAGCCTCCCACGGAACGATGCCCCTTAAGTCCGCCAAAACCGTTTTCAAGAGCTTTTTCAATAAAAACCCCTTCAAGTTTTTCATCCTTAAGCCTGAAGGTAACATTCATCAAAGAACGACTGCCGGCTTCAGCAGTGCCATAGTAAAATTCACCTGAATCCAAAACATCGTAAAGAAGCCTGGCTTTTTTCCTGTTTAACTCTTCCATCTTTTCGATTCCGCCTATCTTGTCTTCCAGCCATTTCAACACAAGCTGGACAGAATAGATTGCAAAACACGGTGGGGTATTATACATGGAGTTTTTATCGGCATAGGTGTTGTATTTAAGCATGGATGGAAGATTCTCCTGGGCCATCGCCAGTATATCATCACGCACAATAACCATGCATACACCCGCAGGTCCTATATTTTTCTGTGCGCCGGCATATATCAGACCGAACTTATCCACATCCAAAGTTCTGCTCATAATATCAGATGACATGTCAGAAAAAATCGGCACACCACCTGTTTCGGGAAATGAAGCCCACTGGGTTCCTTTTATGGTATTATTTGAAGTTAAATGCACATAAACAGCATCCTTGTTTAAATTCAACCGGTCAGGAATATATGAAAAATTTTTATCCTCTGATGATGCTGCAACATTTATTTTCTTTCCCTGTATCTCAGCTTCCTTAATGGCTTTGGTTGACCATGTTCCCGTGTTAATATAGTCGGCGGATTTACCGTCTGAAAGAAAATTCATAGGCATCATGCAAAACTGCATACTTGCCCCACCCTGAATAAAAAGCACCTTAAACCTGTCATCAAGTTTAAGAATCCGTTTTGTTCTTTCAACAGCGTCATTGATTATAGCATCAAACCATTTGGATCTGTGACTGACCTCTACAACCGACATTCCCGACCCTGAATAGTTTAAAAAAGAGTCCTTAATCTCTTCCAGAACTTCAACAGGAAGAGCCGCAGGCCCTGCATTAAAGTTATAAATCCTATTTTCACTCATACAACTTCCTCCTAATATTTTTAATCATTTTTTTTGTACTTATAACACTAAAGTATCATTTAAATGTCAAACAGTAATATTTATGACCAGTAACATTACACTTTCATCAAAAACCGGCTTTAAAAATATTTTTTTTGTTTTCCTTGGCCTCTAACGGAATTAAACATTTTGAAACCGGCTCCCCTGTTTATAATTTCCTGGCCAAAGGCTTTATGGATTTTGTCAATTACCTGATCCAGCTTTTCCTGTTTTTCATTTTTTTTGTCGCCAAATAAAACAATTTGACGGGCACCACGGGTTAATTTTGATACCCCCAGGCCTATCAGTCGGATTCTCCGATTCAGATTCATTTCATCCAGCAACACTGAAGCCATCTCAAAAACAATTACTGTACTGCTTGTGTGAAATGGCAAACTACGACTGCGGGTTAGCAATTTAAAATCAGCAAATTTAACTTTAAGAGTAATAGTCCGGCCTCCGTATTCATGTTTTCTTAAATCACGGCATACTCTTTCAGCCTGATTAAACAAATAGTTTTTAAGTTCCGGTAACGAGCTTGTATTGTTAAAAAGTGTTACTTCAGCACTAAATGATTTTGGTCTGGATATAGATACAACGGGAATGTTATCAATACCTTTGGCATGATCAAACAATATTCTGCCCGCCTTGCCAAAACGATCCGTCCAAAATTTTTCAGAAAATTTTAAAATATCAGAGCCTGTCTCGACACCATAGCTATGCAAAATTTCAAGGGTTCGGCTTCCTACCCCCGGGATTTTACCAACCGGCAGCGTTCGCATAAATTCTGTAACTTCAGCATCATCAATTTGCACCAGACCGCCCGGTTTTTTCAAATCAGAAGCAATCTTTGCCAAAAATTTATTAGACGCAATTCCCACCGAACAGGTCAGACCGATTTTTTCAAAAATATTATGTTTAATATTTTTTGCAACAATTTCCGGGGACCCAAACAATTTTGAGGTGCCTGTAATATCAAGATATGCTTCATCAACTGAGGCCTGTTCCATTAATGGAGAATATCCCCTCAAAATTTTCATAATCTGCATGGCTACCTGCTTATAGCGCTGCATCCGCACAGGCAAAAATATCCCGTCAGGACACAACTGCCTTGCCTTAAAAACAGGCATCGCAGAATGAATGCCATGCTCCCTCGCGGCATAAGACGCAGCCGACACAACGCCACGGTTACACTTTCCCCCTACAATGACCGGTTTACCGGCCAGTTCCGGTTTATCTATACATTCAACAGAAGCATAAAAAGCATCCATGTCAATATGCAAGATATCTCTTTTTACAGGTTGCCTTATCATTTTAAAATTTTTTAATTTATAACTTTATAATATATTTAGGGATTTTTATATTTGGCGTAAAAGGTTGCATGGACAAGGTATGCCTTGTCTATACTGTTGACAATACGGTTTCCTTGCATTAATAATTCTATATATTAATTTTCTTAAAAAAATTGTCTTTAGTTCTTAATTTTACACTGTTTTTTCTATAAATAGTGTAATATCACTGATAAAATACTAATTTTTCAAACAGGACGTACAATGATTAAAACCTGCAATTATCCTTCAAAATCTGCTGACAAAATAATAGACTCTATAATAAATCGTAACCTTGAAGTTAAAGAAGAAGACAGCCTTGAAGTTACACGTATCATAGAAAATGTCAAAAAAAATGGCGATAAAGCGCTTATGGAATATACAAACCGTTTTGATTCATCTGAATTAACCGAAAAAACCATTAAAGTTACAAATAGTGAAATAGAAGATGCAGTCAAAAAAGTCGATAAAAATTTTATCAGGTCTTTAGACCGCGCTGCGACCCAGATAAAGGCATTTCATGAAAACGAATCATGCAAATCATGGATAACCGCCAAAAAAAAAGGAAGAATCACAGGGCAGCTTGTAAATCCTGTTGAAGCGGCTGGAGTTTATGTCCCCGGCGGAAGGAGCGGCGACACGCCCCTTGTCTCTTCAGTTCTCATGGGGGTCATTCCTGCCAGGATTGCCGGAGTAAAAAACATAGCCATCGCAACACCGCCAAGAAAAGACGGGACCATTAACCCGCATATTCTTGCGGCAGCTAAAAGAGTCGGAGTTGATAACATATACAAGGTGGGGAGCGCATGGGCGATTGCAGCTCTTGCATACGGAACAGAAACAATCCCTAAGGTTAACGTTATTGTTGGGCCAGGCAATATTTATGTTACAATTGCAAAAAAAATTGTCAGCGGCACCGTGGGTATAGACATGATAGCAGGTCCCAGTGAAATTCTTGTTATAGCAGACAGTACGGCAAATCCTGATTTTATAGCGGCAGATCTTCTTTCCCAGGCTGAACATGACGAACTCGCATCTTCAATACTCGTTACAGATTCGACAAAAATCGCAGAGGCTGTCAAGGGCTGTCTGAAAAAACAGATTGAAAACCTTGGGCGCAAAGAGATCGCCAAAAAATCCATCTCAAATTACGGAGCTATTATTATAACAAAGCAGATTGACTCGGCAGTTAATCTATCAAACATGATAGCCCCTGAACATCTGGAACTTCAGGTGGAAAACCCCTTTGACTATTTAGGACAGATAAAAAACGCAGGGGCTGTTTTTCTTGGTCACCATACCCCTGAAGCCGTGGGAGACTACGTTGCAGGACCAAACCATGTGCTGCCAACGGCAGGAACAGCAAGATTTTCATCAGCGCTTTCTGTTGACCGCTTTATAAAAAAAACAAGCATTATACATTATTCAAAGAAAGCATTTCAGGAAGAAGCGGACGACATAATCAGACTGGCGGATACAGAGGGGCTTGATGCTCACTCAAACTCGGTAAAAATAAGGTTGATGGCGTCGTAAAAAGTTTCCATATACTGCGTTATAGCGTTTGACCATACGTTCGGAATACTACATGTATACCTTCACGCATGGTCAACCACTATGCCTTGTATATGAAAATTTTTACTTAGCCATCGCTTTTACTTTTTATGAGTTTATCAAGGTTGATGGCGTCGTAAAAAATATTTAATTTTTTCAATGGAGTTGGCATGTCACTTAAAGGCAATCTGGAAGCATTTCCTTTATCAAGCGTTCTGCAATTTTTATCTAATGACCAGAAAACCGGTCTGTTGCATATAAAAAGCAATAAAAAAAGGGTAAAGGTTATAATAAATAATGGCGCCATTATTTATGCAATGGGGACACAAAAAGAATTCCGCCTCGGTTCTATTCTGGTAAATGACAGAATAATCACCAAAGAGCAGCTTGAAGAATGTCTTCATATTGGAAAGGTTAAGAATGATGCCATCGGCAAGGTACTGGTTGAAAAAGGATACATCTCTTTACAAACACTTAAAAAAATCAGCAATAAACAGGTGGAGGAAATATTATACGACCTTTTCCTGTGGCCGGATGGTGAATTCGAATACGTTGACAGTACGCTGGATCTAAACAGAATAGTTGAAACGAAGCTGAATACCATGAGTCTGATTCTTGAAGCATCAAGACGCATTGACGAAATGTCTGTTTTAAAAAAACATATTTCCAGAGAAAGTCTGGTTTTTCAAATTTCAGAATCAATCAAAAACAAAAAAGAGATTATGCTTAATCTAAAAGAATGGCATATACTTTCAATTATTAATGGGAAAAAAACAGTCAAACAGGTTATTAAATCAAGCGGCTTGGACGAATTTATCGGTTATAAGATCTTATACTCCCTGGTTTCATCCGGTTTTGTTGAAGAAGGTAAAAAAACCTCTTTATGGCAAAAAAGAAAATCGGTTGATTATTCAAAGATTATCAAGGTTTATTACGACACTCTCAGGATTGCAGAAACAAATTCATAAATGATATCTTTAAAAAACATTTTTGCCGGCAGCTATGTGTATACGGCATTACGCATATTAATCGGCATTATTTTTATCTGGGCAAGCTGGGACAAGATATTGAATCCAGGGAATTTTGCCGACATTATCCACAACTACAGGATTCTCCCTGGGGCATTAATAAATCCTGTGGCTATAATACTCCCCTGCACAGAGGCACTCTGCGGAATCCTCCTTATAACAGATATTTATACTAAGGGAAGTGCTCTGATTATTGACATAATGATGATCGTGTTTATTTTTCTTTTCATATTCAACATTTACAGGGGATTAGATATAAGCTGTGGGTGCTTTACAACATCTGCCCACATGGAAAAAGGTTCACAGATAATGCACATTGCAAGGGATTTGCTGATACTCATTCCCGGGATAATGATACTTTTTTACTCAAAAAAACCGGTTAAACATGATTAATGAGACAGTTACATACAGCGCCGCCTTTATTGCCGGCATTTTTTCATTTTTTTCACCATGTGTGCTACCGCTCCTGCCGGCTTATTTCACATTTATAACAGGTTTTACATTAGAAGAGCTCACAGAGAGTCATAATTTAAAAATCAGAAAAAAAGTTTTTCTGTCCACCCTCTCATTTGTTGCAGGCTTTTCATTTATATTTATTCTTCTTGGTGCTTCAGCTTCATTTATCGGAGGTCTGGCATTTCAATACAAGACTCCCATAAGAATTACCGGCGGAATTTTAATTCTGATATTCGGCATATATTTAACAGGGTTAATTAAAATAAAAAGCCTTGATTTTGAAAAAAGAATACACCTGGTAAAAAAACCTTTGCACTTTTTCGGAACATTTTTAATCGGGATGGCTTTTGGTGCAGGCTGGACACCATGCATAGGACCTCTCCTCGGCTCAATTCTTATTATTGCGTCAAATCAGGAGACAGTATCCCGTGGCGTTATTCTTCTGTGCATATTTTCCACAGGTCTTGCAATCCCATTTATAATTTTATCATTTTTCATTAATTACATACTTGATTTTTTAAAAAGAGCCACAAAAATTTTAAGATATGTAAACATCACGTCGGGAGTGCTCTTAATTCTTGTGGGTCTTATACTAATTTTCAAATATTAATTTCATGTCTACATGGAGAAAACTGTTTATGATTAATCAAAAATTCAAAATCCTTTCTATTATTTTTTTCATCTGTACCTTTTGTGCATGTTCATCAGGCCTTGCCTCAAACGATACTATTAAATGGCATAAATATGATAAGGGGATAGCTCTTGGAAAAAGCACGGGTAAAACAGTATATATTCATTTTTCAGCCAGCTGGTGCAGGTACTGTGTGATGATGGATGAGAAGACTTTTAAGGAACCTTCTGTAATAGAGCAGCTTAGCAAAAACTACATATCCGTTAAAGTAGACTGCGACATAGAAAAAAAAACCGCACTTGAATACAGCGTCAGGGGGCTTCCCGACAACATCTTTATTTCTGAAAAAGGTGAAGTCTTATATAGAAGACCAGGCTATATATCTCCTGAAAACCTGGTTCATATTTTGCAGACCCTGCAGCAACCATCTACAACGAAAAATTAGCCCTGATTTTGTTAAAAAATGGATCATTTTTCACACATAAAAAAAATTATAAAAAACGCAAATCATCCAGCCCCTCCTGAGGGGACACACCACCACGCAACATGCGTTTTTCTACTTATTTTCAACAAAGATGAGCCTGAAATACTCTTTATCCTGAAATCAGAAAACGAAGGCTACCCCTGGAGCAACCAGGTTGCCCTTCCAGGAGGGCATGTGGACGAGGAGGATCCCGCTCCCATTGATGCAGCTTACCGCGAACTGTATGAAGAACTTAATATTGACAAAGCCCAGATTGAGTTTATAAGTTCAATGGGGCATTTTCAGACTATAAATCAAAGGGACATAGAAGTGTTCACTGGAATATGGGATGAAAAAGGGGTTATCAAATGTGACCCAACAGAGATAGCAGAGGTTATAAAAGTTCCAATTAAAAGCCTTGTAAATATTCACAGATCAAACAACTATCATGAGGTCATGCCTGATTTTCTCAAAACGGTTTACCCTGTTAACGGCCTTGATAGCCGGTTTAATATTTGGGGGGTAACCGCAAGGATAACATATTCTTTTATTGAACTGATATGTTCCCCTGACCTGAAAAAATAATTATTTTAATCACCTGTGCCTTTTTGAAAGGCGGATAGAAGTTAAAATAAAAACCGAGCCGCTTAATATTATCAGCAGCTCTGGAAGCCACAGGCAGTTTCGATAATCAATGTTTTCAAAAGCAACGAGTATACCTGCAACACTGAACAAGAAGACAAAAAACATTAATACAATTACTATGATGCATAATGTATTTGAATCATACCAGGGAATTATTGCTCTTCTAAATAATGGATTTTGATCAAAACGCATGTCAGGTCGATTTACGGTTTACGGTTTACGGTTTACGGTTTACGGTTTACGGTTTACAAAAAATAAATTTTATCCATTTATAAGTCAAATTTCAAGTATAAAATAAAAAAACAAGGAGGTTAATGCATGCCAGGCTCATCAGTTGAACCATACGGGGGAAAACTTGTAGATCTTCTCGCAGATGAAAACCGTATAATCGAGCTTAAAGAAATTGCCCTTAACCTTCCTGATATTTCTTTAAATGACAGGCAGATATGCGATTTTGAACTGCTTGCATCCGGAGCGTTCTCCCCTCTCAAAGGTTTTATGACAAAAGCGGATTATGTTTCTGTATTAGAGAATATGTGCCTTAAAAACGGGCTGTTATGGCCTGTTCCCATATGCCTTGACATAGATGAAAAAAAAGCAAAGGAGCTTAAAGATGCAGAATATGCAGCCATACGCGACCCCGAAGGTTTTCTCCTTGCAATAATGCAGATTAAAAGCATCTGGAGGTATGACCGTAAAAAGGAGGCCTTATCTATTTACGGAACAACAGACACCTCTCATCCCGGGGTATATCTTCTCACAAACAGATCAGGCGGCTTTTATGTCGGAGGGAGTCTTGAAGTTTTAAGCCTGCCCCTTCATTATGATTCCAAACAGATGCGAATGACTCCCAAAGAGGTCAGGGCAATATATAAAAAACTGGGTTGGCAGAAAGTGGTGGGGTTTCACACAAGAAATCCGATTCACCGACCTCAATTTGAAATGACAATCATGGCAATGCGCAAGGCCAGGGCAAACCTTCTTATTCTTCCGTGCACAGGCGTAAGTGGACCGGGTGATTTTGACCACTATACAAGGCTCAGGTGTTATCGTCAAATAGCCGGTCGTTATCCTGCAGATTCTTTTATTCTGAATCTTCTTCCCCTTTCCTTTAGAACAGCCGGACCCAGAAGCGCTTTGCTTCATTCCATTATTGTTAGAAATTACGGGTGCACACATTTTATCGTGGGTAGCGATCATGCAAGTCCTCCGAACCTTAATTTAAAGGGGGAACCATTTTATAAAAAAAATGAAGCAGCAATTTTAACTGAAAAGTACAGCAAAGAGACAGGCGTCTCAATTATTGCCTTTGAAGAGATTGTCTATCTTCCCTTTGAAGATGAATACTGTTTTGCAAGCCAGGTTCCCGATGAAACGGAAACCATATCCCTTTCAGATTCAGATATCAGAAAAAGGATAAGACATGGCAGAAAAATTCCGGACTGGGCAACCTTTCCTGAAGTTGTTAAAGAGCTTCAAAAAGCATACCCTCCACCAGAGCAACAGGGTTTTACAGTATTTTTTACAGGACTTTCAGGGGCAGGAAAATCAACAATTGCAAGGATACTATATTCCAGGTTCCTGGAAACCGGCAATCGTCCGGTAACCCTTTTGGATGGTGATATCGTTAGAAAAAATCTTTCAAGTGAGCTGAATTTTTCACGAAAACACAGGGATATCAATGTGAGAAGAATCGGATACGTTGCAAGCGAAATTACAAAAAACAGAGGAATTGCCATATGTGCACCCATAGCGCCCTATTCCTCCACAAGAAATGAAATAAGAAAACAGATAGAGGCTTACGGCGGATTCATAGAAATATATGTTGCAACACCGTTAAAGGAATGCGAAAAAAGGGATAGAAAAGGCATGTATGCTAAAGCCAGGGCAGGGTTGATCAAAGGATTTACCGGCGTGGATGATCCCTATGAAGCTCCGGAAATTCCGGAGGTAATTATAGACACAACAGATATTACGCCTAATGAGGCGGCACAGGCTATACAGCTTTTTATTACACAAAAGGGCTTTATATAGAAGAACGGTTTACGGTTAAAATCATCGCACAAGCTCAACAACTGTCAACACAGGTCAAACTTTTATCCAAAGGAGCCATAATGAACACCAAAATAAAAATCAGCTCTGAAACAACAATCGCAGTTATAGGTCTTGGGTATGTTGGTCTTCCCCTTGCCGTTGAATTCGGCAAAAAATATCCCACCACAGGATTTGATCTAAACAGCAAGATAATTGAAAGCTACAAAAATCATATAGACCCCACCGGAGAAGTCTCTACAAAAGAGCTTGCCGATGCAAAATTTTTGGCCTGTACTTCTGATCCTGAAAAAATATCTGCTGCTGATTTTATTATTGTGGCGGTTCCAACCCCCATAGACGCAGCGCGTCAGCCGGATCTAAGACCGGTTAAAGGTGCCACGGAAACAGCGGGCAGGCACATGAAAAAAGGGGCGGTTGTCATCTTTGAATCAACTGTTTATCCAGGCGTTACAGAAGATGTTTGCGTTCCAATTCTTGAAAAAGAATCAGGCCTCAAATGGAAACTTGACTTTCATGTGGGCTACTCTCCGGAACGTATTAACCCTGGTGATAAAAAGCATACATTAACCAGCATTATAAAAGTTGTATCTGGAGACGATACTGAAACACTTGAAAAAACAGCCGCCATATATGAGGCCATTGTGGATGCAGGAGTTTATAAGGCTTCATCCATAAAGGAAGCAGAAGCTGCAAAAGTTATTGAAAATACCCAGAGGGATCTTAACATTGCCCTAATGAATGAACTGGCAGTAATCTTTGACAGGCTGGGAATAGACACCATAAATGTTCTTGAAGCAGCAGGAACAAAGTGGAACTTTCTGCCGTTCAGACCCGGACTTGTGGGAGGGCACTGCATAGGTGTGGATCCTTACTATCTCACATACAAAGCTGAAACAGAAGGGTATCATCCCGAGGTAATTCTTGCAGGCAGGAGAATTAATGATAATATGGGCAAATTCATAGCTGAAAAAACAGTAAAACTGATGCTGAAATCAGGTCAGAATGCAGTAGGAGCCCGTATTGGCATTCTGGGGCTTACATTCAAGGAGGACTGCCCTGATCTGAGAAACTCCAAAGTAGTTGATATAATAAACGAGCTTGAAACTTACGGCATAGAGGTGTTAGCGCATGATCCAAAGGCTGAGCCCGCCGAAGCCGTACGGCTCCTTGGGGTTTCCCTGCATGAACTGGATGAGATGAATGATCTTGATGCCCTGATTATAGCCGTTGCACATGAAGAGTACAGGCAAAAAAATATTGAAACTTTTATTAAGATGCTTGCCCCTGGCGGATGTTTAATAGATGTGAAATCATTTCTTGATATAGAGCAGGTCAAAAAAACAGGCATAACCTTCTGGAGACTTTAGCGGCACAGGAACGGCGTTATTCAGCCCTCGAAGTAAAGTGCCTACGTCTTCGGTCTGAAATGCCTTGTTCCTGTACCGCTAAAAATATAGCTCAAAAACGGCGTTATTCAGCCCTCGAAGTAAAGTGCCTACGTCTTCGGTCTGAAATGCC
>CAYZXU010000009.1:0-14322 GCA_964482535.1 uncultured Desulfobacteraceae bacterium | reverse complement strand
TTGTTCCTGCACCGCTAAAAACTGCGGCACAGGAACGGCTCTTACAAATTAACCTTCTGAAATTCCATTTTAACGCCGTCATAGAATATCAGTTTTCCGGAATTTTCAGGAGATCTGCCGCATAAAAACCGGATGGCTTCCTGTACCTGCAAACCTGCAATTACCGCAACCACAGGTGACAAGACTGAAGGAGCCGCCGGCAGTCTGATGTTTTCAGGATAAAGACTATCCATAGCTTCAGGGTGATCAGGCATAAATGTTGCCGTCTG
The DNA here is from genome assembly GCA_964482535.1 of uncultured Desulfobacteraceae bacterium. Lineage (GTDB taxonomy): Bacteria > Desulfobacterota > Desulfobacteria > Desulfobacterales > BuS5 > CAYZXU01. The sequence continues at coordinate 14,053 of CAYZXU010000009.1, read as the reverse complement.
TCCGGACAATCCTGAAACTGCGCCATGAATAAAAGGGATATTGGCAGAAACAGCGCTGGAAAAAAGAAGCTTGCGCGTTTTCACCTGATCAAGCCCGTCCATTACAAGATCGACCCCTTCAAGAATATCTGTGGAGTTCTCTTTTCTAAAATTTGTCTCCCATACCCGGGTTTTTAATGCAGGATTAATCAAAAGGCAGACATCAGATGCCACCCTTGCCTTGTTCTTGCCCATAGTCTCTTTTGTGCACAGAACCTGTCTGTTAAGGTTGCCTGGGCTGAAGGAATCACCGTCCGACAGACTCATTCCACCTATGCCGGCACGTGCTGCAAGGGTGGCAAGATATCCTCCCAGCCCCCCAAGCCCGACAATAGCAATTTTAGATTTCAGCAGGGATATTTGCTCGCTGGGGGTAATAACAGAGCTGTTTCTAACAAGATTTTCAGGCCATATTCCGTTCTTGAGAGCATCTATCATGATACCGGAGATATCTGCCGCATGATAAATTTCAGACATGGCAAGCATCTTAGAAATTTTTTCCCGCATCTATAAAAAAAAACCTTGTTTAAAAAAATTACTGGGCAAGGGGCTTAAAGATATCATTGGGATGATTTTCAAGATAATCAAACCGCTGCCTGGCGTTATCCCTTATCTTTTCCTTTGTTTCTTTATCAAAATTTGTTGTATTGAGCCATCTTTCCATAATAGGCCCGCCTGGCTCCCAAAGCTCCATGGTCTCCTTTTCAGAAACCCATGCCTTGTAATCCGAACCGAACTTGCTGAAAATACGCCAGATTTCCTCACGCCTTTCAATATGGCAGTATGCCATCATAACACATTCTTCTATACCGAGATTTTTTGAAGGCTCTCGGTCATATTTTACACATGGAATTATTTCTTCCTCAACATAAGAATCGAGTTTTTTTGCAAGATCATCAAGCCAGGGTCTTGTGCCGAGAATAAGGCACTTGCCCCAGGATTTCAGCACTTCGCTGTTTGTTAAGGGGCGGTCGTTATGAACAGTATAACTGTTCCCATAGGTTGCGGTCATCCTGTTAAATATAAAGATAAATTTTGATTCCGGTTTGTCTATTATCATAAAATCTCCTCCTATACTATCCTCCGGCAGCGAGAGGCATAATGCTCAGCTCGTCGCCGTCTTTTAAAGAGGTTTCAAGACCATCGAGTTTTAAAACATTATCTCCGTTAAGAAATATCATAACAGATGTAACCTCATTATTTGCATCTATCAGTCTGTCTTTCATACCGGAAAACTGTTCTTCAAGGTCTTCAACACATTCCTTAACCGAAAAACACTCACATTCAGCAGTTTCGCTGCCATTAAACCATCTTTTTAATGAACCGGGAATTCTTATAAGCACTGTCATCTTTTGTCTCCATTTACAAATAAATAAAGGACAGGCATTTTAAAATACCTGTCCTTTATCTTATAGCTTCTTATCATAATTTTTACAATAAAAAATATAAGTTAAAACTATTTAGTCCACATCTTTATCTTTTCAACTGTCAGCATTCTCGGGGTAATTTTCGGTAAGTCATAAGTAGTCTTCATATCAACTGAGGAACCGTGCAGCTTTCCGCATCCGCCAACAACAATAGTTGCGTGTTTCAGCTTGTCATCACAAATTGTATTGCTGCTGAGAGCCTGAAATCCATAGCTATCCGCCCACCTTACATGCTGTGGCGTAAGACAAAGCCCCTTCCAGTAATCGCCTGCCCTGTCCCATGTCCACTTGTAGACGATAAATTTAGATTCAAGGTCAACCCAGAACTCTATGGCTCCTGCATTATAATAGGGATCTTTGGGAACAGCTTTTACAACATGAAATTTCCTGGGAGCCCAGACTGAGTTTACAGGCGCCCATGTAGCGCATTTAGAACCGGGAACTTCAAATCCGTATTTAAAAGTAGGAGCAGAGACCGACCATGATCCGTCAGCGTTGTGGTCCATCTGGACTCCATGCTCTGTAGTCCAGTCAACCAGCCAGCAAAGAGCTGTCTTTCTCCCAAGGTATGTCCAGTTCATGGAAGCATTAAGTCCGTTCCAGCCGAATGCATCGTCAAATATAGCTTCCGAACCCATATACGGGTCTGACCTGTTTGCGCCTGAAAGCCTTTTCACTCTTCTTATTGCTGGAATATATGCATAAACCTGGTCGTCTTTTGTGCCAAGGGTTCTTATTGAAAGCTGAGCTGTGCCTGCCATGTCAAAAGGGGCAACAGCTACAGTCAGATCCCTCATCTCAAGTTTTTCAGGATTTTTTACAGGACCGCCTTTTCTGCCCCAGTAATAATAGGTAGCCCAGAAACATTGAACTGTTCTTTCAAGCCCCCTGTTATAATCTACCCATAAAACAATATGCTCGTGCTTGCTGGTCCCTGTTCTGCCTTTATAAAGAAGCCTGTTGTACATTACCTTGGAAGCTGAATTCGGAATATCCAGACCTATTTCATCTTCAGCAAAAGGCTCGCCATTAACAAAAACAGGATAGTCGCCTGTTGCGACATCTATAATTCTGCCACTTTCAGCAATGGTATATTTCCCTTTGTTTTCAGCACTCACTCTTTGCCAGTAGGCATCATGAGAAGTATCGTATTTAAAAGCTTTTACCTTTATATCCGCCAAATCTCCCCTTGCAAACCAGTCATACAGTCTTTCCGGCAGCATGGGTTTTAGTCTAACAAGATCTTCTTTAGACCTGGTAAAAGTCTCCCCCTGTTTTACACCAAGCTCTTTAAACAAGGCATCCTGATCTGCCTTCCAGTTAGGATTATCCGCATATGAACCTTGCAAACCAAAAGCAGATACAAGACACAAAACACAAGCTACTGTAATTAATCTTCTAAACATCTTTTTCACCTCTTAAATCTTTAAATCTTTAAATCTTTTTCGTTTATTTAAATTATCCTTCAACATTAAAAAAAACCAAAATTTATAATTTTTAAACCAGTACCTCCTTTCCCATTTTTTTAACAAATAAAAGTTTAAGTGCTTTTGACAGAAGCATAATTAAAAAAAGGAACACCCGCCACAAGACAGACATTCCCTTTTTTTTAAAATTCCTTATCAGCCTTTATAACAGGCTATAAGTTTTTTTTATATTTTACAATATAAAAAAATTAACCAATATAAGTCAAAACTATTTAGTCCACATCTTCATCTTTTCAACAGTCAGCATTCTCGGGCTAATTTTCGGTAAATTAAAATAGGTTTTCATATCAACTGAGGAACCATAAACCTTTCCGCAGCTGGTTGGTATAAGAGTGGCGTGCTTGAGTTTGTCATCACAGAGTATATCACTGTTGATGACCTGCATTCCGTAACTGTCTGCCCATTTTACATACATTGCGGACAAGGTTAACCCCTTCCAGTAATCACCTGCCCTGTCCCATGTCCACTTATAGAAAATAAATTTAGATTCAATATCAATCCAGAACTCTATGACTCCTGCATTATAATAGGGATCTTTTGGAACAGCTCTTACAACATGAAATTTCTGCGGAACCCATACATCGTTTACAGGTGCCCAGTTAGCGCATGTTGAACCTGGGACTTCAAATCCGAATTTAAAAGTAGGCGCACCGACCGACCATGATCCGTCAGAATTGTGATCCATCTGAAGTCCATGCTCTACTGTCCAGTCAACCATCCAGCACAGAGCTGTCTTTCTCCCGAGATATGTCCAGGTCATGGAAGCGTTGAGTCCGTTCCAGCCGAATGCATCGTCAAAAACACACTCCGAGCCCATATACGGGTCTGATCTGTTTGCTCCTGAGAGTCTCTTGACCCTTCTTATTGCAGGAACATACGCATAAACCTGGTCGTCTTTTGTGCCAAGGGTTCTTATTGAAAGCTGAGCAGTGCCTGCCATATCAAAGGGGGCCACAGCTACGGTCAGATCCCTCATCTCGAGTTTTTCAGGATTTTTTACAGCGCCGCCTTTTCTGCCCCAGTAATAATAGGTTGCCCAGTAGCATTGAACCGTTCTTTCAAGCCCCCTTTCAAAGTCTACCCATAAAACAATATGCTCATTCTTGCTGGTGCCTGTTCTGCCTTTATAAAGAAGCCTGTTGTACATTACCTTGGACCCTGAATCCGGAATATCTACCGATATTTCATCTTCAGGAAAAGGCTCGCCATTAACAAAAACAGGGTATTCTCCTGTTGCAAGATCTATAATTCTGCCCTCTTCATCAATGGTATATTTCCCTCTGTTTTCAGCGCTCACTCTTTGCCAGTAAGCATCGTGGCTTCTATCGTACTTATAAGCTCTTATCTTTATAGGTCCTAAATCTCCCCTTTCAAACCAGTCATACAGTTTCTCCGGCAGCATCGGTTTTACTCTAACAAGGTCTTCTTCAGACCTGGTAAAAGTCTCCCCGGGTTTTACACCGAGCTCTTCAAACAGGGCATCCTGATCTGCCTCCCAGTCAGGATTGTCTGCATATGAGGGTTGTAACCCAAAAACGAATATAAGACAAAAAACAAAAACTGATACAATTAGTCTTTTACACATCTTGTTTTCCTCCCTAATTTTTTAAAAAGATTAATAAAAATTATCTATCTAATTGATAAGACAATATGTTTTTTAAATCTTTTGCTATAAAAAATCAGACCTGTTAATAAGAGTGGTCGCAGGGGATAAGACTAAAAAGGCTTGTAATGTTTTGAGTCTGTTCTATTTAATGAAGAGAAATCATTATTTTTAATAATATTCTACACACATTATTGTGTCAAGAAAAAAAGAGATGGGTTGAAAAAAACTAACCCGAATTTCTCACGATGTTCTTTATGAAAAATTCGGATTAATTGTCTACTTATCTTATTTCTTTCAATAACCAACATGCCCTGACGGGCACAACAAAAAATGAAAGAGCATTTTACCGTTTTCCTGTTTAGAAAAACAGCCAAAAACTATTATTTTGTCAACATCTTCATCTTCTCTACGCTCAGCGCCCTTGGAGTAATTTTACGGGAGTTAAAAACATTTCTCAGCTCAAATACGGAATCGTTAATTTTTCCGCATCCGCCTCTGATAACAGTGGCGTGTTTGAGCTTGTCATCACAGGTGAAATGACAAAGAGCACCTAATTTTCCATAGCTGTCTGCCCATGTAACGTGTGCTGTCATAAGTGTCAGACCTTTCCAGAATTTTCCGGATTTATCATAAACAAACTTATAAGATACCTGATTTGATTCTGCATCCACCCAGTATTCAACCTTTCCTGAAGCGTAATAAGGATCCTTTGGCATGGCTTCAAAAACATGAAACATCCTTGGAATCCATACAGAATTAGTGGGAGCCCATGTCGCACATTTGGAGCCTGGCGTTTCAAATCCGGCACGAAAAGGAGGTGTAACGCTTACCCATGATCCGTCTGCCTGTTGTTCCATTTGGAATGAATGCTCTGCCGCCCAGTCAAGAGTCCAGAGAAGAGATGCCTTTTCCCCCTTATATTTCCAATCCATGGAAGCGATAAGTCCGTTCCAGCCGAATGCATCATCAAGAGTACACTCTGAACCCATATACGGATCCGACCTGTTTGCTCCGGAGAGCCTTTTAACCCTTCTTATTGATGGGACATACACATAAAGCTGATCCTCCTTTGCCCCAAGAGTTCTGAATGAAATCGAAGCAGTGCCAGCCATATCAAAGGGAGAGTAGGCTACGTTCAGACTCCTGAACTCTAATCCTTCAGGATTTTTTACAGGGCCGCCCTTTCTGCCCCAATAATAGTATTCCAGCCAGGAGGCCTGAACCACTCTTTCAAGCCCTCTGTCAAAATCTACCCATAAAATAACGTGATCATGCCTCTGGGCTTCTATCCTCCTTAAACTAAGGTTTCTGTTATACATTACTTTTTGACCTGAGTATGGAATATCTATGCCTATCTCCGAATCGGAGAAAGGCAAACCGTTAACAAAAACAGGATGTTTGCCTGTTGAAACATCTACCATATTACCTTCCTCAGTAATGGCATATTTCCCTTTATTCTCCCTGCTCTTCTTTTGCCAGTATTCATCATCGGAAGTGTCGTATTTAAATGCCTTTATCTCAAGGTCCATTAAATCTCCCCGAGCAAACCATTCATACAGCTTTTCAGGCAGCAGTTTTTTTGCCTTTTCCAGATCCTTTTTGCTTTTAGTTATAGCATCTCCCGATTTTACACCAAGTTCTTTAAACAAGGCATCCTGATCTGCTTTCCAGTTAGGGTTGTCTGCATATGCGCCTTGCAACCCAAAAACATATATAAAACAAAAAAGAAAAAAAGAAACAACTCGTCCTTTAAACATACTCTATAGCCTCCATTTTTGTGACTTCCTGCAGCATTAAAAATCAGGTCAAAACACATATAAAAACAAGCCTATTTTGTTAAAACCTTCATATTCTCCACACTCAGCTTCCTTGGATTAATTTTCGGGGAGTTAAAAATATTTCTCAACTCAGTTACGGACTCCTTAAGCTTTCCGCATCCGCCTCTGATAAGCGTAGCGTGCTTGAGCTTCTCGTCAATAAACAAATGAGAACAATTACCCTGAACCCCACAACTGTCACCCCATCTGACATGAGACAAAAAAATAGCTATGCCTTTCCGAAAATCTCCACCTCTTTCATATATGAACTTATAAGATATCATTCCTGTTTTTGTATCAACCCAGTATACAGCCTTTCCCGAAGCGTAATAAGGATCTTTTGGCATGGCTTCAATAACATGAAACTTCCTTGGAACCCATACGGCATTCGTGGGTGCCCAAGTTGCGCATGTAGAGCCGGGTGTTTCATATCCTACACGAATAGGGGAGCTGCTCTCTGTCCATGATCCATCGGCATGATGAACCATTTGGGTTGAACGCTCTGCTGCCCAGTCAAGAATCCACAAAAGAGCGGTCTTTCTACCCTTATATGTCCACTTCATGGAAGAGATAAGCCCATCCCAGCCGAATGCTTCGTCAAGAGTTGCCTCCGAGCCCATATACGGATCCGATCTGTTTGCCCCTGATAGTCTTTTCACCCTTCTTATTGCCGGAACATACACATAAAGCTGATCCTCCTTTGCCCCGAGGGTTCTTAGTACAAGCGAGGCGGTGCCCGCCATATCAAAGGGAGAATATGCCACATTCAAACTCCTGTACTCCAATTTTTCAGGGTTCTTCACAGGACCTCCCTTTCTGCCCCAGTAATAATATTGTATCCAGGCAGCTTGAACCACTCTCTCAAAACCCCTTTCAAAATCTACCCATACAACAACGTGCTCATGGCTCTGGCTTCCCGTCCTTCTTAAAACAAGGTTTCTGTTATACATTACTTTTTGACCTGAGCGCGGAATATCAACACCTATCTCCGAATCAGAAAAAGGCATGCCGTCAATAAAAACAGGGCACTTTCCTGTTGCAACATCTATAATCCCCCCTGCCTCATCAACAGCATATTTTCCCTTATTCTCTCTGCTCCTTTTTATCCAGTAATCGTCAAAAGAGGCATCAAACTGAAAACCATTAATCTTCAAATCCATTAACTTTTCATCTTTTAACCATTGGTACAGCTTGGCCGGCATAAATGTTTTTGCCTTTTCCAGATCCTGTTTGCTTTTAGTTATAATATCTCCAGGTTTTAAACCCAGTTCCGTGAAGAGAGCATCCTGCTCCGCCTTCCAGTTCGGGTTGCCTGCATATGCGCTCTGGAATCCAAAAACAGCTATAAGACATATAAAAAAGACGGCTGTAATTAATCTTTTAAACATTTTCTCACTCCTCCTTTTTTAATTTGCTTAAAACCCAATCAAAAATAAAATTTTCTGCTCTTTTAAATCAACGCTTCCTTCCCCATTTTTTTAACAAATGAAGGTTTAAATATTCCCGACAGAGCCGGAATTAAAATCAGGGCGGCTATCATATTAAAAATCATCAAAACCAGAATCAAAAGCCCCATTTCAGCACAAAACTTCATTACAGAAAACAGCCAGAAGCCCACTCCGAACGAAAGTGTAAGAGCAGTAAACATAATAACTCTGCCTGTGGTCATCAGCGCTACCATTCTTGCTTTTTCAAAACTGCTTTGTATTGCGCACTCCTCCTTGAGTCTGCTCATGAGATAGATTCCGTAATCGATGCCTACCCCGATACCTATGGCTGTAACAGGTAATGAATCTATATTAAGATCTATGTGAAGCATAAGCATGATAAGTTCACATATAACCTGGGATACTGCCAGTGGAATCAGAAGAATAAATCCAGCCTTAAATGATCGGTAAGTGAAGGTGCAAAGCAAAAAGGTTGTTATAAAGACTACAATCAAAATAGCCCAGTATGACCATTCCACCTCTTCGTTTACAGCAGCCAGAATACCGAGTATCCCGCCGCATACCCTCATTCTGACCTTTGATTCAGGATCAAGCGCCATCTTGTCCCTGTAATCTTTAAGTTTTTTAATTGCTTCCTTTATGCTGTCATGGCTGTAGCTTTGTAAAAATGCCGTAACGCTTGCATCCTGAAATTCAGGAATACTCACGAATCTGTCCATTTCACCCGGAGCCATACCTGTTGAGAGCTGATAAAACATCTGTCCGATATGGGTTCTCTTTTGCGGCACCATATCCCATTTGGGCGACCCTTCATGATACATTCTAAAAATCTGGCGCACCAGATCGGTAAGGCTCAGCGTACCGCCGACACCTTTAATATTATGACGCATATACAGACCAAGGTTGTCCATATCAACAAGGGTGTTCCTGTACTTGATTGCCCCTTTTTCCTTGCCTTCAAAAACAACGATAAGCCTTGATGCGCCGGCAAAATCCGAATTAACCTTCTGCATTGCAATATTATACGGATGATCAGGATAGAGTATTGCGCCGCCAGGGCTGGAATCTCCAACCTTTAAATAGGTGGTGGAAAAGTATCCTCCTATTAATATTATTGCCAGAGCTGCTCCTGCCACTCCCCATTTTGCCCTGGGACCGGACAATGCATGGATCAAATTTACAAATTGAATATAAAGTCCTGCTCTTCCTGCTCCTTTTTCACTAATTTGGGCGGATTCTATCATCTTTTTAATCTTTTTATCATCAATGGACGGAGAATAAAAATATGATATAATAATCGGATTTAAAACCATAACCGCGAGAAATATGCTTATTATCCAGAATGAAGAAAAATAGGCCAGTTTCTGCATTAAAGGAATAGTGGCAATAGCTATTGTGAGAACACCGAGACCGTCAGTTATAATTGCAAGCATTGCCGGAGGATAGAGCGCCGAATACGCAGTTATTATGGCTTCATCCTTGTTATTACACTCAACAAACTCCTGGTGGAACCTCTCAAGGCACTGGCAGGAATGTGAAAGCGCCCTTGCTGAAAGCAGAATCGGCACAACGAGAAGCAGTGGATCCAGATTTATTCCAAGCGCGGCTGCAAATCCAAGCCCCCATATTGCGCTCACCAGACCTGAAACTGCAGGAATCATAACGCCTGCAAGTCTGCGGAAGTATAAAATCAGAAGAAGAAGCATCGCAAACACGGTTACGCAGAGTATCCCGAAAACCTGGGTTCGGTAGTATGATATCCAGGCATAGAGCATGGGATATCCTGCAATGTAACATTTATGATTTTCATCTTCCACGGATGACGCAAGTTTTTTAACGCTGTGAAAAAGCTCAAGCAAATCAACACCCTCTTCCCAGAAACCTGCATAAAGAACTGTTGATTTGTCATCGAATGATACATAAAAACCGCGGACACCTTGAGTTGCATAAACAGCTTTTTTAAATTCCTGGCATTCTCTTTTACTTTTAGGAACACCATTTCTCATGAGGGGATAAATAGATACCCCCTGGCAGGACAGGCTTATCTGCTTTATTTTGGGGTGGGCTATGGATGTGAGCTGTATGAGGTTACATCCGTCAACCTCCATAATGCCCAGTGTAAGCTCATTTATCTTTCTTAATGTTTCAGTATTATAAATATCTTTGCCGTCGGTTCTTTCTATGATCATGGTGAGCACATTAGCTGAACCGAACATTTTTCTAAATTCTTTGTACAGCTTTATGTATTCATGCTTTGGTGGATATATTTCAAAAAAATCAGTCTTTATCTCCAGTCTGGTAACAATGGAATAAAAAGACAAACATGTTACAAGAAACATGGCCATAAAAAAACTGAGCCTGTGTTTCATCTGAAAACCAACAAATTTTAACCATAAAGGACTAATATTTTTATTAAGCATTCCTCCCATTTTGCCCCTTTACTCCTTTCTCAATGTATAAATATAACAAAATTATTATAAAAGAATTACGGTTAAAGAACGGGCTGCGCCCTCTTTTTTTCAATAAAAAGACATTATTTTATGGTTTTTACATTTGCCTCCATACAGCTTGGGCACCATTTTGAGACTGTTATAAAAAAAGTTCAAAAAAAAGGCGTAAATTTAGAGTTAACTTTGGTGGATTCGTCGCTGCGCTCCTTAATCCACCCTACAATCACCCTGCAATTTTATATAAAAGTTAGTAGGTTGTAGTTGTAGGGTGGATTAAGCGAAGCGAATCCACCAAAAAAGCATTGAAAAATAAGGATTATAATTTAAGCCAGGGACTTTAAAAATTGGGAAAAAGGAAAGGGGTTTAACAAAGAGTATAAAATACTATTTTTTATTCAACCCAATTTAAAGTCTGTAATTTTTTAGACAAGAGTCAAACATCGGTATAACCTGTTGATAGTTTATTATTCTACTCTTTTACTTGAGGTTTTTTACGCAAAATTCGATTTAGCAGCCTTTTTTCAAAGGCTGCTAAACCTATACTTTACAGTCCCTATTTTATAACGAAAAAATAACCGTCCATTATTGCAGGGACAATAAATTTCACACTACCACTGATAACCAAATCTTATTGAAAGCTCACTTGTGTTGATCAGGTTGACAGGCTGAGTAAACGGACTGATTGCATCGCTGTCTCCCCAGAAAGACATTTGAGTAAGTTTAGTAAAAAACTTGCCATCCCTGGAATATTTAACAGACATCATTGTCATCCACACGTTTTCAAAATCATACATGACAAACATTTCAGGATGGATTTTGCCGTTCATATAATCCGTCCATACAAAAAGAGTAGCCCTGTAGTTATCCTCTTCATCAAAGGGCCGCCATGTTTTGTCATAATCCCAGTCATCAATATGCTTCCAGTAAATCTGCCATGAGGTCTTTATCATGGTTGTAGGGTTCAGCCAGTACACAAACCTGTCTATATCCAGACCGAGCAGCCCCTGGTAAACCTTGTGCATGGTATAGCCTTTGGCGTTTTCAGGACCATTTAAAAAACCATGCCCTTCAGGAATTCCTAGAACATCCTGATAAAGATGAACAGTATCGCCCTGACCACCCCAGCAGTTTTCAAGGTCGAGGATCGCAACTTCATCCACCAGATTACCCTCACCCCTGAATACAGCATTTATGGGAGCAAGAAACATGTTAAAGGATGCTCCTATATAGTTCTGTTTGGGATGATCAAAGGTAAGATTCCCCTTTGTAAAAAACTCTGAAAAATTCATTACCCCGTCGTCCTGGTACCCACGGAAGTAGTAGAGGTAGCCGATAAAATCGCCGTATGATGCTGTAAATTTGCCGCCGTATTCCAGGTGCTCAACGCCGCTGCTTGCTGAATTATCATGCCACTGAAGAGTCTGGTTGATTCCCGGCGCAAGTGTTTGATCAAGCACAGGGAAAGCTACATCTTCAAGACCGTTTATTGTTGTTACTCCCCTGAAGCCGGCAAAAGGGTTGGCAGGAAGCATTCCCGCACCCACAAGGACATCGCCCAGGTTTGCAAACTGCCCTGTCCGCGTATCAATAAAATCGAGTGGCCTGGCTTTAAGCTGTCTGAAACCAAATGCATAAGGCGCATTCATGTCATCATCCATGACAGAAAACATGTGGGGCCTTATATCCGGTGTTGCGACAAGTTCAACCCCAACATTATTCAGAAACCCGATAGAACCGATATTATGATTAAGCCGCCCCATCCATAGAGGGGTTGCAAGATCATCAGGGGTTTCAAAAAACATCATAACCCTGTTGTCCTGGGGATTGATAATATTCATAACATTAAAACCGTCAGCCTCACCCCACTGAACTATCTGCCTGCCGAGACGCAGTGAGGTAATCTGTGATCCGAACACACCTTCAATATCAACAAAAGCCTCCCTCAGGTCGTTTTCAAACTGTATGTCGTCCTTGCCATATTCAAAATCAGCCGGGCTTTTGTCCCTTACATCATCCCACCTGTCAGTTACATCAAAAACAGCATCGTAGGCACCCCTGTAGTTGATGAAAAACTTGTAAATGGAGATCATATGATCTGTTTCATATTCGGGGAAAAGTGAGAGATCTATCTTAAGCTCATTTCTCCACTGTGCGCATGATGTGTTATCCATAAAACCATGCTGAAACCCGTTGGTATCTCTTAGAACGTAGGTTGACTGCATACGTCCATGAAAATCCGTTTCAAAAGCCTGAGCTATATTTCCGCAAAAAATAAATGCAAAAGCCATGGCCAAAACAGATTTAATATATCTGCTCATCTTATTCCTCCTTTTAAACTTTTAAGGTTAATTAAAGAATATTTAACAGCCAAACTTATTTTGTCCACATCTTCATCTTTTCAACAGTCAGCATCCTCGGCTTGATTTTAGGAAGCTCAAATATTGTTCTCGTATGAGAGGAGCCGTTCACCTTTCCGCATCCGCCCTTTACAACGGTTGCATGACCTAACTTGTCGTCGCATATTGAATGCGTTACAACTGTTTGGATTCCATACTTGTCTGACCATGTAAGGTGTATCGGAAGCATCATCAGACCCTTCCAGAACTCTCCGGCCTTGTCATAAACCCATTTATAGGATGCAATATACCCTTCAGAATCAACCCAGAACTCCATCTTTCCGCAACTGTAATATGGATCTTTCGGCATTACCCCCACAACATGAAAATCCCTTGGAACCCATACGGTATTCGTAGGCGCCCATGTTGCGCATGTTGAGCCGGGAACTTCAAAGCCGAGTATTTCCGTAGGCGGGCTGCATGACCAGGAGCCGTCGGAATTATGATCCATCTTGGTTGTATGCTCGAGAGCATAAGGCATCATCCAGCATAGAGCAGTTTTCTTACCCTGGTATGTCCACTCCATGGAAGGAATAAGGCCATTCCATATAAATGCATCGTCAAAAACAGCTTCGGAACCCATATAAGGGTCTGATCTGTTTGCACCAGACAACCTCTTTACCCTTCTGATTGCAGGAACATAAGCATATACCTGATCATCCTTTGCGCCAAGGGTTCTTAATGAAAGCTGAGCTGTGCCTGCCATGTCAAAGGGAGCTGTAGCTATGGTCATATCCCTCATCTGCAGGTTTTCAGGATTTGCTACAGGCGCCTTTCTTCCCCAGTAAAAATAGGTTGCCCAGTAGCACTCAACTGTTCTTTCAAGCCCGTCTTTAAAATCAATCCATAGAACAATATGCTCGTACTTGAAGGTCTCTGTCCTTGCTTTACAAAGAAGCCGGTTGTACATAACCTTTGAGCCTGCTCCAGGGTCTCCCACTTTTATTGTATCTTCTGGGAAAGGCTGACCCGTGACAAATACAGGAAATGTGCCTGTGGCAGCCTCTATAATTCCACCTGTTTCGTCGATTGTATACTTGCCCCTGTTTGCCTCTGTTGCCTTCTGCCAGGCAACGTTATGGGACGCATCATACTGATAGGGTTGAACCTCAAAGTCCATCAGGTCGCCCCTCTCATACCACTTTGCAATGGTTGCAGGGACACACTTTCTGATTTTGTCCATATCGTTTTTTGTTAAAACATCTCCGGGTTTAATGTCCAATTTTTTAAATCTGGCATCCTGATCTGCCTTCCAGTTAGGATTGTCGGCATATGCGCTTTGCAAAGAAAAAACAGATACAAGACACAGAACAAAAACTGCTGTAATTAATCTTCTAACCATCTTTTTCACCCCTTTAATCTTTAAATCTCTAAATCTTTAAA
>CAYZXU010000008.1:0-39528 GCA_964482535.1 uncultured Desulfobacteraceae bacterium | reverse complement strand
CAAATAAATAGCTGTTTCCCTGTTTTGTGTTTGCAAGCGCCATTACCTGGTCAAAAATATTTTTCACCTCTTCAGAAGCGATGCGCCTGTCGTCGGGTGAGTTGGTGTCGGATGCCTGGTATATGGACAACTCTTTTGCTCTGATAACAAGATCGCCAATACTACCCAAAACCGAATCCGTAAGGTTCAGCCATGCTTTTCCATTACTGATATTTCTTCCATACTGGTCAACTGACGCCAGGGTTGTTCTGTAATCTAAAATTCTTCCCATACTTATGGGATCGTCGGATGGTTTATTAACCCGCTTACCCGATGAAACCATAGTTTGAAGATCAAGCAGCCTGTCCGTGTTTTTAAAAAGATTGCTGTTAACAGTGTTGGCAATTAATCTGTTGGACACCCTCATTTTTTTGTCTCCCGACGAGATTAAACCATATTGATTAAAGTAGTCAAAAGTTCGTCAATAGTACTTATCAGCTTGGCTGAAGCGTCATAAGCATGTTGAAATTTTACCAGATTGACCATCTCTTCATCAAGGGAAACCCCGGAAATAGATTCTCTGTAATTTTCAAGATGAGTAAGCATTTCAGTTTCATGCTTAACATTTATTGATGCCTGTTTGACATTACTTCCTATATCACTGACAAGTGAATTATAATAATCGTTAAAACTTGCATGTCCATCGCTCATGGTCATTCTGTTTTTAAGATTGGCCATATCTATGGCATTCCCGTTGCCGCCCGGCACTCCTTCACCAGCCGATGCCGCCGCAACCAGGTTAACATCATCAACAATACTAGTATTTATCGCAATATCAGAAGCGGAAGAACCTGTAAAAAAAGACTCTCCGGCAATACCGTTCAAGTCGAGACCTGCTTCATGGAGATTATTTACTTCGTTGATCATGCTGTCTGCAAGGATGTCAAGGCTGTTTAAATATTCAGGGATTTTCACGTCCCTTGTTTCAATCCATCCCTTTAATTTTCCACCCGAAATATCCTGGGTGATAATTGCGCTGTTACCATTATTATCCTGCCATACAACATCCTTATGCTCCGAAGTTCCTGTCTGGGCAGACAGGTTCCAGGAAAAAATATTTTCCACCAGAGGTCTGCCTCTACCCACCAGGGCAGTTACCATTCCCTTTTCGTTTTCAAATGTGGTAATATCTATCATGGAAGATAACTCTTTAAGGAGTAAATCCCGTTTATCCCTGTAATCGTTGGCGTCCTGACCTCCTGTTTCAGTCTGGCTTATTTTATCATTTAATACAGCTATCTCTTGAGCAGTAAAATTTATATCTTCCATTGTGCCGCTTATACTGATGTCTATCTCTTTTTGAACATGTTCAATATCCTGATAAATTTTATGGAACTCACCAAGCATCAGTTCAGCTTTGTTCAGCATGACCACACGTTCAGTCGGACTTCCAGGATTATTACTGATATCCTCCCAGGAGTTCCAGAATTCGCTCATACGCTGGTTCAGACCGTAACCTGTTGATTCATCCAAAATCATCTCTATACGTTCAAGAGCCCCTTTTTGTGCGCTCCATCTTCCCATACTCTGATTTTCATGGTTGACCTGCACACCGATAAACTGGTCATAGACCCTTTGAACGCTGACAGGTCTGACGCCTGTTCCCATCTGCCCGGGGTAAAATGAAAGAGGCTCATTTGTTTCCATGTTCACCCTCTGGCGTGAAAACCCTGGGGTGTTTGCATTGGCAATATTATGTCCCGTAACACTAATAGCTTTTTGCTGAGCAAGTAAAGCCCTTGAAGCCACATTTAATGTTCCATATATATCCGACATTATTATCCTCGAAACAGTGAGATCATTTTTTTTACTAAAAACCGGTTATATTACACCTGACACAACTCTGCCGCGCTGATTCTCCCCCTGCATACTGCCTGAACGGTAGTAAACATTATCAGGAAACATCAAATTTTCCAGCATGGACATGGAACTCCTGACAAGTTTCAGGGAATGGAGCAAAAGCGGCTTGTTGGACTGATTTATTTCCTGGATAGTTTGTGACAAAGCAAGTAAATTTGAACCACTTTTTTTTAAATTTAAAGAATATGGTTCTTCAACCATTTCTGATAATTTTGATAAGGTAAGGGATTGAGGCGGCAAGTCTAAAGTTTCAGCTATCTTTTCAATAATATGCTTTCTTTGATCTTCCAGAATTTTAATTTTTAAAATAAAAGTTTCTTTACTCTTAGAGATACTATTCAAATCATCAAGGCTGGAATAGACAACAGCTTCTTTTTCTTTTTGCAGCATTGAGATAAGCTCCCTGCATAAAGAGATTTCTTCTTCAAGAAGACCAAGTAATTTTTTTAGTGTTAAGTTCATTATATTTCCTGCTTATGCTCAAAATATTTTAAACAAAATTTTTATAACAATTCGTTAACAAGAGACTCCTCTATCATTTTGAAAGCTATTTTTTTCCCATCAATTGTATAGGTTCCATTCTCAATACTTGATTTAATCTCTGCTACTTTTTCTTCCCTGATATCAGGAACTTTATCTAAAACTTTTGTCATGTCCCGAAGCTCTTGTGCCTTTGCAGATAATATGACCTTATCTTCATTATCTGCAACACGTAACGCTTTGACGGATGCTGTTTTCACTGTGCTTTTATCTTTTATGTTATTAGTATAGGACTTTGTTGCTAAAAAATAGTTGTTTCCTATAATTTTCATAACTTCGTTCTCCCTAAATTTGACCGATTTTTATAAAAATTTCATTTTAAAAATAAAATTTCTCTAAGTGAGGTATCGGCAAACCCTGCAAAATCTTTAATTTTTTTTGTAACCGGCAGCTCAATCTCATTGAGCGGCAACCGAATTTGAGGGCAGGGACGAGGCCTGCCCCTACTTAACCATCCTTTTTAAAATCATTCTTCATCTGGCTATCCACAAGATCTTTAATACCTATTCCACCGCGTAAAGAGATCTCTTTTGCAATCTCCTTGTCTAACATTTCAGTATAAAATTCTTCAGCCTTTCCTCCGCTTAAGAATCCGGACTTGGGAATCGTGGATCTCATCTCTTTTAAAAGATAGCTTATGAAAAAAGATTCAAGCTCAACACCGACCTTTTCCAACTTTTTAGAATCGTTATCGTTGTTTTCAGATGATTTAACAGAATTTTTTATTTTTTCAAACCTGTTGTTTGAATTTATCATATTAAACTGTGTTGGAGTAAAAATTATTGAGCCGGTCATTACATAATCTCCAAAGATGCCTGCAAAGCGCCGGCTGCTTTTATTGATTGAAATATGGCTATAAGGTCTCTTGGAGTAACTCCCAGCGCATTTAATGCCCTGACCAGCTCCCCTATGCTGATCCCGGATTTAAGCAAAAGAAGTTTCCTGTTTTCCTCTTCCACATATATATTTGTATCAGTGCTTACAACTGTTTGTCCCCCGGAAAAGGGAAGTGGCTGAGCAACATCCGCAGATTCCTTGATCTGAATGCTCAAATTTCCGTGAGCTATTGCTATCGTGGAAATTCTGACATTATTTCCCATAACCACTGTTCCTGTTCTTTCATTAATAACTACCCTTGCGATTGTATCCGGTATAATCTCCATACGTTCAATAATTGTTATAAATTCAACTATATTTTCTGCAAATTTTTCAGGAATCTTAACGACTATGCTTCCAGGGTCAGAAGTAACGGCCGGATGATCGTACAAAAAAGCTGTATTAATCGCCCCTGTTACCCGCGATGCTGTTGTAAAATCTGGATAGTTCAAAATCAGCGAAATGGTTTTTTTTTGAGAAAAATTGGAATGAACCTCCCTTTCTATTATTGCGCCGTTGACAATACGTCCAACAGTGGGAAAATTTTTCTGTACCTTGCCTCCAGCCCCCCCTGCCGAAAATCCACCGGTGCTGACCGCTCCCTGGGCAACAGCATAAATCTTCCCGTCAGCAGCTTTTAATGGGGTAAAAAGCAGATTGCCGCCCTGAAGGTTTTCTGCATCACCTATTGAACTGACAGTCACATCTATGCTGCTCCCTGCCTTTGAGAAAGGAGGTAAATCTGCAGTGACAATCACAGCCGCAACATTATCCACATCTATATCATCAGGTCTGACTGTAACTCCTAATTTGTCAAGCATGCTGGACATGGATTGAACAGTGAATTTAGAGTCCTTTCCATCGCCTGTTCCGTTAAGACCCACCACCAGTCCATAACCAACCATCTGATTCCGGCGCATCCCTTTAATTTTTGCAATATCCTTTATCCTTGCTGCATAAGCAACAGAAGACAGCAAAACAATAATCAATTGCATAATAATTAATTTTTTTAATATATTATTCATAATCATAACTAACCCGGATAAACCGGAGTTGTGAGTTAAGGTACTAAAATGGCCATATTTTGTTAATTATTCTTGATGCCCATCCTGTATGCTGCCGGTCACTGATTACACCGGAACCGCTGTATTCAATCCTGGCATCGGAAATATAGGTGGACAAAATTTCATTTTCAGGAGTTATATCCCTTGGTCTGATAATCCCCGTCAGCGTAATCAACTGCCTTTCATCATTTATCAGAACATCCCTTCTTCCAACTATCTTAAGATTTCCATTGGGAAGTTCCTGGGTTATCCTTGCTGTGAGATATGCTGTCAGGTCTCCACTTCTTTTGGTTGTGCCTGATCCATCAAAATCGCTCTCCATACCGCCTTTAATCCTGGAAAACGGATTAAAAAAAGGATGCTCTGCGGGGAACCGTTTTTCTGCATTAAAAAAAGCTTCAAGACCTCCCGACAAACTCGATTTTCTTCCTGTTACCGTGCTGGCTTTATTGGAAGCACTGGATGATTCAATTATTTTTACTGTGACAATATCTCCAACATTCTTTGCCTTTGGATTAATAAACATTTCGCTTAACAGCCCGTTATCCTGCCACAAAGAGCCTTCGTGTTTAATAACCGGTTTTTCTTTATGTTTATAAACCACATCTTCTGTTACAATATTTTTATTTTTTAATCCTGATGCACAGCCCTGCATAACTGATAGAAGAAAAAGAGAACAAACAGCAAATATTAAAAAATTGTATAAATTATGTCTGAACAGCATCTTTATCCCCTTTTCTAAAAATCGACCTTTACTGTTTTAGAGTCTTTTACTGTTGCATAAAGTCTTTTTCCTGAATCAATATTCACCACCTTAATTCTTTCTCCCATACCGCCTTTTCCCTTTGCTTCTCCCATGGCAGTGATTCTTAAACTTCCTGATTCGGCAACTATTAACACTATATCTCCGCGTTTCACCAAAGGCAGCAGTTCAATAATATCCGATCTTAAAACAGTGTCTGCCCTTATTGTTTTTCTGGTTCTCTTCCCTAATATTTCTTTATAAGCAGTAATAACATTTGAACTCTGTTCCAATAAATCAACTTTTTTAAATGCTATATCATCCATGGTGATTATTTTGTGTTTTCCAATAGGTCTTTTAGCAACAACCACTTCAGACAATACTTCAATTTTTACAGTGGACCACACTCTTTTTTTAAAGTTGCCTGAGCCGCTGAAGATTATTGATACGGGTATTGAACCTGCAAGACTATTTTTTTGAATCGGTATAACTCTATGAAAAATTCTCCCCTTTGGAAGTAAAACCTCATTAGACACACGTATCTCTTTTATTCTGGAATTATTGTTTTTAAAAAAAGATCTGCTTTTGATATAATTTTCCACAATTTTTTTTATTTTTTTCTCTGAAATTTTGATAAAACTTCTGGTGATTTTAATCCTGTCAGGGCTATGAATGGATAAATCATAAAAATTAAAACCAGCACGTTGTAAAGCGCCCTGCACATGGCCCTTATCGAAAAAACGTGTTTTCCCCGGCATTGGAGCTTTTCCTAAAAAAATTAAACCTGTTTTTTCCTTTGTCTCGGGGTCAGAGCTCTTGATCAAGGCTATATCTTTTAAATAAATATTATCATTATCAACCTCTGAAGCCTTTTTGATAATAATCTCGACAGCAACTTCTTTGGCATATGCCAGAGAAGTTAATTCCAACAAAAAAAGGCTGGTTAAAACAGATATAAAAACCATAAAAAAAATCCTGGATTTTTTCATGCACTCCGCCTATCGTTTAAGATTATTGGCCATTTGCAGCATCTCGTCTGCTGTTTGAATTGCCTTGCTGTTTATCTCATATGCCCTTTGAGCCGTAATCATATTTACCATCTCATCAACGACACTCACATTAGACATCTCAAGATAACCCTGTGAAATTGTGCCCAATCCATCCTCGCCTGGCGTTCCTGTTATAGAATCTCCGGACGCGGATGTGGTAAGATAAAGATTTCTTCCTATGCTTTTTAATCCTGCGGGATTAGCAAAGCTGGCAAGATCAACACGGCCTATTTCAGAAGATTCAGCGTTCCCTGCCTGCTGAACAGAAACAGTTCCATCTGTTCCTATTGATACGGCGACTGTATCAATAGGAATTGATATTTCAGGTTCCATTGCATAGCCATCTGATGTTACTATCCTTCCATCACTGTCAATTTTAAAAGACCCTGCCCTTGTATAGGCCTCCTCACCATTTGGCTGCATAATTTTAAAAAACCCATCTCCTTCAATTGCCATATCCAGTTCATTCTGAGTATATTTATAATCACCCTGGGAAAATATCTTCTGTGTTGCCACAGGCCTTGTTCCCTGGCCTATCTGAATACCTGTGGGCACCTGTGTATCTGATGATGAAGCAGAGCCGGGTTCGCGAAGTGTCGCATATAACAAATCCTGAAAATCTGCTCTGCTTTTTTTAAAACCTGTTGTGTTAACATTGGCCAGATTATTTGCAACAACATCAATATTTATTGTCTGAGCCTGCATTCCTGAAGCTGCTGTCCATAAACTGCGAATCATATCGACCTCCTAATATTAATAATTTTAAGCCAGTTTACCAACCTCATTAACGGCTTGTGAGGTGACAGTGTCAATGGATTGAATAACTTTCTGGTACGACTCAAATGCCCTTTGAACCTCAATCATTTCAGTCATAAGCTTAATTGCCGAAATATTAGACATCTCGTTAGCACCCTGGTTTACTTTTATGCCTTCTGCTTTAATCTCTTTTATATCAGAGTTGGCAGGAATAAAGGAAGTATTACCTGCTTTTTTTAAATTATATGGGGAAGGAAAATCTACTATCTTTAAAGTTGCGATGTCGTTTCCATCAACTGAAATTTTTCCTTCTAAATCAACGGTAAAATTATCACTGTTAATTGTGATTTCCCCTGAATCACTTAGAACAGCATAACCTTCCTCGGTAACAAGATTTCCACTGCTGTTTAATGTAAAGTTCCCGTTTCTTGTATATTGAACGCCTCCGGGCGTTTGAATACAAAAAAAACCCTTTCCTTCCAGGGCAAGATCCATGGGGTTAGAGGTAATTTTTAATTTTCCCTGGGAAAAATCTGTTAGAGTTCCAAACTGCTGCAGGGAAGATAATGTTATCTTTTTTTTATCTTCTGATAATCCCTGCTTACTATTTTTGTTTGATTCTGGAGTTTCAGGTATTTTAAAGATTGCTCTGTCTTCCTTAAATCCCACAGTATTAACGTTTGCAAGATTATTTGAAAGCACTTCTAATCTCATCTGCTGTGTAATGGCTCCTGAGGCAGCCATGTATATTGCACCGCTCATTTTAATTATCCCCAAAAAAATTATATGAAATATGTTAAAAAACTATTTAATGACTTAACAAGCAAAAAACGTGCCGAATGAAATAAACCTTTAAGCTGTAATATCAATATAGTAAAAGGGCAACCAGGCGATATTAAAAAGTTTGTTAAGGTGGATTTTTTTGCCTGCCAGGTCATTTTTGCCCGTTTTTTACACCCTAACCTCAATGCTTCCGGTTCTGTTATTTTTTTTTGCAATCAGGCTTAAAACAATTTCAGGCCAAAGTTTTACTACTTCAAGCATTACCCGGTCACCACAACGCAAGTTCAAACTGCTTTGGGCTATTATATTAACACCCTTTACCAGAATTAAAAATTTCATGTTGTTTAATAATTCAATAACCTCTCCCTCAACAACCTCACCTTTCTCAAGCTTTAAAAAAAAGTCAGGTCTATCGTTTATATTAAAATAATGCCTGAGCATATCCATCGTTATTTTTATTAGATTCATTAACAAGTTCTTTTAATTTTATGATAAGTTCAATCTCGCAAACAGGAATTTTTACTTTTTCTCCTATTGCTTTTATGCTCATGCCCAAATCAGCCATCTTTGATGCTTCATCATATGAATTGACCGTGGAAGCATAATCGACAATCGGCTCAGGCTGCTTTATCTGCTGATGTTTTTTATGAATATTTTTTTGCAACAGAGGTTGAACTGAATCTATTTTATCTAACTGTTCTTTAATATTTTCCTTAAAATCTTTTTTCTTTTTGGATTTCTTTTTTGAAGCATTTTTTTTGCCACTAATAATTTCACTGATTATCAGGCATAATATAGTAAAACCGAAAATATAAAAAACCCCTATATCCATTATGTGCTCCCAAAACTCAATTGAATGATAAAACATGTTAAACTCCTTAGCTTTAAATACAAATGTCGATTATTTTGCCATGAAAGTTGTTTTCTGCTTTAGGTTCCGACTCCAGCTTATTTTACTCTACATCTTTATTCAATGCACTGTCATCTGCCTTGTGAGACTTTTCATCTTTGTTTTTATGCTGCTTCTTAAAATTCTTATCTAAAAAATTATCTTTTTTTTGACTTGCCCTTCTTACTCTTTCCGGAGCTGTAACAGGAGATAATATTTTATGCATGGAAACGTTATCAACCATAATACACTCTCATAATACAAGGCTGTCAATCATCCAGAAGTCTCTTTTTTCTTAAGACCTGCCTGAGATAACTGATTGCATTTGAATGAAGTTGTGAAACTCGCGATTCCGTCAAATTTAAAACTTTGCCCAATTCTTTCATGGTCAACCCGTCAATATAGTACAAAGAAAGCACATACTGCTGTTTTTCCGGTAAATCTTCAATTGCCAGGGATAGTTCAGCTCCTATCTCTTTTAACCTGGTCATTGTAAACGCATCATTATTATTTCTGTTTGTTAAACTTTCAAGGAGTCTGGTTTTATCTTTTTTTACCCGATATCCTATTTCATCAAAACTTAAAAAAGATATACAGGATATTTTTTTTATATCGTAAAGTTCATCAAGGGCAATTCCCATTGCTTTAGCCAGTTCAGAGTCATCAACTTCTCTGCCAAGTTTCTGTTCAAGCTGCATGTATGTATTTTCAAGCTCTCGAATTTTTTTCCTGTTGGATCTGGAAAGGAAATCCTTGGACCTCAGCTCGCTTAAAACAGCTCCCTTGATTCTAAAGACAGCATAGGTGAGGAACTTATTGCCCATGGTTGGATCAAATTTATCCACAGCCTGAATAAGACCTATGATACCTGCGTTTGTTAAATCATCGATTTCAACAGCATTGGATGGCAAGTGAACCGACATTCTGTTAACAATACGCTTAACATAGGGAATATATTGAACAATAAACTTATCCCTGAAAGATCTTTTTTCCTCAGGAGTTGTTGCTATTGCTTGGGCTAATTCCATGACACAAACCTTCCTCTCTTTTAAAAATTATGTGCGCTTTCTGTTTTTATGCAAAAAAATTAATCTTGCCGATGCTTCTAATCAAAGTTTTTTTGTAAAATATTATTCCAAAAAAAATAAGTGTCAGCCTGCTTTGAAGCAGATTTTGGGAAACTACATATTTTTTTGGCTAACGCTTCGAAACATCTGCTCGCCTTTGATGCATTATACAGCTCATATACAGCTCTCTGGCGCTTGACACTTTTTTTAATATTAATGTCAAAAAATATATAACCAAGGTGATCAATAGAAATGTCCAAAAACTTGTTAGAAACCATAGAGATCTGGTTAAAAACCTCATTAGAGTCATGGATACTGTTAACCATATTCACAATCATTCTAAATTTTTTTTCATGGTACTTGATGGATAGAACCTTCATTAATGCATATGCATCTGTAATTGATGAGGGTTCAGGGGAAGCAACAACAATTATTTCATGGGCAAAAACATTAAAATACATAACATTGGAGGAAATTCCTGCTGCAGTGTCTATCAAGAGAATATCCATGGATTCAAGAAGCCTTTCCAGATCGGTGATGATTTTTATCCGCTGATCTTTTGTCAATCGTGTCATGCTCTGGATACCTGATGCTGCAGGCAGTATTTTCATACCTCCCGGGCCTTCTATTATTATCTCTGAAATTTCCTTCTCCCCTGAAAAAACATGGGATAAGTTATACTTATGTGTCAGTCCCAGAAGAACATCAATATTACCCAGCCCTAAATCTGCATCCAAAATAAGAACTTTTTTTCCTAACTGCCTGAATGCAAGTCCAAGGTTGGCCACTATATTTGTTTTACCGACGCCCCCCTTGCCACTGGTAATTGCAATAATCCGAGTATTAGAATGACGTTGCTTTTTATTAGAGCCGTTATTCTTTTCAGCGATTTTCTTTTTTAAATCTATTACAGTTTTATAAGGACTCTCTTTATCCATTATTATTTTTTCTCCAAAACCCAAAATTTGATTTTCAATTTTTTCCAACAACTCTTTTTTTGTTCATCATGCTATAATATTCAATTTTTTCATTTCCGACAGGGGTGCACATTCTGCATGGTTTAAGATTATAACCTATTGCTTCATCAGCATTTTTAAAGATTAAAATATTCTCTTTTTTTATTCTTTCCACTGCCTTGCAATTAGAAACGTGAAAAATATCAGAATTTTTATTTGCAATAAAATAATTTTTTAAATCCGGAGGGACATTATATTCACTGGCGATATTATCTGAAGTCAAACCTTTCGACTCAGTGCAAGCTTTTTTATCTTTTACAACATCAGAAAAAAATCTCATTGTTATCTCTTTTATTCCATCAGGAACATGTCGGCTGTCTGTAAAATATGATGCTGGAATTTTTGTTTTAATCATATGGTTAAATACGCTGCCATAGTTAAAACATTCATCTAATTTTGTAAAAAGAAGCCTGCTTACAGATATGGATTTAAATTCTTTTATAATTTCGGCTGTTACTTTTTCTTTAATATTAGGGTGTATCAGAAGATGAGTTTCAAGATTCTGGATTGTTTTTAGATAACTCTTTAGTCTGTTAATCTGTTCTTTATCCTTTGGATTTACTCCTTCGGTATCGTATAAAATTACATCCTTGTTGTTAAATTTTTTTATTGCGTCAATCAGTTCAGCTTCATTTGAAGCTGTTTCCATGGAAACCCCGATTATTTTGGCATAAACCTTGAGCTGTTTACTCGCAGCCACCTTGCTGTTGTCCAGACTAATCAGGCCCACATCCTTTTGCTTTTGAATAGAAAATATTGCGGCAAGCTTGGCGATAGTTGTTGTTTTTCCAACCCCTGTGGGTCCTATAAAGGCTATGTTTTTTAACTTGTTTTGTATAAATTTAACGGGAACACATGATACTCCTTTCTTTTCAAGCGCTTTTAAAAATTCAGACATGACCTTTTTTTCATCTTTTTCATCTTCGGCTATATTTTTTTTAATTCCACTTATTAACTCCTGTGCAATTTCTTCTTTAACTCCCTGGGACACAAGATGATTATACAGATTTTTTATTTCATTTTTAATATTATCATAAAAATAATTGTCAGCAGATACCGCATGATTATTTTTCAGAGTTATCAAACCGCCTTTTATGGAATTTAATACTCCATCTTTTTTAATTGGCGCTGAGGCATTTAAAGCCTGTGGTTTAATATTATTACAGGATTTTTTCAACGCACTGTTGTAATAATATTCAGTGTTATTAGCCAAAGAATCGTCAGTGGCGGCTGTTACTTCAACAACCGATTTTTTTAAACAACCAAGTATACCTTTTTCATTCTTTAAACTTTTTGCTGAAAGTATTACAGCGTCTGCGCCGAATTCCTTTTTAACCATCCTTAAAGCTGTAGACATGTCTTTTGCTTCAAATCTTTTAATTTGCATTTGAGATACCTGCTGTTCCTATTGATTGTATTTTCAGGTTACTTAATATGTCGTTATAAGAAAGTACCACGAGGTCAGGGAAAAAACGCTCTGCAAGCTTTTTAAAATAAAATCTTATCTGGGCTGAGCATAAAACAACCGGTTGCTGATTAATAGAAGAAAAGTTTTTAATTAAACTTGAAACACTTTCCATTATATTATTTGCGACTTCAGGCTCTATGGCAAGAAAACTGCCGACTTCCGTTTGACGGACAGCTTCTGATATTGCTTTTTCAACATCATGTTCAAGAGTAATCACTGAAATTTTACCGTCGGAATCCTGATAAAGCTTTGTAATGGTTCTTGAAAGAGATTCACGAACATGCTCTGTCAGCAAGTTCACATCTTTTACTGAAGGTGCCCAGTCAGCAAGGCATTCAAGAATAGTAAGTAAATCACGCACAGGAACATGTTCTTTAAGAAGGTTCTGCAGTATTTTTACTATGTTTCCAAGGGGCAGAAGATTAGGAACAAGTTCTTCAACCACTTTTGGATTTGATTCCTTAAGTTTATCCAAAAGCTGTTGGACTTCCTGCCTGCCAAGCAGTTCATATGCATTATTTTTAATTATATCAGAAAGATGAGTTGCAAGTACAGTTGATAAATCCACAACAGTATATCCTTTTGAGCTTGCTTCATCTTTGTCTTTTTCTTTGATCCAGAACGCAGGAAGACCAAAAGTAGGCTCAGTTGTGGGTATGCCGTTTATTTTATCCTTGATGTTGCCGGGATTCATTGCAAGAAAATAATCGGGCATCAATATGCCTTCTGCGACCTTATTCCCTTTAAGTGTAATGGAATATTCACCAGGTTTAAGATGCATATTGTCCTGAATATGTATGGGAGGAACAACAATTCCGATTTCCTGAACCATCTGATGTCTGATAGACTTAATACGATCCAGAAGTACTCCTTTGCGCTCCATATCCACCAGTGGTATAAGAGCGTATCCGATTTCAAGTCCAAGAATATCTACAGGTGGAAGAGGACCAACCTTTTCTACCGGTTTAATTTCTTCTTTTATTTGATTCTCTTTTGCTTTTTCATCTTGTGTTTCTTTTTGGGTCTGAAAAACAAAATAAGCTACAACCCCCACCACTATTGCCAATATAATAAAAGGCAGGGTTGGAAGTCCTGGAACAATTGCAAATAAACCCAAAAGAATTGAAACAGTAGCTATTGCTTTTGGCTGCACCAGTATTTGTGAAAATATCTCCCTGCCAAGACCCTTTGCAGACCCTGCTCTTGTAACTATGATGCCTGCGGCAGTTGAGACAATCAAAGCAGGCATTTGAGTGACAAGTCCATCTCCCACTGTAAGCAGAGTATAATTTTCTACAGCACTTCCAAAGCTCATACTATTTTGAAAAATACCTATTGTAAGTCCCGCTATTATATTAATAACAGTAATTATTATACCTGCAATTGCATCCCCTCGAACAAACTTGTTTGCGCCGTCCATTGAGCCGTAATATTCAGCTTCCTGAGAAATTTCAGCCCTTCTGCTCTTTGCCTCATGCTCATTTATCAAACCTGCATTAAGATCAGCGTCTATGCTCATCTGTTTCCCTGGCATTGCATCAAGTGTAAATCTTGCCGCAACTTCGGCGACTCTTCCGGCTCCTTTTGTGATAACAACAAAATTTATTATCACAAGAATTAAAAAGATAATAAGTCCAACGAGATAGTTTCCACCCACCACAAAATTACCAAACGCATGAATAACATTACCGGCAGCATTTCCACCTTCATTCCCATGAAGTAGAATCAACCTTGTGGAAGCAATGTTAAGAGATAATCTAAAGAGGGTAACAATGAGAAGGATTGAAGGAAATGATGAAAACTCCAAAGGCTTTGTTATATATATTCCCACGAGAAGGATAAGAAGCGAAAATGTAATATTCAAGGTTAACAGTAAATCAAGGAGTATTGCCGGCAAAGGAATTATCATAAAGACAAGTATGGCCGCCACAACTCCTGCCATTAATGCATCAGAGTTATCTGCTAAAAAAGATAATTGTTTTGAATTGCTGGTTTTAGTTGCTATTTCCATTATCCTCACATTGTTTTTTGCCTGAGTTAACGATTTTATAGATTAATATAAATATTAAAAATATAAGTATGCAGTTTTTGTGCCTGAACTGTTAAAGTCGTCAAGTATCTACTGCTTGTTTTGTGTATTTGATATAAGTCGGGGCAATAAATAGAAAAATGTAAGGCAACGAACGTTGAAACTTAAATGGGTTTACAGTTGACAGTTTACAAAAATTTGTTATTTGCAGCTTTGTTGACCCGTAAACCGTCAACTATTATTGAATGCCCTGGCGCTAAAATCCCCGCAACTTGTAAACGTATGCAAGTATTTCAGCAACCGCCTTATAAAGATCCGGTGATATGAATTCGTTTATTTTAATTGTTTTATAAAGAATTCTGGCAAGGGGTTTTTCCTCAACTATCGGTATATTATTTTCTTTCGCTATATTTCGTATTTTTTCTGCAATATATCCGGCTCCTTTTGCTATTACTTTTGGAGCAGCCATTTCATCAGGCACAAATTTTAACGCTATGGCAAGCCTGGTTGGATTTGTTATAATAACATCTGCCTGGGGAACTGCATCCATCATTCTCGACTGAGCCATATCAAGCTGCGCTTTTCTTATCCTCGATTTAACAGCAGGGTCACCATCTTTTTGCTTTAACTCCTCTTTTATTTCCTGCTTTGTCATCATTAAATCTTTTTCATACTGCCAGCGCTGAAACAGATAGTCTAAAATTGATAGAATAATCAGGGCAACGCATGTGTAAAAGCAGATTTTAAATGAAATTTTTCCTATAAATGTGAGTATGTCTACTACACTCATCTGTATTAAAAGGGGTATTGTTGAGATCTCCTTTTTAACCATTGTGAAAGCGATAAAGCCTACCGTCGATATTTTTAATAATGATTTAACAAGCTCCACCAGGGCCTTTAAAGAAATAATTTTTTTAATCCCTTTTACAGGATTCAGCTTTGAAAACTTTGGAGAAACTGCCTGTGTAGAAAAAAGAAATCCTGTTTGAAGAATATTTCCTGCAATTCCTGCTATTAATACTGAAATCATCAAAGGTGATAAAAGCAAAAAGAAATGGCATGCGGATTCAATCATAACTCGATATATGGAAGAAGAATTAAAGGTTGTTGTGCCCATATTACCTAATGTTTTTTTTAGAAAATCCGTTATATTTGCAAACATCCAGTAACCTGAAAAAAAAAATGTCCCAAGTGAAAACAAGAGTATTGTAACCGAAGGTACCTCCTTGCTCATGGCAACCTGGCCTTTTTTTCTTGCCTCCTCACGTCGTTTAGGAGTCGCTTTCTCTGTTTTTTCCTGGTCGTTTCCCGTTGACATTATAAATAATCACATGCTTTTAAGGAGGATAAATATTGTATCCCCAAGGTTTAAAAATATCTGTTTAAAATAAGAAGATAAAAGTGGGATGGATACGCAAAAAACAAAAAGACCTAAAATTATTTTTATGGGCATTGCCACAAAAAATACATTCATCTGTGGAACAGTTCTCGCTATAAGACCCAGAGCAACGCTGGCAAGTAGCAGCGCAGCTATAACCGGAGCTCCGGTTTTAATCGCCACAACAAACATATTTGATGACAATTCAATTAGATGTTCAAATAAAGAATTGCTGAAATGGAAATTAAACGGCGGTATCAACCTGAAACTCTCAACAATTGCGCGTAAAAACCAGTGATGTGCATTTATGGCAAGGAATATGAGCATGGCGAGAAGATAGTTAAAGTGCCCCATAAGGGGAACCTGGCTACTTGTCACAGGATCCATTACATTGGCCATGCCAAGTCCCATTTGAACACCTATAAGACTACCAGCAAGCTGAAATCCTGCAAAAATCAGCTTTACGCTAAAACCGATAATAACTCCAATAATAATTTCTCCTGTCATTCCAATAACAAAAACGATTATATCACCATCAAAAAGCGATCCATTTATTTTAATAATCGGTTCAATAATGGGCAAAAGGATTAAGGCAATTGAAAAAGATAGAGCTGCTTTAAAAAATAACGGTATATTTTTACTCTCAAACAAAGGCGCTGCCATAAGAATAGATGCCACCCGTACAAATATTAATAGAATAGCCTGAATCTGGGGGAGTGGTATGTTTATTGTATTCATTGTTTAAGCCTTAATGTAATCAGCGTACATAAGAAGGTATGTTAATAATTAAATTTTCTGTAAAGCTGATCATAAGTTGAAGCATCCATGGAAAAAAGATTAACAGAGCAAGACAAACGGCAATCATTTTAGGTATAAATACAAGGGTCATTTCATTTATTGATGTTGCAGCCTGGAACATACTCACAATAACACCTGCAATAAGGCCGAAAATCAATATGGGACCTGCCAGCATAAATGTTAGTTTTAAAGCTTCAAAAAAAAACCCGTTAATAAAGTCGATAGTCATATTAACCTCTAAAGTTTAAAAAAATATTTTAAAATCAGGCAAAACTTTTAACGAGAGAGCCCACTATCAGATGCCATCCATCGGCCATGACAAAGAGCATTAACTTAAATGGCAAAGATATCATAACCGGAGGAAGCATCATCATGCCCATGGAAAGCAGGATGCTTGCAACCACCATGTCAACAATCAGGAACGGGACGTAAAGTAAAAAACCGATTTGAAAAGCAGTCTTTAATTCACTTATTATAAATGACGGTATAAGTACTCTTGTGGGGATATCTTCTATATTTGCAGGTCGTTTAAGCTTGGCCATATTAACCAGTAGAGCGAGATCTTTTTCCCTGGTCTGCCTGAACATAAATTTTCTGACAGGTTTAAAAGCATTTTCAATTGCCTGTTCCTGTGTTATTTTTTTTTCCAGATACGGCTTTAAAGCTTGCTGGTTTACATTTTCCCATACAGGCGACATTATAAAAAATGTTATAAACAAAGATAAGCCGATTACTATCTGATTGGGAGGCATCTGATGTGTGCCTAAGGCCTGGCGGAGAAGAGACAGAACAATGACAATTCTTGTAAATGAGGTTAACATTATAAGGATCGCCGGGGCTATGGATAAGACTGTCAGCAGTAGAAACAACTGCATTGCCACGGATAATTTTTCTGAATCATCATTGCTATTATTGTTATTAAAACCGATGGTTATAAAAGGAGTGGCAGCAACTGTCTGTGTTGCGCCTGAACACACAACAGGTTTCAGCACCAACGATATGGTTATAATTATAAGAAATGATGCGGTAAAATATTTTAAACGCTCATGCATTAGCTGTCACTTTTATATTTTTTTTCTTCTTTGACCCGCAATAAAATTTTATTAAAGATGCCTGATGCAGGCTTATCAGATGCATCCCCTGCAAATAATTTTTCGATCATTTCTTTGTCTTCTATTTTCGTTAAAAGTCTGATGTTGTCATTTGTAATCCCAAGAACCAGTATGCTTCCAGCCACTTCAACAATGGAGATATTTTTTTTTACTCCTATATAATTACACGCCAGGACTCTTATAAGTTTATCTTTGTAATGAAGCTTGCCGGTATTCATGATTTTTTTAGCGAAATAATAGACAAACAGTAAAATTGCCAGTACAGCGCCTAAAGCAAAAAGCATTTTCAACGACGTAAGTATCATTCCTGATTCGCTGCTCATCCTAACCTTTCTATACGTTCCATCGGAGTTATAATTTCCGTTAGCCGCACACCATATTTTTCGTTTACAACAACAACTTCCCCTCTCGCTATAAGCTTTCTATTGGCAAATATTTCCATGGGTTCTCCGGCAAATTTGGTTAATTCCACAACAGATCCCTGTCCCAGCTTAAGCAGATTGTTAATCTGCATTTTGGTCCTTCCCAGCTCCGCTGTAACTTCCAGGGGAATATCAAGAATAACATCTATGTTTTCGGGCATTGTTAAATCTGCTTTGTTATCCTCAGCATCAATTTTATGAGACCCTTCTCCAGCCGAATGTTTATTCTCAACCGTTGCCACTATTATCACCTCTTTTGTTTTGAATTATTAAATCTGATACTTGGACTGCACGGTTACCCTTTGCTATCCCTGGAAACCCCAAATATTTCGGAATGCCTTCAACCTTTATAATAGTGGGGTCGTGTGTCCCGGAATTAAGTTTGATTATATCACCCTCTTTAAAATTTAATACATCCCTTACTGTATATGGCTTTCTTCCTATTTCACCTACAACCTTAAGCATGGTGTCCTTTAAAAGGTCCTGCAACTTGGATCTCCATGTGTTTTCGATCCCTTTCTCAACCATATATAATGCCGAAAGTTGATTCTTGACAGGCTCTATCATCAGGTAGGATATGCAGATATGGAAATTACCTGAAAATTCTTCTCCGTTTATTGAAAAACACATTACTATCACTAAATTATTTGGAGCAACGAGGTGAACAAAATCAGGTTTTGTCTCCTGGGATTTAATAGCAATATTAATATTAAAAAAAATCTCCCAGGCTTTTTCAAAGCAGCCAAGTATCTCTTCGACAACTTTTGTAATCATTCTTTTCTCAATAAGTGTAAACTCTCTTTGCTGTGCAAAAGGCTTGCCGTCTCCTCCAAACAGGCAATCAATCAGCGAGAATACAAGATCGGCCTCCAATACCAGCATTGCTGAACCTATAAGAGGCTCCATGCTGAAAATATTAAAACTTGTGGGGTTGGAAAAAGCCTTTATGAAATCAACGTACTTAACCATTTCAGTGGAAACATACTCGGCTTCAATCTGTTTTTGCAGTTTTGCTGAAAAAGAAACATTCAATATGGCTGAGAACTTGTCATACATCTGCTCCAGACCACTAAACTGGTCACGCAGCATTATACTTTGGGTTGTCAGATCGTATGCTTCTATAGCCGCAGCCTGTTCTGCCTGTTCTGCTTCAACGCTTACGTCACCGTCATCAACAGCAGTTAACAGGGCATCTATTTCCTCTTGTGATAATATTTGTTCAGACATTGTAATTAATCACCTTTTTATTGCACTACAAATTCTGTAAAGTATATATATGTTATGGTTCCAGTCTTTAAAAAGCTGTTTAATTTTTCTGTTATTTCATTACGAAGGGCTATTTTGCCTTCCTCATCTTTGATATTATCAAATTTTTTAGCAGGTAGTATCATCAAAATACTATCCTTTATCTGAGGCATGCGCTGCTCCAGCTCTTCTTTAAGCTTTTCATCACTTATTTCAAGGTCAATCTTAACCCTGAGGTATCTTTTACCCCCCTGATCAGCAAGATTCACTACAAATGTGTCAAGAGTGTAAACCTCTCCTATTAAGGATTCTTCCTCTACTTCTTCGTCAGCGACTTTTTCAATACTCTGGTTTTGAATTGCTGCCATCTTATTCATAATAATGAAAAAACCTGCTCCTATAATAAGTAGAAAAATTAAGGCAACGGCCCCTATAATGATAATTGTTTTTTTTGACATATTAATTTTCCTTAATTAAAGACTTTAAATTAATATTACCGGTTTCCAGGACAATCTCTACTCTCCTGTTTTGAGCTCTGTTTTCAGTGGTAAGATTATTGCGAACCGGTTTTGAAGCACCGTATCCCACTGCTGAAATAATTTTTGCCGGTATATTCCCTTTATAAATGAAATACTTAAGAACATTTACTGCCCTTGCTGTTGAAAGTTCCCAGTTAGAGGGAAATTCTTCCGTTTTTATGGACAAATTATCAGTATGCCCTTCAATCCTGATGTGACTTGCTATCCTGTCCACTCCTTTAATCACTTTATTTAGAATTCCAAATCCCCCAGGCTCAATCTCAGCCACTCCAACTTTAAAAAGAAGGCTGTCTTCAAGAGTTATTAACGCTCCGTTTTCATTTAATGCAACTCCTATGCCTGATTCAGCATTAAGGTTTCTTAAATACTCCTCAACAGCTTTTGATACTTTTTCTATCTTTTTATCTGTTTCATTAATTTTAATATACTTTGCCTTTAATTCATCCTCTTGTGCTTTTCTGACCAGGCTATTTGTGTTTTTATCCAAGATATTAGTATTATTAATGGTTTCAACAACTCTCACTGATGTTTTTTTACCCTCATTTAGAACCCCCAGACCGCTTTGCAGGGAATTCTGAAAATTTTTTATTTTTTTTATATCTATTGAACTCACGCTGAACATCAAAACAAAAAAAACCATTAACAAAGTTATCAAATCATTAAAAGTAGTCAGCCAGGCTGTAGTTTCCATGGGTTCATTTTTCCTGATAAATCTTTTTTTCATTTAATTTATCCCACCCTGCATATTATCAGGATCATTAACAAAAAGAATTTCAATTCTTCGGTTTTTAGACCTGTTCACAGGGGTGTCGTTGGGAAAAATTGGTCGGAATTCACCAAAACCCTCGGCAGACAATCTTTCAATGGGGATATTATTCTTTTCAATAAAAAACCTTAACACATTTACAGCCCTGGCAGTTGACAGTTCCCAGTTTGAAGGGAACTTTTCATTATTGATAGCCTGATTGTCAGTGTGCCCTTCAATACGTAAATCACAGGTTGTATTTGAAATAATATCGCTAAGTCTGTTTAATAAAGGTTTTGCCTTTTGTGATATTTGGGCAACTCCCATATTAAATAAAAAAGTATCAGACAGTCTGGCAACAAGCCCTTTCTCCGTCATTATAATATATATTTCTTTTTCAAGTTTAAACTTTTTAACAGATGCCCGCAGTTCTTTCAGCAGCATGGAAATTTTACTGTTTTTTTCTATAATCTCAGATGAATCAGGCAGTATTTCTTTACCGGAATCAAATTTCAAGCCCCCTGTATGTATATTGACGGCATGGACAAAAGATTTTACAAACCTGAGAACCCTGACCTCCTCCATGGTTGCAAAAGAGCTTAACATTATAAAAAAGCACAGAAGAATCAGGACAAAACTTGAATAAACAACTGCCCACAGGCTTTTGGCAGATTCATCCGGATTTTTTTCCCCTATTTTTTTTTTATGCTTTTTAATCACTTTAAAGATTCTCTCTCTTTGGGCGAGATAAATGCCTTTAACTTTTGTTCAACTATACGATGATTATCGCCTGACTGTATCGACATTATTCCTTCAATTACCATCTGCTTTAATAAAATTTCCTGTTTACTCATAGTCTTAAGCTTGCCTGCTATTGGCAAAAAAAGTAAATTAGATAAAAGAGTGCCGTAAAAAGTTGTAAGAAGGGCTACTGCCATTGGAGCTCCTATTGAGCCTGGATCCTCCATTTGCATCAACATCTGAACCAGACCTATTATTGTGCCTAACATCCCGATTGCAGGGGCAAAGGAACCCATTGTAGAAAATATTTCCGCACCTGTTCTGTGCCTTTCCTCAAGTTGTAAAATTTCCGTTGTCATAACATCTTCTATTGATCCGGATTCCATCCCATCAATAGCCATCTGTATTCCGCTTGACAAAAAGGGATCTTCAATTTCTTTAATTTTTGATTCAAAAGACAGAATCCCTTCCTGCCTTGCTTTTTTAGCAAAAAGCACCATTAAATTAATGAGATCGCTTACCTGTTGAGATTTTTTAAAAAATACATTCTTTGCAACCTTAAAGACGCTGAGCACTTCAGAAAGGGGGTATGCCAGCAGCGTAGCACCCATTGTCCCCCCAATAACTATCATCATTGAAGGATAGTTTAAAAACCATGCGCCTGACCCACCCAATAATATTGAACTGATAACCAATCCACCAGCTACCAGCAATCCTATGAATGTCGTAATATCCAATAACCGGCTCCTTTAAAAAAATAATTATTAATAGTTCAGTGAACTTTCATAATTATTTTGCATGTATTATGCCATTTTAATAAAGAGGTTTTTTAGTTGACAGTAGCATGGGTACAAAGCATTGTGCCCATGCACTAAGGCTGGGCTTTGAGCTGAATTTGTTGGCAGCTTGAACAGCTAATTTTATTTATAGTATCAAGAGGTGTCAAATTGAGGAAACAGATTGTCAATGTTTTGACATTTTATATTGAATTTAAAAAATAGTTTTAGGAAAGATTTGAATAACGAAAAGTACCAGGATCTATAACAGCATTCGGCAATAAGCCCTTTATCCAGGCAGTTTTTAAGATGTGTTTTTTTATATTAAGCTGCGAAATTTCTTAAGCTTGATTTTTTCACATTTTTTTAAAGCTTCTATAAAATTGAATAGTTGCCTTCTCCAAGGTTACCAAACCTTCATTTATAACAGGAGTAATCAATTTTATAAATTCATTTATTTTTTTTTGTGAATCAATTATTTCTACAATCACAGGCAAATCTTCAGAAAGCCGCAATATTTTGGTTGTATGAATCCGGCTGTTAGCGCCAAAACCCATCATGCCCCTTAAAACTGTTGCTCCTGCCATCCCCTTTTCCTTTGCCTTAAGAACAATCCACTCATATAAAGGCTTACCTTCATATTGATTATTCTCGCCCATAAAAATTCTAAGAAGCCGACCATTCTCATAAACCTTCATTTCTTTTATCTCCATATATAATAACCGGTGAATCTGCCCAGTAATACAGCAGCCAAACCAAATACCATATGAGTTCCCATATTTAAAACAGCAAGGTGGAATCTTTTATCATTTAAAAGAGCTACTGTTTCATTGCTGAAAGTTGAAAATGTGGTAAATGCACCCAAAACTCCGATAAACAAAAAAAAGCGTGTCTCGGTTGATAAAACACTCCGTATTTCATCTACTCGTGACAACAAACCGATTAAAAGGCAGCCGATAAGATTTACCGCTAAAGTTCCATATGGGAAATCAACACGTTCCGCCATTTTTTGCACATAACCGCTGATTAAATACCGTAATATTGCGCCCAAAAAACCGCCGCTCCCGATTAGAAATATTTTGTACACTACAATCCTTGTTTTCTCATTTTTGACATTTAAAACATTTCATATTTCACGAGCCTTCCGTCCAGACCCGCGTTTCGCAATGGTTTTTTCCATGTCGGCTTAAGACCGATCTTTTTTATCATGTCCCTGTTTCCAAAAAAAAGATAAACATGGGATCCCTTACATCGTTTTTTTAAAAAATCGCCCAGGTTTTTATAAAAACCTTCTAACCCCGTGTCCTCTTTCAGGCGAATGCCATATGGCGGATTACAAACAATCACACTGTTTTCAATGCCGGACAGCTCATGCATGTTTTTTTTAAATATGCTTATATTTGCACCATCAGGCAAACAGCGGCAATTGGCAGTGGCTGCTTTTACTGCATATCGGTCTTTATCACTGCCTGTAATCAAACCTTTTGGCAAGCGCCGTATTTTTTTATCCCATTGTGCCTTAATTCTTCTCCAAAGCTTCTCATCAAAATCCGGCAAGAAGCTGAAACCAAAACGGTTTCTCAAAAAACCGGCCGGAATCGAACAGACACGCATCATTGCTTCACAAAGAAGTGTTCCGGATCCACACATCGGGTCATAAAGCGGCCGTTCACCATTCCATCCTGAAAGCTCCACAATCACAGCGGCAAGTATTTCCTGCATGGGAGCTTCGACCGTTTTGCTCCTGTATCCACGGCGATGT
Source organism: uncultured Desulfobacteraceae bacterium (assembly GCA_964482535.1). GTDB lineage: Bacteria > Desulfobacterota > Desulfobacteria > Desulfobacterales > BuS5 > CAYZXU01. The sequence continues at coordinate 15,832 of CAYZXU010000008.1, read as the reverse complement.
AACGAGCCACCCGAGGTGTCAAAATTGATGATCGCCCGCTCCCTTTCAATGTGAAGATTTAACCATATATCCGGAGATTTTCCATCCACATCCGGCCGACTGCCGCACTTGCTCCTGAAAAAATCAGCCACGGCATCCTTTAAACATAAGGCTGCAAATTTAGAATGCCTTATATTACTGTTCCCGGAAACATTAGCGAAAATTCCAAACGTGTTTTTGACCGAAAAAAATGCAGTCCAGTCGATTGATTTTCCAGCACGGTAAAGATCTTCGCGATCCCTACAGGTAAATGTCAGCAAAGGCGCCAGAACCCTTGTGATAAAACGGGCATTATAATTGATAGCATAAAGAGTCGCCTGATCCGCTGAAAAATGGATTCCACGATATCCGTGTTTTAGCTGCACCGCTCCAAGCGACTCAAGTTCTTTTTCAGCAAGGGTTTCAAACTCCCCTGGGATTTGGGCGAAATATCGCCCGGTCTTCTGATACACAAACAAACCCATTTACAAATCATTAGCCTATTTTTTAGTAATGTTCGATTATTTTTTTACACTAAGTTCAAGATGAAAAAAATCCCTTCTATTGAATTGCTGGAAGAAGCCGCTACGCGACAGAAAAAACCAAAATAGTGTATAACTCCTAATCGTGTCCAATTTCGGATACCATAATTTAAAAAGGAGTATACCATGAAAAAGTCAGAAGTAAATTGATTTAACAAACTTTATGCACACTATCAAAGATCTCTCAAACTTCAAGGGAAAGCACAAACAAAAAAAAGGGATTACGAATTAACGTAATCCCTCGATTTTATTATGGTAGCGGGGGCAGGATTTGAACCTGCGACCTTCGGGTTATGAGCCCGACAAGCTACCAGACTGCTCCACCCCGCATCAAAAAATAATATATACAACTGAACATGGTTGGATGTCAAGCATTTTTTTAAGAAAATAATGATTCAATAGAAGATTTTATTTTTTTACATTGGGATTCCCTGTTTTGCAGGTTGTCATACTTGAAAAGTATAACTTTGCTTCTGCTTGTGAGACCTGAAATTATCTCGATGGCAGATTTTGGAATATTTAGACATTTAGCAAGATATTTAATGCACATCTTGTTGGCGGCGCCGTCAACAGGGGGAGCAGTCAGTTTTATTTTTAAGGCATCGCCATGAATCCCGGTAATCATATTCTTTGAAGATCTGGGCTGGATAAAAACCTTGAATGTCATACCCCTGGGGTTTTTTTGTATGAGCGGCATGTATTTTTATTGTTTTTTATATTATTTATTATGCTTGTGGATGAAGTATTTTCGGTAATGGGTATAAGCGCAATTCGACCACCCGATTTTTCAACCAGGTTTCGCCCAACAACCTCTACAGATTGATAGTTAGTGCCTTTTGTAAGTACGTCCGGCTGGATACAGGTTATAACTTTTGTCAGTTCATCAGATGAAAACACAACCACATAATCAATGCTGTCAAGGGCGCTTAATATTCGCAAACGTTCCTTTAATTTTATTACAGGCCTTCCTTCGCCTTTAAGAGATTTGACGGATTCATCGTCATTAACTGCAACTATGAGAATATCTCCGAGCTGTTTTGAAGCGGAAAAGAGCATTATATGACCTGCATGCAAGAGGTCAAAACAGCCATTGGTCAGAATAATTTTTTTACCATTTTTTTTAAGCTCAGATATAATTATCTCAAGCCGATCAAGTGTGGTATGTTTTGATATTATATTCTCTTTATCAGGATTTATTAATGCCTTTAGTTCCTCTTTTGAAACAGTTGCAGTGCCGACCTTGCCCACAACTATACCGGCTGCATAATTGGCAAGGATGGCTGCTTCTTTTACGGATGCGCCGGAAGCCATGGATAGGCCAATAACAGACAATACCGTGTCGCCTGCGCCGGAAACGTCATATACCTGTAATGCTTTGGAAGTTATTATATACGGTTTTTTATCTTTTTCAAAAAGAACCATCCCGTCCTTGCCGCATGTGATCAGCAGTTTGTCCATATGCACTGTTTCAAGCAGTATTGCTCCTGCTTTAAACAGGGTGGATTGATCAATGATCTCTATACCGGAAGCAAGGGAAGCCTCTTTTTTATTTGGTGTCAGCATATAAACCTGTGAATATCGCGAGTAATCAAATCCAACAGGGTCGGCTATTGCAGGTTTATTATGCACGGCAGCGGCTTTAACAATCCTTTTCAGCAGTTTTTCTGTTATTACGCCCTTGCCATAGTCGGAAATTAGTATGACATCGATATCTTTAAGCTTTTTTTCTATGAAATCTGAAAGCAGATTCGAAGTTTTGTCAGAAATGTTTTTTTTTGTTTCCCTGTCGATTCTGAGTATATGCTGGTTTTCTGCAATGATCCTTGTCTTTATTGTTGTTTGTCTATCCGGGTCTTGCACTATGCCTGAGGTGTCCACCCCGAGATCTTTAAACTTTTTAAGCAAAAATTCGGCATTTTTACCGGTACCCGTAACCCCTGCAAACAGAACTTTTGCTCCAAGAGCAATCAGGTTGTTTGCAACATTGCCTGAACCTCCCAGAGTATAGTCCTCTTTTTTTACAGAGACAATCTGAACCGGAGCTTCAGGTGATATTCTGTCCACCTCGCCCCATAGATATTCATCTATCATAAGATCGCCCACAACAAGGACTTTGCAGTTTTTAAATTTAGATATATCTACAATCATAGGACAACGTTAAAGGCTGATGCCTGAATCATCTCCACGGTTATTTTTTTATAAGTTCTGCCAAAAATTCAGGCGGCCTGACCACCTTGCCCTTTGAGTTGACGTAGGGGTGTTTTGTATATCCTGTTGCAGCAGGCTTTTTTGTATGATCCACAAAAATTTTGTAGTCGAATTTCATGCCTGCTTTAAGGCTTGAATCCAGCGAAGTCTCTATGGTTAAAAGGTCGTCATAGTGAACAGGCGATATGAATTTGCAGAAGACCTCGGATACAGGCAGAAAGATTCCTTTTTTTTCGATCTCTTTGTATGTCAGACCCGAAGCCCTGAACATTTCGGTTCTGCCCATCTCAAACCATCGGAGATAATTTGCATTATATGCATACCCCATTTTGTCGGTATCACCGTAAATAATTCTGTATGTTGTTTTATGTGAGATCATATTATTTTGTTAATTCTTTTTTCAAGCTCAGTATAATTACAGGTTACCGGAAGCTCCGGGAACTCGGTCTTTACATTTTCAGGGGGATTGAAGAGTATCCCATGGTCGGCTTCCTGGAGCATGTTTATATCATTATAGGAATCTCCCATGGCAATAATTTTATAATTAAGACTTTTTAATGCTTTAACAGTCTTTTGTTTTGCATTACCCTGTCTGAGATTATATCCTGTAATTGAGCCGTCTTTTGCAATATCAAGGGAGTGGCAAAATAGTGTTGGTCTGCCAAGTTTTTCCATAAGCGGACCTGCAAACTGAACAAAAGTATCGGAGACTATTATCACCTGAACATGTGATCTAAGCCTGTCGAGGAACCCGACTGCCCCTTCAAAAGGATCTATCGTGGCAATAACCTTTTTTATATCATCTATTTTAAGCCTGTTTTCTTTAAGAATTAAAAGGCGTTTTTTCATTAAAATATCGTAATCGGAAATATCACGTGTTGTCAGGCTGAGCTCTTTTATACCGGTTTTTATAGCTACGTTAATCCATATTTCAGGAACAAAAACGCCTTCCAGATCCGAACATATAATATACATGAAATCTCCAAATGTTATCGTTAGAGCCAATTTCAAAACGCCCCCTTTCGCCCGATCTCTACGTCAGGAAAAAATTTTAATCCTCGAAATACGGGAGTGTATTCCTGCGGTTAAAATTTTTGCCTTTCTTGACCTCGAACGAAATTGAACATTTTGAAATCGGCTCGTTAGTTTTTTTAATCTTCCGGATTTTTATCTTCAAGCCTGATTACAACCGGCTCGCTGCTGATAATATCCAGAGCGCTTATTTCCGACATCGCTTTTTTTATATCAGATTCTTTAGCCTTATGTGTAAGCATAACTATGGTAATAGAACCCCTTGATTTTCTGCCTTTTTGAGTTACAGATGTGAGGCTTATGCCGAATTTGCCCAATATCCCGGATATTTTTGCAAGAACTCCGGCTCTGTCTTTTGTTAAAAATCTAAAGTAGTAGTTCGTTGAAATTTCATCAATCGGTATGATGGGTATTTTTTTTATCTTATCCGTGCAATATGAGAGCAATGGTATCCTTCTTGAAGAACCGGACAGGATATTGCGCGCAATATCAACAGTATCACCCACAACGGAACTTGCAGTGGGCATCATGCCGGCTCCGTGCCCGTAAAGCAGAATTTCGCCCACGGCATCGCCGCAAATGGTTACTGCGTTGAGTGAACCGTTTACATTGGAAAGAAGGTTGTTAAAAGGGATCATTGTGGGATGAACCCTGATGTCCACCGAGCCGTTTTCTTCCTTGCTTATGGCAAGCAGTTTAATCTTATAACCGAATTGCTTTGCATATTCAATATCTGCGGGAGTAATTTTCGTTATACCTTCAACATAAACATCCTTAAAATTGAGCTCCATGCCATATGCAAGGGATGATAATATGGCTATCTTATGGGCGGCATCTATCCCTTCAATATCAAGCGTAGGGTCTGCTTCTGCAAATCCATTTGCCTGGGCTTTTTCAAGGGCTTTATTGAATGTGCTTCCCTCATTTGTTATTTTAGACAGAATATAATTGCAGGTTCCGTTTAGTATCCCGCTTATGGATTTTATTCTGTTTCCCACCAAAGACTCTCTTAAAGATTTTATAACAGGTATGCAGCCCCCCACACTCGCCTCAAAGGCTACGTCCACGCCTTTTTTATTTGCAGCGCTAAAGATTTTATTCCCCTTTTCTGCAATAAGAGCCTTGTTTGCCGTGACAATATGTTTGTTATTGTCGATTGCTTTTAAAATAAGGTCGTTGGCAATTCCACACCCGCCAATCATCTCTATGATTATATCAATATCCGGATCTTCAATCACTTTAAAGGGGTCTGTGGTAAATACGCCTTTGTCAAACTTTATGCCGCGGTCCCTTTCGGTATCGATGTCGGCAATTTTTTTTAACACAAGGTCTGCACCCACGCGGGAACTTATAAGCTCTTTATTTTCAATGAGTATCTTTGCGACTCCCGTGCCCACTGTACCGCAGCCAAGCAAACCTATATTGATTTTTTTCATTAAGTTAAGAGTCCTTATTTTTTTTAAAAACCATATTTTTTATATCAGACGTCTTTGTTACATTATTTTTCTGATTCCCCGGACAGCCTGGTTAATCCTCATCTTGTTTTCAATAAGAGCAAACCTGATATATTCGTCACCATATTCGCCAAAACCAAGACCCGGTGCAACAGCCACCCCTGCGTTTTTTATCATAAATTTGGAAAATTCCACTGAACCCATCTTTATGTATTTTTCAGGTATTTTTGCCCATGCAAACATGGTTCCCTTTGGACTTTTAATGTCCCATCCAACGCGATTTAATCCTGAAATAAGAGTATCCCTGCGTTCCTTATAAGTGTTCCGGATATCTGCAACGCAATCCTGGGGGCCGTTTAATGCAATAATTGAGGCTATCTGTATGGGTTGAAAAATTCCATAGTCAAGATAACTTTTAATTCTGCGAAGCGCTGCCACTGTCTCTTTATTACCTACGCAGAAACCGACTCTCCAGCCGGGCATGTTGTAGCTCTTTGAAAGAGAGAAAAACTCAACACCCACGTCCTTGGCCCCTTTAGCCTGCAGAAAACTGGGAGCCTTATACCCGTCAAAAATAAGATCTGCATATGCAAAGTCATGTATTATCATAATATTATTTTCTTTTGCATAATCGACAATTTTTTGAAAAAATTCAAGGTCTACAACTTCAGTTGTGGGATTATGCGGGTATGACAGTATTAAAACCTTGGGTCTTGGCCAGGTCTGTTTTGTTGCCTGCATGAGATTTTCAAAAAAGTCGGATTCCGGACCCACCGGGATTCCACGTACGTCTCCTCCTGCAATTATTGCGGAATACGGATGTATGGGGTAGGTGGGGTTGGGGGTGAATACAACATCTCCAGGCCTTATTGTAACGAGGATAAGATGTGATATTCCCTCTTTTGCTCCTATGGTAACAATAGCCTCGGTTTCGGGGTCTATGTCCACATCGAATCTTCGTTTATACCAGCTTGATATAGCCATTCTAAGTTTGGTTATGCCCATGGATGCTGAATATCTGTGATTTTGCGGTTTTTGTACAGCTTCAATTAATTTGGCAACTATATGATCAGGAGTCCCAAGGTCAGGATTTCCCATTCCAAGATCGATAATATCCTCTCCTGCATGTCTTGCATCCATTTTTATTTTGTTCACTGTTGCAAAAACATATGGGGGCAGGCGATCCAGCCTTGCAAATGGTTTCATTTGTTTTACCTCAAAAATAAATTTGTTAAAAGATTACTTTTTTAGTCTGCTTTATACTACAATCTGTTTTATGTCAAAAAAATTGTTTTGACTTTTATGTCATATCGTTTTAATTTTTCAAGTAATATGTGAAACTTTAAGGAGAAAAATATGACGGGCTCGCTTACTTACGCAGATTCAGGCGTGGATATAGATAAGGCAAACAGGCTGGTAAAAAAGATAAAAGACATAGCCAAAGACACATTCAGAGCAGGTGTAATGGGCGAAATAGGTGGATTTGGGGGTCTTTTTTCTTTAAATACTGCAAATATTAAGAACCCTGTTCTTGTCAGTTCCACAGATGGGGTTGGAACAAAGTTGAAGATTGCATTTATGGCAGGTAAGCACGATACTGTGGGAATCGACCTTGTTGCCATGTGCGTTAATGATATAGTCGTACAGGGTGCCAAGCCTCTATTTTTTTTAGATTATTTCGCAACCGGAAAATTGAGGTTAAGCCAGGCTGAAGCAGTTATAAGGGGCATAGGCGAAGGTTGTAAACAGGCAAAATGCGCCTTGCTGGGTGGGGAAACTGCTGAAATGCCCGGGTTTTATAAAGACAACGAATATGATCTTTCAGGCTTTGTGGTCGGCATAGTCGACAACAGTAAAATAGTTGATGGTTCTGAAATCAGGGTGGGTCATAAAATTATAGGGCTTGCATCAAGCGGTATTCACAGTAACGGGTATTCCCTTGTGCGCAAAATTTGCTTTGACAAGCTTGGGCTTAAAATTGATTCACATGTTCCCGATATCGGTAAAACAATTGGTGAAGAGCTCCTCATTCCTACAAAGATTTATTCCAAAGTAGTAGGAAATATTATTAAAGACCTGCCGGTACATGGTCTTGCACATATTACAGGGGGGGGTATTACGGAAAATATCGTTCGTATTATACCCGCAGCATGTAAGGCGGTTATAGAAAAAGGCTCCTGGGATATTCCGCCTGTTTTTGATTTTTTAAAAGAGGCAGGCAAGATCACCGATATGGAGATGATGCGTACATTTAATAATGGCATAGGTCTGGTGGCTGTTGTGCCGGAGGCTTCAGCCCAGGAGATTCTTGACCGTCTTGCCGCAATGGATGAAAAAGCTTTTTTAATAGGCGAAATAGTAAGCAGGAAAAAGTCTCAAAAGCGCATAGGCTGGGCATAAATCATATGAAAATAAAAAAAAATATGCCCAATAAATCTAAATCAGCTAAATCTAAATCAGCTAAATCTCAATTTTTATTAAAATTTCGCACCAGCATTTTAAATTTTATGCTGTGGATAAATAAAGGTTTTAAAAAAACTCCGCCATGCAAAAGTTGAGCTGCCGGCAAAAGAGGCGCCGGGGGCGTGCCGAATGATAATACTGGGGATTGAAACCTCCTGCGACGACACAGCGGCATCTGTGGTTGTTGACGGCAGGGAAGTATTATCCATGGTTGTCGCTTCACAGACTTCAACACATCATCCATACGGAGGGATTGTACCTGAGCTGGCTTCAAGAAAACATGTTGAGGCTATAACGCCTGTTGTAAAGGCAGCAGTTAAGCAATCCGGCCTGGATATTAAAAGCATAGAGGGTATTGCCGTTACCCGGGGGCCGGGTCTGATAGGTTCCCTGCTCGTTGGTTTCTGCTTTGCAAAATCAATTGCTTTTGCCCTTAATATTCCCTGGATCGGTGTAAATCATCTTAAAGGCCATCTGAACTCTGTATTTCTTGAACCAAAATACCCTGACTTTCCCTTTGTCGCTCTTCTCGCTTCAGGTGGACATACCGGCATCTATCATGTTTGTTCCCATACACATATTGAACTAATGGGACAGACAAGAGACGATGCAGCAGGAGAGGCTTTTGACAAGGTGGCAAAGATGATGGGGCTTGGATACCCCGGCGGCAGTATAATAGGCAGCCTTGCAGAAGCCGGTGACCCTGAAAAAATTCATTTTCCAAGATCATATCTGAATAAGTCTGAATTCGATTTCAGTTTCAGCGGTATTAAAACCTCCGTAAACCGTTATATTCAGACCCATGAAGAGGGGCTAAAAGAAGATATAGCAGCGGGTTTTCAGGAAGCTGTTGTGGAAGTTTTATGCTTTAAGCTCATTAATGCTGCCCAAAAAAAAGGCTGCAGACAGATCGCCATTGTGGGCGGAGTGGCGGCAAACAAGAGGTTGCGGGAAAAAATTATATATGATGCAAAAAAAAATAATCTAAAAGTATTTATGCCGGGTTTAAATTTGTGCGGAGATAACGGCGCAATGATTGCAGCGCTGGGTTATCATTATTTAAAAGAAGGGGAAACTTCTGATTTTGATTGTGATGTCTATTCAAGAACCCTCAATCTGTAATCCCTATATATTTATTTTTGGCTTTCATTATTCTCTCAACAGATTCCAGCCCCTTTTTTTTAAGTTTTGCAGAGTCTTTAAAACTTTTCAACAGGATATTAAAAGCTTTTTTAATGTTATCTCTTTTTTGGCAGATAAGGATTATATCAATATATGATAACTGAATCTGCGAAATAACCTGTTTTATATCAAAATGTTTTTTTATTGCGCCCATGTCAAGATCATCTGTTAAAACAAGCCCCTGATACTTCATCTTATCCCTTAAAAGTTTTTTTGAGATTATATAAGAAAGGCTTGCCGGCCAGTTCGGGTCTATATTTTTGTAAAGAATATGAGAGAGCATGATCCCTGCTACATCATGCTTAACCGCATCTTTAAAAGGTATGAGGTCATGTGCATTGATCCTGTTCATATCAGCAACCGCAACCGGCATCTCAGTGTGAGAATCTATTACAGTGCTTCCTATTCCGGGAAAATGCTTTGCAACAGCCATAATATGGCCATATTGAAGGTGCTCAATTACCTTTGTGCCCAGGTTTGATACCCAGGCCGGGTCATTGCCAAAAGATCTTGCTTTCATTATGCCAGTTGCTTCGTTCTCGGTTACATCAAGCACAGGAGCCATATTCATGTTGATTCCTGTTTTGTTCAATTCAGCCGCAGTAATCCTGGCAAAAAGCACGGCATCGTTTTCATTGCGCATCTTTGAGTTGCCGGGAAATTGTGTAAAAGGTTTTTTTAACCTTGCCACCTCGCCGCCTTCCTGATCAATGGCAATTATTAATGGCGGCTGATTGCAGGATGCCGCAAATTTTTGCATAGAAGAACAAAGATCTTCCACCTGGGTTGCAGTTGAAATATTTCTTGAAAACAGGATGACTCCGCCAACCTTAATAGTTTTTATGAGATGTTTAAGCTCGGAATTTAAATCTGTTCCGTCAAACCCCACCATCAGCCTCTGTCCTGCAAGCTGTTCGTTGGAAAGCGTTGAAATGTTCATTTTACTAAAACTCCTGTAATAATGTTTATAGCTCATGCCTGAGCAGATCAAGGGCTTTCATGGCAAAGATTTTTTTATTCCTTGATCGTTGTCCAAAAGAAAGGTTGAATCTATACCCTTTTTCATAATCAGGAGTGGCAAGACCTATACAAACTGTTCCCACCGGTTTTTTTTCTGTTCCTCCGCCAGGGCCTGCAATTCCGCTTGTTGAAAGCCCGTATGCAGCTCCTGAGACGCGCCTTGCCCCTTGCGCCATCTCTATTGCGGTTTTTTCATGAACGGCTCCGTATCTGTTTATTGTGTCTTTAGATACTCCAAGAATATTTATCTTGGCCTGATTTGAATATGTAACTCCTGAAAAAAGAAAATAGTCAGAACTCCCAGGCACATCTGTAAGCAGGTTGGCGATAAGACCGCCTGTACAGCTTTCAGCCACAGCAAGTGTGGCTTTTTTGTTGCATAGAATTTCTCCCACAACAGCTTCCATGGATTTGCCGTCAAGGGAAAAAATTTTATTGCCTGTTTCTTTCTGAATCCATGCGATTCCTTTTTCCATTAAATTGTATAGCTCTTCTTTATTTTCTTTGCGCGAATAAAGTTTTATATTTATTTGAGGAAATTTGGCGCGAAACCCAAGCCTTATATCCGGAAATCTTTTGTAAAAACCGGAAAGTTTTTCGTTTAATCCTGATTCTGTAATTCCAAATGTGCTTATATGTTTTGTAAGACATACTGTTTTTTTGCCTGGAGCTTTTTCTATTATTGCATCTATTTTAGGCAAAACACTCTCTTTAAGCATCCTGCGCATTTCATAGGGTACGCCCGGAAGAAAGAATATATCGCATCTACCTGTTTTTATGTGAAAACCAGGAGCTGTTCCCACGGAATTGTACATGGTGTCAGCCCCTTCGGGCAGCATTGCCTGCTTAATATTAGAATCAGTCATTTCAAGGTTTCTGGATTTAAAAAAATTTTCAATCATAACAAGCGCTTTTTCATCAAGAACAAGCTTGACACCCGCGGCAGCGGCAGCGGCCTTTGTTGTAAGGTCGTCGTCCGTGGGGCCGAGACCTCCGGTAATAATTCCGATATCGGAGCGTGAAGCCATCTCCTTTATGGCTTTAACAAGTTCTTTAATCTCATCTCCAACGCAGGTATGTCTTGTTATATATACTCCTGCCTCTTCAAGCTTTATTGCAATATGGGATGAATTGCTGTCAATTAATTCACCGGATCTTATCTCCTCTCCTGTTGAAAGTATTTCACCCCTCATAAAGCACCTTTTTAATTTAAACAGTATCTAAATAGTTTTTATTATATAGTTTTTATATATAATTTGTTTTACTCTATAGTGGAGAATTATTATTCTTGTCAAGTGAGAAAAAAATAAAAAAACTTGACAAATCTTTGCAAATTTGCATAAATAGGAGGTTCTCATTAGTGAAGATTAATTTAAAATAAAATTTGCAGAGTTATCAATTTGTTTAATCATAAAAAAATTTATTACTGGTGGTTTTATACGTTTTTTATACTATTAGTTGCCCATGGAGCCCGATTTTTTTAAAATAGTCATTCTTAAATAAAATATCTAAAATTGCAATTGAAACCGTGGGCATGATATATTCCCACGGTTTTTTTTTGGCTTTAAATCTATCTGCTGACAGATCCTGAAAAACAAAAAAAGGAAATAGTTATGTTTATTAAAAAGTTTCCGGCCAAAAACCGGTTTGTAGAATTGGCAGCTAAGCATAATGTTATCCCTGTTTGTGTTGAAATTTTGGCTGACACTGAAACTCCTGTAAGTTTACTTAAAAAAATTTATAAAAATAAGGGACCTGTATTTCTTTTTGAGAGTGTTGAAGGTGGTGAGCGCTGGGGAAGATACAGCTTTTTAAGCGCATCTGCCCGAACCGATATACGTGTATATAAAGAGTATGTTGAAATTCGGGAAAATGGATCGAGTAATAAAATCAGCCATAATGGAGATCCTCTAAAAATTTTGAAAGATTTTATGGCAAAGTATAATCCGGCCGAGGTTAAAGGGCTCCCCAGGTTCTGGGGGGGGATGGTGGGCTATTTAACCTATGAAATGGTATCTTTTATTGAAAACATACCTAATTGCTGGCCCGATGCCAAACCCCTTGCACAGTTTATGATACCTGACGAGATTCTTATCTTTGACAATATTAAAAACACCCTCCTTGCTGTGGCTATCACATTTCTTGAAAACAGCAGGGAGCCTGAGGAGTACTATAGGGAAGCAGACCGGCGTATTAATTTACTGCTGGAAAAAATGAGTCTTCCGCTGCCTTTAGGTGATGACAGTAAAAAAGAGTATACTATTCAATCTCAAATTAAAGAAGAGACATATAGAGCCTCTGTTAAAAAGGCAAAGGAGTACATAATGGAGGGGGAAATAATACAGACGGTTATTTCCCAGCCCTTTGTATGTGAAGATCCGCCTGACCTGTGGTCTTTGTACAGGGCCCAGCGTTTTATCAATCCTTCTCCCTACCTGTATTTTATGCATCTTGATGATGTTGCCCTTGTGGGGTCATCCCCGGAAACCATGGTTCGTCTTGAAAATGGCGTTGCCAATCTTCGGCCCATAGCAGGAACACGGCCAAGAGGCAAAACCGAGCAGGAAGACAGAGCCCTTGCCGATGAACTTCTCAAGGATGAAAAAGAAAGGGCGGAGCATCTTATGCTTGTTGATCTTGGGCGTAACGATCTTGGGCGTGTTGCGGAAACAGGCACTGTTCAGGTTACGGATTTAATGACTGTAGAACGGTATTCCCATGTTATGCACCTTGTTTCAAATATTATATGTGATTTAAAATTGGATTGCGATGTATGGGATTTGATCAAGGCATCTTTTCCCGCAGGAACACTGTCCGGCGCTCCCAAGATCAGGGCAATGGAGATTATTTCAGAGCTTGAAAAAGAACCAAGGGGGCCTTATGGAGGCGCTGTGGGATATATCTCTTTTAACGGGAATATGGACATGGCTATTACCATCCGCACTGCATGTATAGAAGACGGGCGCTTAACGGTCAGGGCAGGGGCAGGAATCGTCGCAGATTCTGATCCTGAACGGGAAAGAGTGGAAACAGTAAATAAGGCGATGTCAATACAAAGAGCTCTTCAGCTTGTATCAAAAAGAGATCTTCATGAGGAGGAAACATCATGATATTGATGATTGACAACTATGATTCGTTTACCTACAACCTGGTGCAGTATATAGAGCAGCTTGGAACCAGGGTTATGGTGTTGAGAAATGATGCCTTGAGTGTTGAAGAGCTTGCTGCTTTAAAACCCGTCGGGCTTGTTATTTCTCCAGGGCCCGGGCGTCCCTCCTCTGCAGGAATATCCTGTGAAGCAGTTAAATATTTTTCAGGCAGGATTCCCGTATTAGGCGTATGCCTTGGACATCAGGTTATTGCCGAAGTTTTTGGAGGGGTTATAGTTCACTCTAAAAAGCTTATGCATGGCAAAACCTCCAGGATAACTTCAGACGAAAAAGGGTTATATCAGGGAATAAAAAAGCAGTTTGAGGCCATGCGTTATCATTCTCTGTCTGTTTCCAGAGATAATTTACCTGAAGATCTTATGATCTGTTCAGAATCAGACGATGGAGAAATTATGGGCCTGCGTCACAGGGAGCATCAAACAGAGGGTATCCAGTTTCATCCTGAGTCGATAATGACGCCGGTGGGCAAGCGTCTGTTGAGAAATTTTTTAAATAACATTGGCAATAATTAAAGGAGATAAGAGTCATGTTCCGTGACAGCCTTAATAAAATTATACAGGGAAACGATTTAAGCGAATCTGAAATGTCAGATATGATAACCGAAATTTTTTCAGGCAGCATTACCGATGCCCAGACAGGCGCTTTTATGGGGGCTCTTGCAACAAAGGGAGAAACTTTTGAAGAGCTTGCAGGTGCGGCGCGTGCCATGAGAAGAAAAGCCCTGCGTATTCAAACCTCTGCCTCAACTGTTGTTGATACATGCGGAACAGGAGGGGACGGAGCACAGACCTTTAATATTTCAACCACAACTGCTTTTGTTGTCGCCGGCTGCGGTGTTACAGTTGCAAAACATGGTAATCGTTCTGTTTCAAGCAAATGCGGCAGTGCTGATGTTCTTGAGACTCTTGGCGTAAAGCTTGATGTTGCGCCGGAAATTGTTGAAGAAGCCCTGCAGGAGATCGGCATAGGTTTTATGTTTGCTCCCCTGTTTCACGGGGCAATGAAGTACGCTGCAAAGGCAAGAAAAGAGGTGGGTATACGTTCGATTTTTAACATGCTTGGGCCCCTGACTAACCCTGCGGCAGCCAATTGTCAGCTTCTTGGGGTATATTCGGCTGAACTTACAGAGATGTTTGCAAAAGCTCTGGAACATCTTGGGACAAAGCGTGCATTTGTGGTTCACGGTCATGACGGTCTGGATGAGATTTCTGTTTGTGCTCCCACGAGAATTACAGAATTAAATGAAGGAAATATTAAAACATACGATATTTCACCTGAACAGTTTTTTGAAACCGATGCTTTTTATGAAGATTTAAAGGGTGGCGACCCTGAAGTAAATGCTGAAATCACAAAGAAGATATTAAAAGGAGAAAAAGGCCCCAGGAGAAACGTGGTGCTTATAAATGCTTCTGCTGCCCTAATTGCTGCTGGAAAAGCTAAAAATCTGTCCGACGGAATTAAACTCGCTGAAAACTCCATTGACAGCGGCGCAGCTTTTTCCAGGCTTCAAGAGCTTATAAGGTTTACACAGGAAAACGGGTAATGGTAAAAAACTTTTTAAATATTATCGTTGAGCAGAAAAAAGAAGAGATTAAACAGGCAAAAAAAAAACTGCCGGAAACAGAGCTTTTAAATAATGCTTTTTGTTTAAAAGCAAATATGGATGACAGAAGACCCTTTTTTGAAAGACTTAAAAAAAATGACCCCAAAAAAGTTAATATAATTGCTGAGATCAAACGTGCTTCTCCTTCAAAGGGAGTATTTGCTGCAAATCTTGACCCTTTAAAACTTGCGGTTTCATATGAAAAAGGGGGCGCTGCGGCATTGTCTGTTTTAACTGATCAGACTTTTTTTTCAGGAAGCATTCAGGATTTAAAAATTGCAAGAAAGGCAACATTGCTTCCTGTGCTTAGAAAGGATTTTCTGATTTCTTCATATCAGATTTATGAATCCTGTCTAATGGGCGCAGATGCGGTTCTTCTTATTGTCCGTATTCTTTCGCCTGTACAGTTGAAAAGTTATCTGTCTTTGTGCAGAGAGCTAAAGCTTGATGCTCTTGTTGAAATCAATTCTGAAGATGAGCTTGAAGCTGCCTCATCTGCCGGAGCCAGACTTATAGGTATCAACAATAGAAATCTAAACTCCTTTGAAACAGATATAAATACTGCCATGCGCCTGTCATCCCTTCTAAAACCTGACCAGACTCCGGTTGCTGCAAGCGGAATTAAAGGGAAAAAAGATATGGAGATGAATAAAAAATTTGGCATAAGAAATTTTTTAATAGGCGAAAGCCTGGTTAAGGCTTCAAACCCCAGGGTTTTTTTAGAATCTCTTATAAACTAAAGCGGCAAAGCCGCAGCTTTGAGTTTTAGGTTTTGGGAAATTTTTGGTGGATTCGCTACGCTTAATCCACCCTACAAATTTTATATAAAGTTGGTAGGATTGTAGGGTGGATTAAGGAGCGTAAGCGACGAATCCACCAAGATAACTAAAAACAAAGAGGAATATAATTTGATGACCGAAAGCTATAACCGCCCCCAGATAAAAATCTGCGGTTTAACACGGGTTGATGAGGCAGTTAAATGTGCTGAATTGGGGGCTGATGCAATAGGCTGTGTTTTTTATTCCAAAAGCCCCAGGAACGTAAGTGTTGACGAGGTTGAAAATATTTGCCGCAGTCTGCCGGAAAATATTATTACAGTGGGGCTCTTTGTTAACGAATCTTTTTCCTTTATCATGCACA
>CAYZXU010000007.1:0-41447 GCA_964482535.1 uncultured Desulfobacteraceae bacterium | reverse complement strand
CCCGTTCACTTTTCTTCTTCAAAGTATTGAACCTGATAAGTCATAACTTCAAGTTTATCTTTTTTCCAGATATCAGACTCAAGGCCTGCTTTGGAACAAAGATGGGACAGAAAATCTTCAGGATTTGAAAGCTGTTTCCATACCTGCGGCAGGAAAGTAGCAGATGCTGACCCTTTTTTAATTATAACGCCATCAATATTTACGCGAAGCCTGGAGATTAAATCGTCTTTGTCCTTGTATATGAGAGGTTCCGGTTCAGTAAGTATACTTACTTCTATGTTAACCCTGTCAAGCTCATAGGGGCTGAGCTGATTAAAACGAAAATCATTAAAAGCCGCATTTATTGCGTTTCGCCTGACGCCTTCCAAAGCAGACTCGGATGGATTTAATGTTCCTATACATCCCCTTAGCTGTCCGTCTATTGTAAGAGTTACAAAAGTGCCGCGGGGCTGCTTGAAAACAGGGTCTTTTAGCGCTGTTTCAAGTTCAATCAACTCTTTATCGGGCAATTTATTGTTAAATTTATCCATCAATGTTTTTCTTGCCAGTTTTACCAATAACCCCCCATGCCGCTTGGTGAAAATTTTATTATTTTTTTCCATATTATAATCTCCCTAAAAAATAATTGCGGCATATCCAACAATTTTTGACTTTTTTCCGGTAATGCTGCCGCTATTAGAATTATGATTTTTACTTAAAACAAATTTACCGATACCGGATTGACAAAACACCGCTTTTTCTATAATAGTAATAAATTAATAAAAAAATATACACAAAATTATTCAATAGCCACAAGGAGAAAAAAGAATATCATGAATTCACAAGATAATATCACCATAAACGGGAATAAGTTTCCATTTGAATCAGGTGAAACAATTCTTGAAGTGGCGCAGCGCAATGATATTGATATCCCGACTCTTTGCTATCTGAAGCGTGCTCATTCATCAGGTAACTGCGGAATGTGTGTTGTGGAGATGAAGTCAGGGGAGCTCGTTTACGCCTGTTCAACCATTGCCTCAAATAATATGAAAATTCTAACTGAGTCGCCAAAGGTAATTGAATCAAGAAAAAAAAATATTCAGGGGCTGCTCTCTTCCGGCAATCATAACTGTGCAGCAAGGGGGTATGATGATCAGGACTGGAGCCAGTTCCAGGTAAATGTACAAAAAGATGATAAATGCGACAGCCTTTGCCCTGTTTGGGGCGACTGCAGACTGCAGGATCTTGCATACAGATACCAGGTAACGGCAGAGGGCTTGCCAGGCACTAAGTCCACCTTACCGATTGAGGATGTCAACCCATTTATAGTCCGGGATTTTTCACGATGTATTATGTGCGGAAGATGTGTTCTGGCCTGTAATGAAGTTCAGGTAAATAACGCAATTAAATTTAATACTGATGCGAACAAAATAATAACGGATGATGACAAAGCCTTAAAGGAATCGGAATGTGTTTTCTGCGGAGAATGCGTGCAGGCATGCCCTGTCGGCGCTCTCGTTGAAAAAGATGTTCGCTATCACATCAGACACTGGGAAACAAAAAAAATACGAACCACATGCAGCTATTGTGGAGTTGGATGCCAGATCTATCTTCATGTTAAAGAGAACAAGGTTGTCAAGGTTACCGGTGTTGAAGGAGCAGCGCCCAATTATGGGAGTCTTTGCGTAAAGGGCAGATTCGGTTTCAATTTCGTTAATTCTCCTGAGCGTTTAACCACTCCCCTGATTAAGGAAAATGGTGAATTCAGGGACGCCACATGGGAAGAGGCTCTTGATCTTGTGGCTAAAAAATTAAGCGGAATAAAAAATGAATTTGGAGCCGACACCATCGGTGTTCTCACATCAGCCAGGGTTTCCAACGAAGAAAATTATGTGGCAAATAAATTTGCCAGGGCTGTGCTTAAAACCAATAATATCGACCATTGCGCCCGGCTCTGACATTCTTCCACAGTGGCCGGTCTGGCCGCAGCTTTTGGAAGCGGAGCAATGACAAATACCATAGGCGATATTGAGACGTCGGATGTTATCCTTGTAACTGGTTCCAATACAACGGAAAATCATCCTGTTTTATCTGCTTTTGTTAAAAGAGCCGTAAAGTTTAATAATGCAAAGCTTATAGTTATAGATCCAAGGCGTATAAAACTGACAGAATTTGCAGATTCCTGGCTCAGACCGAATCTTGGCGCTGATGTTGCGTGGATAAACGGTCTCATGCACGTTATTATTAAAGAGAAAATTTTTGATAAAACTTTTGTTGAAAACCGCACAGAAGGTTTTGAAGAACTAAAAAAGATGGCGGAAAAATTTACGCCTGAATATGTTGAAGAGATCACAGGCATTCCAGCCGAAAGTATAATCGATGCAGCAAGAATGTACGCAGGCGCAAATGCAGGAAGTATCCTTTACTGCATGGGCATTACCCAGCACACAACCGGTACTGATAATGTAAAATCCCTTGCAAATCTTGCCATGCTTTGCGGTAACATGGGAATCCCCGGAGGAGGGGTAAATCCCCTCAGAGGTCAGAACAATGTGCAGGGCGCCTGTGATATGGGCGGTCTTCCAAATGTTTTTTCCGGATACCAGCCGGTTACAGACCCTGGTGCAAGAAAACGCATGGAAGATGCATGGGGAGTTACAGGTCTTTCCGACAAACCTGGTCTTACGGTTACCAAAATGGTTCCCCTTGCCTATGAGGGGAAATTTAAAGCGCTATATATAATCGGAGAGAACCCCCTTGTTTCCGACCCTGACCTTAATCATGCTGAAAAAAGCTTTAAAAATCTCGATTTTCTTGTGGTTCAGGATATTTTTCTCACAGAAACGGCTAAAACAGCCGATGTTGTATTACCTTCAGCCTGTTTTGCAGAAAAGGAAGGAACATTTTCCAATACTGAAAGAAGAGTGCAAAGAATAAGAAAGGCAGTTGAACCGCCAGGTCAGGCATGGGATGACTGGAAAATTACCTGTGAAATAGGAACTCGAATGGGGCTTAATATGTCTTACGACAGCAGCCGTGCAATAATGGAAGAGATTGCAAAAGTTACGCCGTCATATGCAGGAATAGATTATGACCGGATTGACAAGGTTGGCATACACTGGCCATGCCCAGACAAAGAGCATCCAGGGACGCCTATCCTTCATGGCAAACAATTTACCAGGGGAAAAGGGCTGTTCCACAGCATAGACTATATACCGCCTGCTGAACATACAGATGATGAATATCCGGTCTATCTCACAACAGGTCGTGTAATTTACCAGTACCATACAGGAACAATGACCAGAAAAACAGATGGGTTAAATGATTGCGCTCCGGGTAGTTTTGTGGAGATTGCAGCAGGTGATGCAAAAAAGTATAATCTTGAGGATGGATCAATAATAAAAGTTACTTCAAGAAGAGGAAGTATAGAAGCAAAATTAAAAATTTCAGCAAAGGCTGTTGAAGGGACAATATTTATACCCTTCCACTTTGCGGAAGCCGCAGCAAACAGGCTTACAAACGCTGCCCTTGACCCTGTTTCCGGAATACCGGAATACAAGGTTTGTGCTGTAAGACTATCTGCCGGATAACAACCGGTTTTCACAAAAACCAGCTAAAATAAAAACCCCTGAGGAATTTAAAATCCTCAGGGGTTTTTTTATTTAGTGTTCGAACAAAAACAGTTGATTTTTCTTTCGGTGCTATTTATTTTTTTTTACATTGCTGATTCAGGATGAAATACATTCACCTCTTTTAAATCATCACCGAGATACTCACGTTCGTTTGGACCAAGTATCCCAAGGGAAAGGCAAATCAAAGTCCACAGATGAACAACAGGGTAGTTGCCTCCATAATGCTCACTTAATTCGTGAATCTGTGCATGGCAGTTATGACAGCCGGCTATACAATAATCGGCTCCTGTTGCCTTAATCTGCTGATCTTTAATCCTGCCATATTCCAGACGCTCGTCTTTAAAGCCTGACTGGAGAAAACCGCCGCCGCCGCCGCAGCAGAAATTATTTGACCTGTTTGGAGTCATATCCACAAAGTTTTCTTCCCCGACTACCGACCTTACAACAAAACGCAGATCTTCAGCTATTGCATCTCCATAGCTCTTGCGAACAATCTGGCATGGATCCTGAACAGTAAACTTTATCTTCAAATCCTTATTCCAGTCGGAATTAACCTTAAGTTTACCCTCCCTGATCCACTTTGCATAATATTCATAAATATTTTTTACTTCAAACTTATGCTCAATATTAAATTTTTTCAGTCCGGCCCGGACTGAGAATGTTACATGACCTCATTCAGTGTTTAAATAAGTCTTGCAACCCAGTTTATGGGTTTGTTCTGTCTGAAGTTCAACTATATGTTTCCAGGCATCATTGTCTGCGAGAAACATACAATAATTTTCTCCGCCCCATCCCCGGCTGCCGTATGTCCAGCTTACTCCGGCAAGGTGCAAGATTTTCCAGAGCGGTACCATTTCGTCAGGTTCTGTTACAGGCTCTCTGGAATTCTGATTTAAAAAAAACTCTGCCCCTTCTTTATCAATGGGTGCTTCCATGTCGGCAAATTCAGGCTGTGCTTCCTGATATTCTTCAAGTACATCTTCAACTACAAATGTAAAATCATCAGGAGGCGCCCCCATTGCGCTACAGGAATCATTTGCCAGGGCCATATCACAGGAACCGAGAATTCCTTTTGGCCGTTCTTCTCTGGGTCGTAAAATTCTTGCATTATAAACAAGCTGAGGGATGTCTATCTTCATGGGGCAGACGTAGACACATCTCTGACACATGGTACACATCCAGGGCCAATCGGATTTTATTATTTCATCATCCATTCCGAGAGCCGCCATACGCAAAAATTTTCTCGGATCCATATGCGCAAGACCGGTTGCCGGACATCCTGATGAACATGCCCCGCATGTCAGACAAAGGTTAAGGTTTCCCCCTTCAGGCAGAAGCGCCTTTACCTTGTCCATAAAAACACTCTTCTTAGCTCCTCCAAGCTTGATTGCTTCTTCAGCCATATTTCTTTATCCTCCGTGCTTTTATTCCTAAAAACGAAAATACATATAATGGGACCTTTGCAAAAAACCCACTTTAGGTTAATAAAATTTAATCATTATTAATATATTCTTTTATTTCAATAAAAATGTCAACAACAATACTCCGGACTCAAAGCTCTGTTTTCATCAGCGATGGTCAAGAACTCTCAACAGCATTCAAAATAAGCGTAATAGGTCTGTCTTCCTCGCTTTTTCCTGTAAATCTTATAGGTCCTGGTTTTCTAAAATTATCCTTTCCAGGAAATGCGGAAAGCCACTTTTCCCTGAAGCTTTTAACAACTCTAAAAGATATGGAATCAACGTCTACAATGCTTTTTTCAAGCACAAGCGCAAGCTTTCCTTTTCTTTCTTCAAGACGCATCAAAGGCGCTATGGGTATGCCTATGGGCTCCCAAAGTGAAAAATTTTTTTCCAGATTCTTTATGGCCGCCATCTGACCTGTGGCGCCATTTGTAATCAGGCTGAAAACTGTAAAACCAAGGTTATAGGTATAGGTGCAGTCAAACCATGTGGGCTCATTCCCCCTGCCGTCATATCCGTAAAAATGCGACTGAATTTTAAAATCCGGAATAGACTTTTTAAAAATTTTTTCAACGGACTTTGGAATATCTTCATCTTCCTGTACAGCCCCTCCCTGCACCATGGCCTGTTTAAGGGTTTTTAATGATATAATTGTTTTTTTTACGAGAAGATGCTCACCATTATAGTTTCTGAATAAAACAGGGCCGAAAATATCCGGATCAATCCCGTCTTTTTTTAAAGTTTTTTTATAATATGAGCTTTCTATACCTGTTTTATAGATTCCTTTTTCCTTTAAAATATGGAGATAGTCCTTAACAAGCCCCATTATTACCTTGTCGGTTTCCACCTGGGAAAACGGGAAATTACCATGACTGTCTCTTTCCATTAAAAGGCCTTCCTGGAAAAAAACAGGAATATCATTAAAAAAATCGTCATCCCTTGTATTCCATATTGATAAGGGCGTCCCTTCACGTGAATTTCTGGCAAGTCTGCGCAGATATTCAAGCTTATCTTCAAGTAACGGGAATGCTGTGTGGAAATCAGAATCATGGGCATTGTTATAGTCTGCAATGATTATATTGAGTTTTGTAATAAACATTTGAATTTCATTAATAAATTCCAAAACGCCCTCGGGTATCACCATCACACCGTAGTTTTTGCCGACTGCAGCTCTTCTTACAATACCGTTGCTTATAATACGTGATAGATGTCTCAATGTCATGCCGTATGCGGTAAAGTCTGTTGTGCTTTCTTTTTTCGCTTTTTCCAGCCTGCTGTAATCAACATAACCGGCAAGATCCTCGCCTATAAGCGTTATGTTTGCATGGGTCTGCAATGCCACTTCCAGGGCGAGATGGCTTGCAACCCTTCCCATGACCTTGCAGATATGCCAGTATTTGACATCCGAGCTGCTATCTGTACACAGATTGCTGATCTCATTTGCAAAAGACCTGGCCGCTGTATGAAAACCGAATGACATGGCGCAAAGCGTCTTTCCGTCTTTATCCCTTACCTGTATATCTCCGTCAATTGTTTTCGGCACACCTATAACCTGAACACCGTCATTATACATCTCCTGGGCAAGAAAGGCAGCGTTGGTATTTGAATCATCACCTCCGACTATAACAAGCGCATCAAGATCAAGTTTTTTGCATGTCTCCTTTGAAAGAGACATCTTTTCCGCTGTATCTATTTTCGTCCTGCCTGTCTTTATCATTGAAAAGCCGCCCATATTTCTATGGGAATCAACAAGGCTTTTGTTAATTTCAATCGCCTCGTTTTCTATTATGCCGTCGGGTCCGAGGAGAAAACCGAATATTTTATTTTCCGGATTAGCCCTGATTGCTGCGTCATAAAGCCCTGCAATCACGTTGTGACCGCCCGGCGCAGGCCCGCCTGAAAAAACAATGCCGATATTCCGTTTTTTTCTGTATTTATTTTCCAAAGATTTTTCTAAAAAATCAGCTCCTTCAACAAACTGCACTTTATTATTGATAAGATCGGGAAGTTTTTCTTTTGCTTCCGTGTCAATAATAAAGTTAAACTTGTCGCTGTTAATCAATCTGGAGTAAGGTTTCAGAAATGCATCGCATTTGGGCGGCATATACGATCTTCTTTCAATCAATTCCCTGTTGATATTGCTTGTAACCGATTGAACTTCAGACTTTTCCAAAATTTCTTCTATGCTGATACAATCCTTTTCAGGCATGTAATATCCCCCGCAAATGAGTTGTCTTTATTTTTTGATAAACCCGTAAAAACCAAAACCTGTGACACCATCAAATAACATTTTATTTACATAAAAAAAAACTTTGAAGTCAAGAAAAATACAGACTCGCTGTTACCACCGCTTTATCTTTCCACTGTAAGTCCTGCTGAGTCTTGAAACAAACTTGAACTCTTTGGGCACCTTATAAGATGCAAGATGTCCGGAACAATACCCGCGTATTTCATCACGCAGCATAGCCGGATTCTTATTGTTTTTATCCAAAACAACAATATCCGCACATGGCAATTCTCCAAACCTGGCATGGTCAATGCCATAAACAACTGATTCCTTTACACAGGGATGCTGATTAATAACAGATTCAACTTCATAAGGAAAAATCTTCGTACCGGCAAAATTAATAACATTCTTCCCCCTGCCGACAAGAAAAAGATACCCGTCATTATCGGCTCTTCCAAGATCACCGGTATAAAACCATCCATCAGACATTATCTTTTCCCTGCCCTGCCACGGAGAAAAATAAGCGTCGAAAAAACCTTTGCCCTTAATATGTATTTCGCCTATCCCTTGAGCATCGGGATTTACAATTTTCAACCTGTAATCAGGAAGAATTTTTCCCACAGAACCCCTTTTTGCAGCATTATTTGAAAAGTTTATAAATGGCAGCCCTGCTTCAATAAGACCATAAGCTTCGGTTAATTCCAGACCGAATTTTTCATAAAATGCCTGTGCCGCCAAAGCAGGCTGCTTCATTGCCGTTGATACGGCAATACGTACGCCTGACAATAAATCATGACCATATTTGTCATTATTTATCAACATCTCATAGTGAAAGGGAGAAGCATATATAAATGTCCCCCTGTGGACTTTAAGCCCTTCTTCGAGATATTCAGGAAACGACTTTTTGCCTGAAAGAATAATGGTGGATGAACGACGCAAAAAAAGAAGTATAGTTACCACAAAATGAAAACTCATGGGAAGAACCCAGACAACAACATCATCTGAAGTTATCTGCAACCCCCTGTCAGCTGCATCTGTTCTTTCAAGGATGGATCTATGGGATAAGACAACGCCCTTGCTTGCGCCGGTGGTGCCGGAAGAAAAACGTATAAAAGCAGGTCCCATTTCATAATAACCCGCAGGCATATTATCACTGGAGCTGCATCTGCATAAAAATATCTCTCTTTCAAGATATTCGTTTGATAAAATCCGGATATCATCGTTTTTTTCATAACGGGTATTTTCAAAGATAAGATGATTAACCTGAATCCTGTCTAATACTGCTTCAATCTCTTTTTTTGACAAAGCCGTCGACACAGGGACAAGGACGGCGTTTATGGATAAAACTGCAAGGCTTATTATAATGTATTCAATGCTGTCTTCACATATTAAAGCGACCCTCTCAGATGGAAGTATACCAAATTTTTTGAGGGCAGAGGCAGAAATGTCAACCGCTTCAAAAAGTTCGGAATATGAGATTGACCTTCTTTGTTCTATAACAGCAATTTTTTTTCTAAAATCTATGGTCTCTTTCTTTATAACTTCTACAATATTCATATATTTTCCCAAAAATGTTGTGCCAATACAAAACCTTTGAAAAGTCTTCAAAAGTGTTAACAGACATAGTGCAATATATGATTTTGCCATTTTTGTAAAACAAAAAATGCGGCTGCACTGTTGATTTAATATGAAATTGTTGACAAAATCAGCAAGAAAAAATAATCTTTAAAATTAATTTATAACATATTAAACATATAAGAATTTTATTGTTCCCCAATTTTTTGAAAAATTTAACCAGTTAAAGATGCAAGGAAAAAAAGATGCTCGATTTAATGCGAAAATATACTGGAACCTGGATGATCAAAATTATTTTTGGTATAATTATTATCGTTTTTGCTTTCTGGGGCGTAGGAAGTTTTAAGGCTGATAAGAATAAAACAGTGGCTCAGGTTAATGGGCAGATCATTACTATTGAAGAATTTTGGGATGAATATAACAAAATTATCGAACAGGCACGTAAAAATTTTGGAAAAAATTTTGACGATGATATGATAAAAGCCCTTGGGTTAAAACGTCATGCAGTGGATAAAATAATTGAACAAAAACTTTTAATTCAGGAGGCCAAAAAGCTGAATTTAAAAGTATCGGAGCAAGAGCTTACCAACGCAATATACAGTTTAAAAGTTTTTCATGAAAACGGAGAGTTCAGTAAAAACATGTACAAAAGAGTACTGAACTACCAGAAAATATCTCCTGAAAAGTTTGAAGTTGTTATGGGAGAGTCAATGTTAATTGAAAAGTTAATCAACTTTATTACTGCAGGGATTAAAGTATCAGATATAGAAGTAATGGAATGGTATCAATGGATTAACACTTCAGTCAATATAGATTTTATCTGCTTTGACCCCGCAAGGTACGATGATGTTAAACCGTTGAACGAAGAGGTTAAAAAGCACTTTGAAGATAACAAAAATTCCTATAAAACCAAACCTGAAATTGAAGCTCGTTATCTTTATTTTGACCCTGATTCTTATACCTCAAATATTGATATTACACAGACCGATATTCAGGAATATTTTGATGCAAATACAGAGAAGTTTAAGGAACCCTTAAGCGATGAGACAAGAAATGAGATTCGAGCAACATTAAAAATGGAAAAGGCCAATAGTATCGCATACGATGAAGCCGAAAGGGTTTACGAAACATCATATAATAATGAGGATTTTGTTAAAATTGCAAAGCAACAAAATCTGAATTTAATAACCACGGATTTTTTTACTGATAGAGGTCCTGTTAAAGGGGTTAAAAATCAGACCGGATTTGCGGCAGCAGCCTTTAATCTTCCTGTTATGCAGATCAGTGATATCATAGACCTGGAGGACGGGTACTATATTATACAGGTTACCAAAAAAATATCTGAAAGGATTCCTGACTTTGCAGATGTAAAAGAAAAGGTTTTATCAGATTTTACAAAGTTGAAAAAGAATGAAAAGGCCTCCATTGATGCAAAAGAATTGCTTGCTGAACTTAAAAAAGGCGGCTCCATGATTGAAGCGGAAAAAAAGTATAATCTTACACCTGTCTCCACAGGTTTTTTTAAAAGAAATCAGCCAATACCTGGAATAGGTTATGATATGCAGATCGCCGAGAGCTCTTTCGGACTTTCAGACAAAACAAAATTCCCTGAAAATGTAATAAAAAACTCAAAAGGATATTATGTATTGGAATTTAAGGGGAAACAAAAAACAGAATCTGAAAATTCTGAAAATGAAAAAACGGAAATTAAAGAAAAGATTTTTGAACGAAAACAGGCGGAAATCTTTAATACATGGATGAAGGAAATTAAAAGCAGAAGCGAGATTTCCTATGGTAAAGGTTATCAGGGATTATAGGTTTTGGGTTTTAGATGTTTGAAGTTCAGAAACTTAAAACTTATTTTTTAAACAAAGGCGGGTCTTTCATGGATGAGCAAAAGAAAAACAAGCATGATTATACGACAAAAAGATGTCCTGAATGCTTTACATACCTTACCGTAGATGCCAAAGTATGTTCTTCCTGTAAAAAAAAAGTTGGACCTGTCAACAAGCACGGAATAGCTAAAAAACCTTTTGACTGGCTTACCTATACCATATGCCTCATTGCATGGCTGGGGTTTGGTTTTTACATATGGTGGTATTTTTTCAAAAGTTAAAAAGCCAACGCTATTTGGCAATCATTGCCCTCATCATATCCCCTGCGTTTTCTGCATGATCAGCTATGGAGCCTATGGTTTCTGCCAGTCTAATCATATGAAAAACAGTAACAGGGTCTGTTATCATATTAAACACCTTTTCCTTTATAATATCTTCCAGCTTGTCCGCATCATGTTCCTGGCGTCTCAGGTTGTTAATTATATGTTTTACAACATTGCGCTGTTTTTCCGAATAATTTTTAAAATATTTTCTCGCTTCAAACACCATCTTGGTTAGCTCTTCTATGGGTTCGATAACCGAATCCACCAGAAGGAAAAACTCCTTTTCAAGCTCTTTTGGTATTCCCGGATCAGACCTGTAGGAAATCCAGTCAAGTGCATCTTCCACTGCATCCAGCACGTTGTCCTGCTCTTTTAAATATCTAAATAGCTGAAATTTGTCCACGGGCAGCAAAGTACCTTTGGGGATATGCCCCCTTATCCGTCGTTTAATGGCATCAGCTTCACTCTCAAGCTTAATAACATCCCGCCTTATATCTTCAAATGTAAGGCATTTATCAGCAACATGACATTCGATTGCCTGTTGAAACGCCCATGCACATTCTTTTACCTTTTCTGCATGTTCCTGCAGACCGTCAAAAGGTGATGTAATAAATAATGATATTAATGGTATTCGCATATAAGATACTCCCTATAAAAAAAATTGAAGTATTTTAAATATAATCATACTGGTAATAGCCGCAGCAGGCACTGTCAATATCCAGTATAACATTATTTTGTATACTATTCTAAAATTTACAGCTTCGATTCCCCTGGCCATGCCCACACCGAGTACTCCGCCGACTGCTGCATGTGTGGTTGAAACCGGAAGTCCTAATTTTGAGGCAAACATCACAGTGGTTGCTGCAGCAAATTCAACTGCGAACCCCCTTGCATTTGTCAGGGTTGTTATTTTTTTGCCAATGGTATCCATAACCCTGGCCCCAGCCATTGCAATACCGCAGGCTATGCCTACGCCTCCGAATAAGAGGAGAAAAAAAGGCACCTGAACTGAGGTGTTGACGCTGTCCATTGCAGCGATGTCAATTCCAGGTTTGACCAGAGAATAG
The DNA here is from genome assembly GCA_964482535.1 of uncultured Desulfobacteraceae bacterium. Taxonomy (GTDB): domain Bacteria; phylum Desulfobacterota; class Desulfobacteria; order Desulfobacterales; family BuS5; genus CAYZXU01. Next base: position 29,346 of record CAYZXU010000007.1, on the reverse strand, counting down.
ATTACGGCAAGGGGGCCTATGGCATTAGCAACATCATTGGAACCATGCGCCAGTGCGACATAACATGCAGTCCCCACCTGGATTTTCTTGAAAACAGGTTCTGCGTCATTATCTTTACTGTCCTTAATAAAATGTTTTAATGCCATTGTGCCTGTGATACCTAAAATTACAGCAACAATAAATGCTGCCATTATTGCGGTGTATGTATCTAATGACAGATTTTTACCCATAGGAGTTTTAAAAAGAAACGACAAAACCACCACAAAAACTGTTATTCCTATAAAAAGAGGAGAATACTTAAATGCACAGGAAAGGGGATTTTTTTTGGAAAGTATGACTTTTACAATAAATTTAAACAAAAAAAAGGCGATTATAAAACTGAAAAAGGGTGAAATTATCCAGCTTGCAACAACCATCAGAACTTTGTCCCATTTGATCACATTAAACCCGCCGACCATTATCCCAAAGCCGATCATTGCGCCAACAATGGAATGGGTTGTTGAGACAGGAAGCGATTTCCATGTTGCAAAGCTTATCCACAAGGCAGAGGCAAGAAGGGCTGAAAGAGATCCAAGAAGCATAGCATGGGGATCGGCAAGAACCTCTGTGGAGACTATCCCCTTGCTTATTGTTTTCGCCACGTGTGAGCCGATAAATGCTGCGCCCACTACGTTTAATATTCCTGCAAGCACTATTGCCTGCTTTATTGTTATGGCCTTGGCTCCCACAGCGGAGGCCATTGAATTGGCAACATCGTTAGCCCCGATATTCCAGGACATATAAAAACCAAAAACCAAACCTGTTATTAAGATATAGTATTCTAAAGACATTCTTTTTTACTTAACCCGCATTGATAAAATTGTAAAAAAAAGTAGTATAATTGTTAATGACTGGCAAGTTTTAAACCAACCAATATTAGAAGTCAACTCTCATATTTTATATTTTTCAGAACACCGCTTGGAGGGATTTTTAATGAAAATTCTCAAAACACAAAGAGTCTATTCGAAAAAAAATCTTCGCTTATATCAGGGAACTCTGTAAACAACAGAATTAATATTCATACCTGCTCCAACAGAGGCGAATACAGCAATATCTCCTGAGTTCAGCTTCCGGTAATTCAGAAGCCCTCTTTGCAGCAGATCGAATAATGTGGGGAGGGTTGCAACAGAACTGTTTCCCAGCCATGAAATTGTCATAGGCATTATCTCCGGTGGGATCTCCTTAATATTATAGAGTTTAAACAGCCGCTTTAATATGGCAATATCCATTTTTTCATTTGCCTGGTGTATCAGGATTTTTTTAACATCGGTTAATGTAAGTCCGGCTTTATCAAGACTCTCCTTGACTACTTTAGGGACAGTAGTAACAGCATATTTATAGACTTCATGCCCCTTCATCTTGAGAAAAAGCTCATTCCCCTGATAATCAGGATCGTAGGAATCGCCAAGCCATAACATATAAGCATTTTTATAAGTATCGGATCTTGTAACGTGAGAAAGAATTCCACCGTTTTCGGCTGCCGCCTCAATAAGGGTTGCTCCTGCTCCGTCAGAATATAACATGCTGTCAACATCATGGGGATCTGAAATCCTTGACAGCGTCTCCGCTCCAATAACAAGAACCTTTTTTACAGTACCGGATTTGATATAATAGTCAGCCATAATAATTCCCTGCAGCCAGCCTGGACATCCAAAAGGCAGATCATAGGCAACAGTATAGGGGTTTTTTATTTTAAGCAGGTGCTTAACTCGGGAAGCTATGGACGGGACCATGTCGGTTCTGGTATTATCAGCCTTCATGTCACCCATATTATGCGCCACTATTATGTAATCAAGGCTTTCCCTGTCTATGCCCTCAAGCGCCCTTTCCGCTGCATGAAAGGCAATATCAGAGGCGCAAAGATCATCTGTTACATATCTTCTTTCATTAATACAGGTTATCTCCTCGAACTTATTAATGATATCTGAATTAATCTTTTCAAACTTTATCCCATTGGCCCCATAAAATTTACTGTTTATAAAATGATTGTTTGTAATTTTTAATTCCGGGATATAACTGCCGCTTCCTGTAATAATTGAAGATGCCATGAGTGATATTTAAATAGTACCTGAACGAAAAAACCTGCTTTTTGTTCAGGCACTAAATATTCCCTTTATTTTAATTGAAAGAATATTCAACTTTCAAAAATTTTACAGTATGATAAAACCCTCTTAAGCTGATTGAACAAACTTATCATAGGGCCAGCAAACAACTCCGCCATCCATAAATTTCACGTTACCAAAACCTTCAGCCTCTAATATTCTCTGGGCCTCATAACCACGCAGGGATATTTTACAAAAACATATTATCTCTTTTTCTTTTTCAAGCTCATTAATACTCTCTCTGAGTTTTCCCAGGGGTATTAATTTAACCCTTGGATCCTCAATACGCATCATTTCATATTCATCGGGCCCCCTTACATCGAGGAAAATAAAATCTTCATTATTCATAATCTTTTCTTTTACCTCAACGGGGGAAAAAGACCTCGCTATTCCATCGAGTTTGTTCCTGGCAATATTTGCACAAACAATAATATTATCCATTGCAGAAGCAAAAGGAGGCGCATAGGCAAGATCAAGACAGCCGATTTCATCCACCGTAGATCCATTTGAAACTGCTGTGACAGCAACCTGAATACGCTGGGCAACATCCCCTGGCCCAACAATCTGAGCTCCTAAAAGCTTCCTGGTTTTTTTGTCCACAACAAACTTGACTATAATAAGCTTTGCATCAGGATAAAAATGGGGCTTATCAGGCGAAGGACTGAGCAGTGTTATATAATCACAGCCCTCTTTTTTTGCTTCCTGTTCGGAAAGTCCTGTCCTTGAAATATTTATATCAAGAATTTTGCATATTGCGCTTCCAGCCACGCCCTTAAACTGAGACTCTTTGCCGCAAATATTATCGGCTATAACACGGCCATGCTTGTTTGCAACTGAACCCATGGGGGTAAAGGCAGGCTTCCCTGTAACAATATTTATGTTCTCGACACAGTCTCCACCGGCAAATATGTCCGGATCCGAAGTTCGCATACAGGCATCAACCTTGATTGCCCCGAAGTCACCAATTTCAAGCCCCATATTTTTGGCAAGCACAGCATTCGGTCTGCTGCCTATGGCCATTAATACAAAATCTACAGGAAATTCACCCTTTTCCGTAACAACACTTTTTACCCTGCCCTCATTATCACCAACAAGTTTTTCAACGCTGTCATCCAGGCAGAGGTTGACCCCCTTGCTTTTCAGTTCATTGTGTACATGATAGGCAATCTCAGGATCTATCAAAGCCGCAAGAACAGTTTTAAGCCTTTCGACTATTGTTACATTCATGCCCTGTTTTACAAATGCTTCAGCAGCTTCAAGCCCTATTAATCCACCGCCTACGACAACAACATTTTTGCCGGACAACACCCCCTGCATATCACGAATATTACGGGCATCCTCCACAGTTGTAAGGGAATAAACACCCTTTAAGTCAACTCCCTGAATGGGCGGTATAAAAGGCGAAGCTCCAACGGCAAGCACCAGGCTGTCATAGGAAATTTCCTTAGTTTCACCGGAATCCAGATTGCGCACATTAACAACTTTTTTTTCCCGGTCAACACCCTCGGCCAGTGTTTTGTTTAATACCCTTACATCTTTTACCTTATTAAAAAATACAGCATCCCGTACTACACCGGTTGGTGTACTCATCAGCTCAGTGTAGTCATTCACCTCATTGGAAAGATAGTATGGAAGACCGCAGCCTGCATATGAAAGAAATTCACCTTTTTCGATGATTGTAACATCCATATCAGCATTCAGTCTCTTTATCCTTGCAGCAGTCTTTGGACCGCATGCAACACCGCCTATTATTATTACTTTATGTTTTTCCACAATCCCCTCCTGTAAAAAACCCTTTATTGAAACTTTTCAAGCTTATATTAATCTTGACAGATCAAACTTAATATAAAATTGAACTCCTATAATACTGCCGATGGTATCGGCAAGAAAATCCAATGGGTCAGCATCCCTGAATGGCACAAAGTATTGGTGAATCTCATCACTTAATCCGTAAAGGCTTGATGATAATATGCTTATGATTACTAAAAAAGCTGTATTTCTGTTTATTGAACTGATTGTCATATATGCACGGGTAAAAAGTGCCCCAAGCAACGCATAGGCGCCGATATGCAGCGCCTTGTCTATCTGGGGCAAATCCGGAATGCTTTCAGGAGACGGTTGAGATGACCTGGTGAAGATAAATATACAGTAACAGATTATGGGAAGCCAGTATAATAAAAAAATTTTGTATTTTGCCGATATCATCATCTCTTTATATGCCTGTTGTTGGTCTTCTCATTCCGTAATCTACTTCACAGGGAGAATTTTTTGTCACATGTTTTTTCAGCTTTTTGCACCATAATGATAAAAATGTGCTGCAGCTTCCATCTAATGAGTCCACATGGGAAAAGTCAGCCCAATCGCATCTCAAATCACACCACTTTATATTATGGGTTGTAACTCCTGCATTTTTTTCCATTTATTTCAATGTGTTCCTTAAATAGTTTTTTAAATCGAATCAGAAAATATCCGGTTCCATAATTCTTTTTTCAATATGCGTGGTGACTGTTTTTAAAAATATCTCCCTGGCAACTCCATATTTAACTTTTCCATCAAGGGTTCTCACGGAAAGGTTTCCGGTTTCCTGCTCTTTTTTTCCAATGGTGAGTATAAGGGGGATGTTATTAATCTGAGCCTCTCTGATTTTTTTATTCAGGCTCTCGGATCTGCCGTCAATTTCAATACGCAGTCCATTTTTTTCAAGGTCATTTTTTACCGAATTTGCATATGGAATAAGCTCGTCGTTTATTGGAAGTATCACTGCCTGAACCGGAGCCAGCCACAGGGGAAACTTTCCTGCAAAATGTTCAATGAGTATGCCGAAAAACCGCTCAATTGAACCGTAAATCACCCTGTGTATCATGATCGGACGGTGCTTTTCATTGTCTTTTCCAATATATGACAAATTAAATCTTTCAGGAAGAGACATGTCAAGCTGTATTGTTCCACATTGCCAGGTACGGCCAAGAGCATCTTTTATGTGCACATCTATTTTAGGCCCGTAAAAGGCACCGTCCCCCTCATTGATTTTATAGTCCATGCCGTATAAATCAAGCGCCGACTTCAAACCTGAAGTTGCGACTTCCCACTGTGCGTCAGTTCCTATTGATTTTTTCGGGCGTGTTGACAGCTCCAGATGGAACCCAAGTCCAAACGTGGAGTATATACGTTCCACAAGTTTTAAAACACCAAGAATTTCGTCTTCAATCTGTTCGGGAGTCATAAAAATATGAGCGTCATCCTGATGAAAAGCCCTGACCCTGAACAGACCTGAAAGCACGCCGCTTAATTCATGCCTGTGCACAAGACCTATTTCCCCAGCCCTCACAGGTAAAGTTTTATAAGAATGGGGTTTCATCCTGTATAGAAGCATGCCGCCGGGGCAGTTCATGGGTTTTATTGCATATTCTAAATCATCAACAAAGGATGTGTACATGTTTTCTCTGTAATTTTCCCAGTGCCCGCTTTGCTCCCATAAAGATCTGGCAAGCATTATGGGGGTTTTTGTCTCCACATAACCTGCGGCTCTGTGCTCTTTTCTCCAGTAATCCAGCAGTACGTTCCATATCTCCATACCCTTTGCATGGAAAAAAGGCATCCCCGGCGCCTCATCATGAAAACTGAAAAGGTCCATTGCAATGCCGATTTTTCTGTGATTTCTTTTTCTTGCTTCCTCCAGAAAGTTTAAATGTTTTTTCAACTCTTTTTTATCAAAAAAAGCAGTTCCATATATTCTCTGAAGCTGGGCATTTGTCTGGTCCGCCCGCCAGTATGCCCCGGAAACCTTCATCAGCTTAAAAGCTTTTACAAACCCTGTATGGGGAATATGCGGGCCCCTGCATAGATCCGTAAAGTCTCCCTGCTCATATAAAGATATTGTGCCGTCTTCGAGTTCCGATATCATTTCAAGTTTATATGGTTCGTCTTTATAAAGCTCCATTGCTTCGGCTTTAGAAACCTCTCTTCTTTTAAATGGAAGTTTCTGTTTTATTATTTTTTTAATCTCAGCTTCGATTTTTTCAAAATCGTCTTCAGAAACAGGCTCCATGTCAATATCGTAATAAAAACCGTCCTCAACCACAGGGCCTATGGTAAGCTTTGCCTCCTTATAAAGCTTTTGTATGGCCTGGGCCATTATATGAGCAGAGCTGTGACGCAAAATCTCCAGGGCCTCATCGTCTCTATTTGTTATAAGCCTTATCTGTGAATCTTTTTTTATTTCGCAGCTTAAATCAACAAGCTCGGAGTCAATCTGCATTGCAACAGTATTTCGCGCCAGACCTTCTGAAATGCTTTTTGCAACATCAAGGCCTGTGGGGATAAAATCAAAAGTCTTTATATTACCATCAGGAAGTGTTATGTTTATCATTGTTTTTTATTACACCGGATTAAGTTGTTATGGTTAATTAATATATCGGGTGGATTTATAACACCCGTAAAAAAATATGCATTGTCTATAAATTGATAAGGTAAAGAGTATTGTCGGTCAAGAAAAAAAATAAAGATTACAAAAATGAAAGCCGCAGGATAATAGATACGCAGGAAAAACTTGAAGCTTTTGCAGAAAAAATAGAAGGTCAAAAAATTATCGGGGTCGATCTTGAAGCAGACTCAATGTATCATTTTAAAGAAAAAGTCTGCCTGATTCAAATGTCTGCAACAAATTTGAACGTTGTAATAGATCCCCTGCAGGTTCATGACCTGTCAATCTTAAAGCCCATATTCTTTAGCCATGATATTATAAAGATATTCCACGGCTCCGATTACGATATACGTTCCCTGCACAGGGATTTCGGTATTATAATAAACGGTCTTTTTGACACCCAGCTTGCTGGAATGTTTCTTGGGATAGAAAAAACCGGTCTGGATGCACTTGTAAAAAAATATTTCAACATTGACCTTGATAAAAAATACCAGAAAAAAGACTGGTCCCAAAGGCCCCTGCCCGAAGAGATGATTGAGTATGCTGCAAATGATGTAAAATACCTGATTTTGCTGGTTGAAATTTTTAAAAAGAAACTAAAAGAAAAAAAACGTCTGAGCTGGGTTTTGGAAGAATGTGAAATTTTAAGCAAAGTGAGATGTAACCCGCCCTTCCAAAGCCCCTTATATTTAAAAATCAAAGGGGCAGGCAAACTTTCTCCAAAACATCTTGCTGTTCTTGAAGCGATTCTTCAATTCAGATTAAAAATTGCACAGCAAAAAGACAAGCCTCTTTACAAAATTATAAATAATGCCTCTATGTTAAATATTGCCAGGTCAAGCCCTGAATCCATCAGGATTCTGGAAAACACAAAGATTTTAAGTAAAAAGCAGGTCAGCATATACGGCGAAGAACTTGTGCAAATCATAAAAAAAAATTTAAAGATACCGGAAAACAGTCTTCCTGTTTATCCGAAAAAACGTTCCGCCACGCTGAAACCTTCAATACTCCAAAGGATAAAAGCATTAAAAGCCTGGCGGGATTCAAAAAGCAGTCAATATGAGATAACTGCCGGAATATTATGTAATAATGCACTTATCAAGTCAATTGCCATACATAATCCTGCAAGGATAGAAGACTTTTACAGCATTAATTATATAAGAAAATGGCAGATAACAGAATTCGGATGTGAAATAGTAAGTCTATTAAGACCTCAGGGTTGCAATCAGCCTTCTGGTATTAACAAGAAGCTTAAGAGCTGAAAGAATATCTTTGCATACAATATCTGCTGCCATCAGAGTATCAACAGATGCGCCTTCTTCCTGAATCAACGCAATTCCTATCACAGCTTTTTTTAACATTTTACGGTCGTTTCTGCCGTTACCTATACAGACTGTAAGCTCAGCGCCCAGGTTATTTATATAATCAAGTTTTTTGTTTGCCTGATGGTTCTGTGAAAGCACTGACAAGCTGACAGGCATATTCGACAGTTCGTCTTTTGCCTTACCGAATGTATCTGCAGTGATAATATGAATTTGAAGCTTATCTGAAAGAATCTCAAAGGCCTCCTCGACACCTTCAAGAATTTTCCCGTCACAGGCAATTGTTCCGTTATAATCTAAAACAACATGTTTTATTTCAACATTTTTATACCCCGGAATTGTTACTTCAATCATAAGATATTCATCCTTTTCATATTATTTTTTGATTATTAAATCATATATCTTGCAGTTATTCTTTTACAACAGTTTTTTATAGTAATTGGCCATCCAAGTAAAGTAGTGCATCTTTCGACACAATTCCGTCGGTCACACAAAATCGAGGTCATAGTAAGGCAACTTTTACATTTAACCCAAGTTCGACAACTATTTTATAAATACATAGTATATTCAATAGGATATGAAATTTTGCCTTTCTTGACCTCCAACGAAATTGAACATCTTGAAATCGGCTCAGGTTCTTTTAAATCAAGGCTTAACCTATTGAAATAACTTATATTTCTGGCTCATTTATTTTCCAGGAAGATATCCATTTCAACTGGCATACATATTGCTTAATATACGTTGAAGCATTGGCAGATGAAAACTTTTCCAAAAAGATTACCAGGGGATAACTACCGTGAAGCAAGACGTTTCAAAGGAAAAAGCAAAAATACGACTATCTTTCGGCCTTGGCAGAACGCTTTCAATAATTTTTTTGATGTTTGCCCTGATTCCCATGGTCCTGGTAATTGCAATCGGCTACCCGAATGCCAGAAACAGTCTTAAAAAGAAAACAGAAATAGCTTTAAAAACAACAGCAATACTAAAGACGCGGGAGATCAATGCCTATTTTGAAGGCATGCTGGCTGATCTTAAGCACCAGGCTGAAACAGATTCAAACACACGGCTTTTGGAAGAGCTGGCAAACGCTTATAAAACATCCGGCAAACCCCTTGAAGCATTTGTTAAATCCTATGGATGGACTGCTATCGTTGATGAATTTGCCTCGGATATAAAAAAATTCCGCAGGGCGTATAATTATCACGATATTTTTCTGATCAGTAAAAATGGTGATATCCTTTTTGCTGTGGCGGGTGAATATGACCTTGGCACCAATCTTTTTACCGGCAAATACAGTTCTTCAAAATTCGCAAAAACAGTCAAAAAGTCGCTTGAAAGCGGCAAACTGGTTTTTTCCGATTACGAAAGATACGAACCTTCAAAAAACCGGATTTTCGGTTTTCTTACTTACCCGGTTATGAACCGAGATGGAGACATAGTCGGGACAATGGCTTTTCAGTTTCCCATCAACCCCATCAACCGCATAATGCAGACAAAAACCGGTCTGGGTCAAACAGCAGAGACCTACCTTGTGGGTGCTGATCTTAGATTGAGGTCTGAATCAGTTCTGAACAGGAAAAAAAATCTGATAAAAGAAAAGATCCTCACGGATCAGACAAAACTTATAAAACAGCAGCTTAATAAAAATATATCCATTAAGGAGGTGAAACATGCCGCCTTTGTTTACCGGGGAGCTCACGGTCGGCCGGTTCTTGGTGTCCACCATTATTTTAAAATTCAGGATGTGTATTTCAGTGTTGTGGTCGAGATCGATGAAAAAGAAGCTTTTGCCGAAACTACCACCCTCCGCAGCACCTTGGTCACCGTGGTCAGCCTGACAGTACTTATGGTCCTCATTATTACACTGATGCTGGCAAGACGCCTTATCCAGCCACTGCTTCTTCTCTCTTCAGGCGCAAAAAGAGTGAAACAGGGTGATTTTACTCAGCCTGTTAAAATAAACACTAAAAACGAGATCGGCACTCTTGCGGTTTCCTTCAATACCATGATGGAATCTCTTAAAAACACCAAAGATGAAAACATACTTCAGGACTGGTTCAAAACCGGCCGGATGAAGCTTACCACCGACACGACCGGAATTTTTGACATTCCGGAAATAAGTCGCATCATTATAACATTTCTTGCCAGGTATCTAAATGCCGATATCGGCGCCATATACATAGTTAAGGACACCCAACGCCTCAGGTTGACAGGGAGTTACGCCTTTTCCACCCGAAAGCATCTTTCAAATGAATTTGATTTTGGACAGGGCCTGGTGGGGCAGGCTGCCCTGGAAAAACAGCGCATCATACTTACCAACGTGCCTGAGGACTATATCACGGTTCAGTCAGGTCTTGGAGGAACAAGACCCCACTGTATTATAGTCGAACCGTTTATCCACGACAATGAAGTTTTCGGCGTTATTGAACTGGGCTACATTAAACCGCTTTCTGAAAAAACTTTAAAGTTTCTCGATCTTGCTTGTGAGCAGATTGCAATTTCCGTTAAGGGAATCCTTGCCCACATTCAGGTGCAGAATTTGCTGGAAAAATCCCAGGTCCAGACAGAGGAACTTGAAGTACAGCAGGAAGAACTGCGGCAAACCAATGAAACCCTCGAAAAACAGACAAAATCCCTGAAAATATCAGAGACCGAACTCCAGACCCAGCAGGAAGAACTGCGGCAAACCAACGACGCACTGACCACGCAGTCTTCTGAGCTTGAGGAACAGACGGCGAAACTTGAAGTCCAAAAAAATGAAATACAAAAACAGAATATTTTAATCGAACAGACAAAAAGAACCATAGAGAAAAAAGCTGACGACCTTGAGGCTGCAGGCAGGTATAAATCAGAATTTCTATCCAATATGTCCCATGAACTAAGAACACCTCTAAACAGCATTCTCCTGCTGTCAAAACATCTTGCTGACAACAGGGACGGCAACCTGACCGAAAAACAGGTGGAGTGCGCCGATACGGTTCACACATCGGGGAATGAGCTATTAAACTTAATCAATGATGTCCTGGATCTCACCAAGATTGAGGCAGGCCATATGGTTCTTAAACCGGAAGACACACTCTTAAAAGATATTACAAGAGCCATGGAAAGAAATTTTAAACCGGTTGCGGAAGAAAAAGGGATTGAGTTTCATACCGTCATTTCAGAAACACTGCCGCCAATTATACGGACAGACGTTCAGCACCTGTCCCAGATTTTAAAAAATCTATTGTCCAATGCATTCAAATTTACGGACAAAGGAAGTGTCACCCTTGAGGTCTGCCGCCCTGGAACTGTAAAAAATGCTTCCACTACCGATAAGACCATTGCGTTTATGGTGAAAGACACAGGACACGGCATCCCTGAAGATAAACAGGACATTGTGTTTCAAGCCTTTAAGCAGGCAGACGGATCAATCAGCCGTAATTACGGCGGAACAGGGCTGGGTCTTTCCATTTCCCGCGAGTATGCCAATCTTTTAGGCGGCGACCTTAAGCTTTCAAGCAGTGAGGGGGAAGGCAGTGTTTTTACCCTGTGCATTCCTGAAATAATGGCAGACAAATCAACAGAGCCTGAACAAAACGAGTTCGATACAAACAAACCAAAGCCTCAGCACTCTCAACTCTCCCCAGGCTCTCAAGATGAATATATCCCTGATGACAGGAAAACCATTACTCCTGAATCCCGTTCAATTTTGATTATAGAGGATGATCCGAAATTTGCCAAAATTCTTCGGGATGTGGCAAGGGAAAAAGGTTTTAAAACCCTTGTGGCGGAATCAGGGGAAATCGGTCTTTATATGACGGGCTACTACTCTCCGGATGGAATCATACTGGATATGGGGCTTCCTGGAATAGATGGACAAGGCGTTATTTTACGGCTTAAAACGAACCTCTTAACGAGACATATCCCGGTTCATGTGATTTCCGCTTCAGACCAAACCCTTGAACCCATGCGGATGGGTGCGATGGGTTATTTTACAAAACCTGTAACAATGGAAAATCTGGATCACGCCTTTGCCAGGATAGAGCGTGTTCTTTCAAAAAAGATAAAAGACGTACTGGTGGTGGAAGAGGAAAAGGCTACGCAACAACTGATCACAAACATTCTTAGAGACGACATGCTCAAAGTAACGATAGCGTCAACTGGACAAGAGGCAAGGGTTCTTATTAAGGAAAAAGATTTCGACTGTATAGTTTTTGATCTTGACCTGCCTGATATGCCCGGAATGGAGCTTCTGATCGAGTTGAGACAAAAAGAAGACTTGCATTCTCCGGTTATTATCTATTCAGCAAAGGATTTAAGTTTTGATGAGCGGGCAATGCTTGACAATTTTTCAGAAAGAATTGTCATAAAAGGCACAAAATCCCGTGAAAAACTCCTTGATGAAACCACTCTTTTTCTCCATAGGGTTGAGGCTGACCTGCCGGAGGAAAAAAGGGCAATACTCAGAATAATTCATGACAGGGAAGCCATCCTGGAAAACAAAAAAATACTGATCGTGGATGATGATATGCGAAATGTTTTCGCTCTCATGAATATTCTTGAAGAAAAAGGGATAAAAATAATCGTTGCCAATAACGGTAAGGAATCTCTTGCCAAACTTAAGGAGAATCCGGATACCGATCTTGTACTCATGGATATCATGATGCCTGTAATGGACGGATACACAGCTATGAAAGAGATAAGAAAGATGGCTACCAAGATCAGCAAAACGCCAATAATCGCACTTACGGCAAAAGCCATGAAAGGGGATCGGAAAAAATGTATCAAATCCGGTGCCAGCGATTACCTGTCCAAGCCTGTGGATGCCGATAAACTGCTCTCAATGCTGAGGGTATGGTTGTATTGAATTATCGCAAAGCAAATAGCGCCTGAACCCGGGAAGAGGCACAAATAAAATTTCTTAAAACAATTTAACCCAAGTTGAGGGATTTTTGGGGAAAATATGCGCCGAGATCTTGATACATAAGGGTTTTTAAAAAAGTTTGAAAAATTTGGAAACTCCTGAAAAACAAATAGTTCATGGGGTGTGAATGGATAATCTGGAAACTGAAAACATCGAGCTCGAATTACTTCTGAAAGCAATTTACATGAAATACGGTTATGATTTCAGAAGTTATTCCAGAGCATCTGTAAAGCGCAGGGTCAAGCAGCATCTGAAAAAGACAGGTCTAAAAACCATATCTGATATTCAGTGCAAGATTCTTTATGATAAAGATTTTTTTTCCATCCTGCTGCAAGACATGTCTGTCAACGTGACTGAAATGTTCAGGGATCCTTCATTTTACAGGGCGTTGAGAGAAAAAATCATTCCGGAACTTGCAAAGTTACCACTTATTAAAATATGGCATGCCGGCTGCTCCACCGGCGAAGAGGTATATTCCATGGCGATTCTTTTAAAAGAAGAGGGCATTTATGATAAATCCAGAATTTATGCAACGGATTTTGATGAAGAAGTTCTTTCAAAAGCAAAGGATGGGGTCTATTCCATTGAAAAGCTGCGAGATTATACAATAAATTACAAGAACGCAGGCGGTCTTGAATCCTTTGTCGATTATTATTCGGCAAAATATGAGTTTGTTCTTCTTGATAACTCCCTGAAGGAGAACATTCTTTTTTCCAATCACAATCTTGTGAGCGACAGTGTATTCGGTGAAATGAACATGATTGTTTGCCGAAATGTTTTGATCTATTTTAACAGAGACCTTCAGGATCATGTTTTCAGTCTTTTCAGCAACAGCCTTTGCCAGAACGGTTTTTTGTGTCTGGGATCAAAAGAAACTTTAAGGTTTTCCAGAAATTATGAAAAATTTGAGGATATGGTAATAAAAGAGAAGATATACAGAAAAAAATAACCGTCAACTCAACAAACTCATACAACTATGAACTATCAATATGATGCAATTGTCATTGGAGTATCCACAGGCGGTCTTGACGCTCTTGAGACAGTTTTTTCCCTGTTTACGGATGACTTTGCTGTTCCTGTTATGGTTGTTCAGCACAGGGGGAGAGATAGAGATGCCAATGACTTCATTTGCCGGCATCTCGCCGGTTTTTGCGGCTCTGATGTCAGGGAAGCCGAGGATAAGGAACCTGTAAGACCTGGGCACATCTATATCGCGCCACCAAATTATCATTTGATGGTGGAGATGAATCGAACACTGTCATTATCAGTCGATCCACCTGTTAATTTTTCCCGCCCTTCTATTGATGTGCTTTTTGAAACAGCTGCTGAAGTTTATAAAGATAAACTTGTCGGAGTTGTTATGACAGGGGCAAATAATGACGGTAGCACGGGATTAAAAAAAATTAAAAGATTAGGAAGGGCTTGCATTAGTTCAGAAGCCTGAAACTGCGATCGCGCCCCAAATGCCCCTTGCGGCTATTGCCGCAGCAGGGACCGATCATGTCATGACACTTGAAGGTATTGGCAGATTTTTAACAGGGCTGATGAAGGCTCAGAGGTTGATATGAAAAAAACTGAAAAACCAAAAATTCTGATCGTGGATGACAGACCTGAGAATCTTCTGTCTCTGAAAATTATTTTGGAGAATGAACCATGCATTATTATCAAGGCGTTATCCGGGAATGAAGCCTTAAGCCTGATGCTGGATCATGATTTCGCTCTTGTTCTGCTAGACGTTCAGATGCCTGAAATGGATGGTTTTGAAACTGCTGTATTCATGCGGGGGAATGCCAGAACAAGCCATGTTCCCATTATTTTTGTCACTGCAATTAATAAGGAGCAACGCTATATATTTAAAGGATATGAATCAGGCGCTGTTGACTATATCTCCAAACCCCTTGACCCTGATATCCTTAAAAACAAGATAAATATCTTTATGGATCTATACAAACAGAAAAAAGTCATAGAGAATAAAAATATCCAGTTAAATGCGGCCAACAAACAGATTCTTGAACAGCAGAAGATGATTGTCGAAGAAGAGCGGATCAAGGTCTTGCTTCAAATGGCAGGGGTCACCACCCGTGAACTTAATCAACCCCTAATGAGTATTCTCGGTAATATTGAATTATTACAAAAAATCGGGAATATCCCGAAAAAACTTGCCACCCACCTTTTTGCCATAGAAGAATCCGGAAGACGTATCAGCAGTATTTTAAAAAGAATCCAATTTATCCGGAACAGCTGGACAAAAACCTGTGCCGGCAGAGGTGAACCTGTTGATATTCAACGGACGTTAAATGTTTTATGGATGGAAGACAATGATGCTACCTTTACAGTATTGCACGAAATGCTGAGGATAAAACGGACATCCTGTGTGACCCGGGCAAGGAATATCAAAGAAGCAAAAATATTTTTTTCTGAAAACAACTATAATCTTGCCATTTTAGAACTCAAACTGCCGGATGGTAACTCTTTTGAATTATTAGACTTCATTAGAGAACGAAAAATAAAAATGCCTGTTTTAGTCTTGACCGGTTATGGTGATGAAGGAATAGTTGCCCGCTGCATCCATTCCGGCGCCCATGGGTATTTATCGAAAGAAAGTATCGGTGTGGATAAACTTCACCAGGGCATTGATAACGCATTTGAAAAATTTCATCTTGAACGAGAGATGGAAAAGGCCATGAAAAAAATGGCTGAAATGGCCACAAGAGATGAGTTGACAGGACTTTATAACCGGCGATATATGCAAGAAATTTTTGATCGGGAATGCACTCGATCAAAAAGGTATCAAACAGACCTGTCGTGTTTGATTCTTGATATTGATTATTTCAAACAGGTTAATGACACCTGTGGCCATATCTGTGGTGATTTTGTATTAAGAGAGTTTTCAAAATTAATAGAGCAATATAGAAGAGATTCGGATTACACTTTTCGATACGGCGGAGAGGAATTCATGATTCTGCTTCCCCATACCGATATAAACAGTGCCTATGTGGTAGCTGAAAAGATCCGCAAATCTTGCGAATCCAAAAAGTTTGACTTTAATGACCACACCCTGCATGTGACGGTTAGCATCGGCATTGCATCGGTTAATAGTCAGCCGGAGCGGTCAAGAAATATGATAGCCTTTGCCGACAAAGCTCTTTATCAGGCCAAGGCAGAAGGGAGAAACTGCACAAGGATTTATAAAAATGAAAAAGAAGCGGAATCTCTCTTCCCAAAGGTTTCAGCTTAAACCTTAAGCACTTCTATAACTTTTTCTATAACTTCAGAGGCTTCAGAACTTTTGACAACCACAGCATCTGCCCCTGCTTTAATAGCTCTTTTCCTGGTCATGGAATCACTGTCAGCAGTAAAAAGAACTATTTTCATACCTTTAACTTCATTAACTTCACGAATTTTTTTACAAACCTCTATGCCGGAAAAAACAGGCAGCATAATATCTATCACTGCAACTGATGGTTTTTCTTTAAGAATAAGCTCCAAACCATCACGTCCGTTAACTGCAGTCAGTGGATAAAAACCCGCTTTTTGAAAAAGACGAGTGTAAAGCCTCAGTATTACAGGATTGTCATCCACAATAACCATTTTTTTCTGTTCAAAAGATTGTTTGAACGTCTGGTTTAAATAATCTTTTTTTTCATTCATTACTAAAATAGAATCTGCAGCTTCAATGACTGTTCCACGGTCAGGAAGAATAGAATCTTTACCACTCCTGCGAATACCGATAATTTTATTACGCATTTGCTTTGAAACAGCCTCTATTGTCTCGCCTGTCATGCCGGAACCCTCTACGATATTAATCCATTCAAATGATGAAACATTATTTTGCGTGGACAACTTATCCAATGGCTTAAAATCACCTTTAATTTCAAGCATATTATTTGCAATCTGTTTTCCTGCATTTACAAAAGGAGAAATTACGCTGTCAGCGCCTGCACGTAAAATTTTTTTCTCAGAAGAAAAATCTTCAGCTCTTGAAATTATATGAAGGGTTGGATTAAGTTCACGTGCGCTAAGAGCTATAAAAAGGTTGGCCGGATCTGAATTAAGCAAGGCAATAAGACCTTTTGAGGTCTTGATTTTAGCCTCAAGAAGAATCTTTTCCTGGGTAGCATCCCCTTCAATGAACAGATAGCCTCTTTGCCTTATTTTTTCACAATGTTCACGGTCTGACTCAATTATAATAAAATCAGTAAGCGCATCTCTAAAAATCTCAGCGGCTGCTGCGCCAACTCTTCCAAAACCACATATAATGAAATGAGACTTCAAAGCCGATATATTCTTTTTCATTTTATTTTTCTCCAGCTTATCACTCCAGACTTTTTCAAGCATGGCTTCTACAAAAACATGCCCTGCAAATGCAAAGCTTGCAAAACCTGCCAGTATCAAAAATGAAGTGAATCCGCGGCCTAAATCCGATAAAGGCAGAACTTCACCATAGCCGACAGTCGTAATGGTAATAATAGACATATAAATACCATCAAACAGGCTATAATTTTCTATAAGCATATAGCCTGCCGTACCCATGGCAATAATCATCAAACACAACAACGCCGCAATTACAGGCTTATATTTTGAAGACATTCCGTCATCTTTATGCCTTTGCAAAACGCCCCCTTTCGCCAAAAATATTATATATAAACAAACTGCAATATATTACAAAAAAAGACGCAGCCTTATATTAACGGCAACGCCTTTTTTCAGTTTATTTTTTTACAGGAAAATCACATTTCTAATATTCAAAAAAACCCCTGCCTGTTTTCATGCCCAAATGACCTGCACTTACCATCTGCCTGGTCAAAGGAGCCGCTCTGAAACGATCTCCGAACTCTTTTCGTAAAATTTCCATGATATTCAGATGAACATCAATCCCCACCATATCCAGCAGTCTCAACGGACCTATGGGCATATTGGCAGTGTAAAGCATTATTTTATCCACTTCTTTGGGGCTGTTACCGTCCATAACAGATAAAACCGCTTCATTCATATAAAGGTTAAGGAGCCTGCTGTTCACAAAACCTGCATAATCAACAGCTACACACGGTTTTTTCCCAAAGCTTTCAAGAAAACTTAAGGTTCTGTCTATTGTTTTCTCGGAAGTCATCCTTCCTTTGATAACCTCAACTCCTTTCATGATGGGCACAGGATTCATAAAGTGAGTGCCTATAACCGATTCAGGCCTGTCTATTGTTGCGGCAATAGCAGTTATGGGAAGAGATGAGGTATTTGTGCCGAATATGGTATGCGACGGACACAGCTCATCTAATTTTTTAAATGTATCAATCTTCAGATCCATTATTTCAGGTATTGCTTCAACAACAAAATCCGCTTCCTTAACAGACTCAAAATCCATGGTAGCAGTTATTTTTGATAAAACCGCCTTACTTTCATCATCGGTCATCTTCCCCTTTTTTACGATTCTTCCCAGACTCTTTTGGATAATTTTCATACCGTTATCGATTACAGCCTGGTTAACATCCACCATAAAAACCTTATATTTTTTAGACATGGCCACAGACTGGGTTATTCCGTTTCCCATAGTGCCTGAACCAAGCACAACAACTGTTTTAATTTCAGGTTCCATAAATACTTCCTCCTAATTTATACAGGTTATTGAGTATATAATCCACCATTGATATTTAAAGTATGTCCTGTAATATATGAAGCTTCGTCAGAAGCAAGGAATTTTATTGCAGAACAGATCTCTTCAGGTTTCCCAAACCTTCCCACAGGCACCTGGCCAAGCATTATTTTTGCTACTTTTTCAGGAACCGTATCAAGAAGACCTCCGCCCTGAAAGTATCCAAGGGATATGCAGTTTGCAGTAACGCCCTTGCGAGCCACCTCTTTGGCCATGGTTTTTGTAAAACCAATAAGCCCTGCCTTTGATGCAGTATAGGCAGGAGTTCCCATTACTCCGATCTGTCCCACGACAGAGCTGATACTGATAATACGTCCCCATTTCTGTTTAACCATGGATGGAAGACAGAATTTGCTGCAATAAAAAGCTCCCGTAAGATTAACCCTTAAAACCTTATCCCAATCCAGTGCATTATACTTCATGGTTGTTGCATCAATGGAAATGCCTGCATTATTGATCAGAATATCCACTTTATCAAAACGGTCAACAATTACATCAACCATTTCAGAAACTTTTTTTTCATTGCCGATATCGCATATAATAAGCGCTGCTTTTCCTCCGTCCTTTTCAATCTCTTTAACCACGGACTCGGCAGCCTCTCCTCCAAAAGGGTCATTAACCACAACGGTTGCGCCTGCTTTTGCGAGGTCCATGGCAAAAGCCCTGCCAAGCCCCATGGAACTTCCTGTGACAAGCGCAACTTTCCCGGAAAAATCAGTCATAACAGGTTCCTCCTAACTCAGTAGTATGCCATTATATACCTTCAAGTATTATGCTTACGCCAAGACCGCCTCCGCAGCATATTGTGGCAAGACCGTACTTTGAACCGCGATCAACCATTTCATATGCCAGCTTGAGTGTAATTATTGCACCGGTTGCACCAACAGGATGGCCAAAGCCTATCCCGCTTCCATTAACATTAATTCTGTCTATATATTTATCGTAACCCCAGTGACTTATGCATGCCAGAGCCTGACCGGCAAAAGCCTCGTTTAATTCAATTAGATCAAGATCATCAAATTCAAGCCCTGCTGCTGCAAGAGCTTTTTCAGTAGCAGGAACAGGTCCCCATCCCATTATTTTGGGATCAACCCCTGCAACGCCCCATGCCTTAATCTTAACCATGGGTTTAATTTTTAGTTCATCTGCCTTTTCCCTGCTCATGACAACTACAGCAGCGGCTGCATCATTAACACCCGAAGCATTTGCCGCAGTAACCATGCTCTCTTTTGCATCAAAAGCCGGTTTAAATGGAGATTTCATTTTGGAAAGCTGCTCAACTGTGCTGTTTCGCGGATGCTCATCCTTATCAACTATTACAGGTCCGCCTTTACGCTGTGGAACTTCCACCGGAACAATTTCCCTTGCAGCCTTGCCTGCTTTTATTGCGGCAAGCGCTCGCTGGTTGGAAAGAACAGCATACTCATCCTGATCTCTTCTTGATATATTATATTTAAGCGCAAGATTATCAGAAGTATTTGCCATGGTGAACTCACCCCATAAGTCGGTTGAGACTGTCTTTGCAAGGGTACTGAAGTAGTCTATAAACGGGGAATCTCCGGCTCTTTTCCCCCAACGCATATCATAATTCATGTACGGAGCAGTGCTCATTACTTCAACACCTCCGCCGATCATAATATCTCCTTCACCGAGTTTAATTTTACGTGCGCAATGATTAATGGACTCCATGGCTGAACCACACTGGTGATCGATAGTTGTTGCTGGAGTAGTAACTGGAACTCCTGCATGCAGAAGTGACATCCGCCCTATATTTGGTGATGTTGTATCGGTCATTACATGACCGAAAAAAACATATTCAAGCTGCTCGGGTGTTAAGCCTGCCCTGTTTAATGATTCCTTGATTACTGTGGAACCAAGTTCATGCAATGATACATCCTTAAAATAGCTGCCGTAATTTGTCATGGCAGTTCTGCATCCTGAAACAATAACAACTTCTCTGTCTTTCATTTATAAATCTCCCTAACCACATAAAATAACAGTAATGGTAATGACAAAATTTACTGTAAAATGAAATTATTCAAAAAACATTTAAGCCAAAAAAATTTAAGCCAGAAGATTTCTCGCTATCAGCATCTCCTGAATCTGGGACGTTCCGCCGCCGATCTGGAATAATTTTGCATCTCTCATATAACGTTCAACAGGATAATCCTTGATATATCCATATCCGCCAAATATTTGAACACCATCCGATGTTACATCCAGAACCATTTTACCTGTGTAGTATTTAACAATAGAAGTGGATAAAGAAGGATATTTTTTGGGTTTATCCTTGTTTTTCATAACATCCCATATTGCATAATAAAGCATGCTCTTGCTTGTTTCGATTCCAGTGGCCATATGCGCGAGAAGGCCCTGAACTGCCTGAAACTTTGCAATGGGTTTGCCGAAAGCTATCCTCTCTTTCGCATATTTAATAGACGCTTCGAGAGACGCTTCAGCAATTCCTATATTTTCAGCAGCGCAGAATATTCTTTCAAGCTCAATAGCCATTAATGACATGGTTACTCCGTCGCCTATTTTCCCAAGAAGATTTTCAGCCGGAACACGGCAGTCGTCAAAAAAGACTTCGGATAGTGGTCCTGCCCTGTGACCCATCTTGTCAAGGGGCTCGCCTGTGGAAAGACCTTTAGTTCCTTTTTCCACAAGTATTCCGCTTGTTTTTCCAGTCTCTTTATCTTTTGCCAGAACATAAAAAAGATCAGCCACAGGAGCATTTGTTATAAACTGCTTTGACCCGTTAATAACAAACTCATCACCGTCCCGTTCTATACTAGTCTTAATGCCTGCCACATCTGAGCCTGCATCCGGTTCTGTAACAGCTATGGATGTTATCATATCTCCGGCTGCATTGGGAGGCAGATATTTTCTCTTCTGCTCTTCTGTTCCAAAGTTATTTATAATAACACCGCAGACAATGGATGGCGGCATATAGGAGTCGGCTATTCCTGAGCATACTTTCCCCAGTTCCCAGTGTATGATTGCGCAGCTTAATACGTCGAACCCCTCTCCGATTCCTCCATACTCTTCAGGTATCAGAACACCAAAAAAACCAAGATCCCCAATTTTCTTATAGATTTTAAGCCATGCTTCTTTTAATCCCTTATCATGCAGAAAGCATGGTGAGTAACGATCAAAATCTTCAGCTAAGGGCTGAATCTCCTTTTTGGCAAATTCGATTACAGCCTTTTTAATCATCTTGTGTTCTTCAGACAGTTCAAAATCCAACATTAAATCCCCTCCCTATTTTTTAATGATTAAAATTTATATACTAAAATACAATAATTTTACAAAATAATATTAAATTATAATATAGTCAAGAAAATTCAAGAGGTTCTTACAGCATGGGCTCTGTTATAATAATTTTTATATGGAATATGCTGAATTACACGGCAAATAATTACGTTGCCAAATTCGAGTAGGGGCAGAATCTATTTCTGCCCCCTTGTAGTATTTTGGACGGATATGGACAGGGCAGATATGGAATCTGCCCCTACTGTGGTGATTTCAATGATTCCGTGAATATGGTTTGGATATATTTGTGTTGGGGGAGGTATATCAGGGCTGCTCAACATAAAGAGAGGTAACTCTGTTTCTTCCGGTCTGTTTTGAAACATACATGGCCTTGTCCGCCCTCTGAACAAAGGAAGAAATGCCTTCATCTATAAAATACTCAGTGACTCCGACACTTACGGTGACGGAAATGGGCTTCCCTCTTTTTGGTGTAAAAATTTCCGAGCCGATGGCTTCCCTGACCCTTTTTGCAACAGTTTTAGCCTCTTCACCACTGGTTTCAGGAAGAATAATTGTGAATTCCTCACCACCGTATCTGTATGCTGAATCCATGGTTCTCAAGAGTGATATTACTATTTGACCTATCTTTATCAAAACTTTATCACCCTCAACGTGACCGAATGAATCATTAAACTTTTTAAAATAATCGATGTCAAAAAGAAGCAGCGCAAGCCGGTGACTGTAACGAACAGACCGATTAATTTCCATTTCAATCTGATTGTTAAAATGTCTTGAGTTATAAAGGTTGGTAAGCCCGTCGGTAATTGCAAGGGTTTGAAGTTCCGCAACCATCTGTTTCCGTTCTTTTGAACGCAAACGCTCTTTCAGCACTCTTTTAAGCCTCAGATGCAGCTCTTCAAAACGCAGGGGCTTGAAAACAAAATCACTGGCGCCTTTATTAACAGCCTCCTCATAGGAATAATCCTTGTAGTAACCTGTCATGACTATAATTTCAGAAGTGTAATTTTTTTTTATAAAATCAGTTAACTGAAGCCCGTCTATTCCGCCAAGCATTATATCCGTTATAACAACATCAAAGTGATTATCCGCAAGCAGATCTATTGCTTCCTCTGCACTTGCAGCAGTTAAAACCTTGTAACCGCCCAGCAGAAGAAACTCATGCATGGACTCTCTTATGGCTTCTTCATCATCCACTATTAATATGCTATTTTCCATAATTACAAATTTTTAAGAATCTTTTTATGTGAAAGTATAAAATCGACTGGTTGACATGATAGAGAACGGTCTGATAATTAAGACAGATTATAAAAAATAATTATTTTATATAGAAACTAATTTATATAATGTCAAACATTTAAAATTAACCTCTTTAATAGAAACAGTTAAAATGAAAAATATAAGAAACTTCAGCATTATCGCACATATTGACCACGGCAAATCGACTCTGTCCGACAGGCTTATTCAGGCTGCAGGCATTATTTCCGACAGAGAATTTAAAAATCAGATTTTAGACTCCATGGATATAGAAAGGGAAAGGGGTATTACCATAAAAAGCCAGTCAGCCTGCCTGCCCTATACTGCAAATAATGGTAAACAATATACACTAAACCTTATTGATACACCCGGGCATGTTGATTTCAGCTATGAAGTTTCCCGCGCCCTTGCTGCATGTGAAGGAGCTCTTCTTTTAATTGATGCAAGCCAGGGGGTAGAGGCCCAAACAATTGCAAATTTATACCTTGCCCTTGAGCACGACCTTGAAATAATACCGGTGATCAATAAAATAGATTTGCCGTCAGCAGATATTGAAAGAGTAAAAAAGCAGATAGAAGACGACCTGGGGCTTGATCCTGAATCGGCTGTTCTTGTTTCTGCCAAGGACGGCACTGGAATAAAAGAATTGCTTGAAAATATAATCAATGTGCTGCCACCGCCTTCAGGGGATATAAACGCTCCCTTTAAAGCATTGATTTTCGATTCAAGCTATGACCCTTTCAGGGGCACTATAGTTCATTTTCGTGTTTTTCATGGAAAGATAAAGCCGAGAGATATCTTAATATTCATGTCTAATAACGCAGAGTACAAGGTTGAAGAAGTCGGAATATTTCAGATCACAAGGGTTCCGCAAAAAGAGATTTCATGCGGTCAGGTTGGATATCTTATTGCCGGAATAAAGACTGTAAGCGATACCAGCTGCGGGGACACCATCACCTTAAAAGGCAGACCGTGCAGCTCGCTCATGTCAGGATTTAAAGAAGCCAAGCCTGTTGTATTTTCTTCCATCTATCCTGTTGCTTCGGATGGTTATCCTGAACTTGCTGCAAGTCTTGAAAAACTTAAATTAAATGATGCTTCCCTGTTATATGAAAAAGATACATCCGCAGCGTTGGGTTTTGGTTTCAGATGCGGTTTTTTAGGACTCCTGCACCTTGAAGTTGTTCAGGAAAGGCTTGAAAGAGAGTATGATCTTTCCCTTATACTTACAGCGCCTTCAGTACAATATCAGATAAAGTTGAATGATGGCACAGAACTGGTTATAGATAATCCTGCTCTTTATCCTGACCCCACCATGATAGAAACGACCAGGGAACCCTTTATACGCGCTTCAGTTATTATACCCGACCGTTACATGGGTCAGGTCATGAATCTTTGCCTTGACCACAGAGGGATAAGTAAAAATTATCAGTATCTCACCAGCAACAGGCTGGAAATGGTATTTGAAATTCCACTTTCAGAGGTAATTTATGATTTTTATGATAAACTTAAATCAGTAACCCAGGGATATGGATCATTTGACTATGATATAATAGACTTCAGAGAAACAGAGCTTGCCAAACTTGACATATTAATAAATGGCGACCGTGTAGATGCTCTTTCACAAATGGTTCACAAAGACAGGGCTGTTGAACGCGCAAAGTATGCATGCGAAAAGCTGAGGGAAGCGATACCAAAACAGATGTTTAAAATTGCAATACAAGGTGCCATAGGCGGCACTATTATTGCCCGAAAAACCATATCCGCCTATAGAAAAGATGTTACCGCAAAATGCTATGGAGGAGATATAACACGAAAAAGAAAACTTTTGGAAAAACAGAAAAAAGGAAAAAAACGGATGAAAATGGTTGGGAAGGTCATGATTCCCCAGTCAGCTTTTTTATCTGTTTTAAAGTCTGACCGAAATTAAAAAGATAATATATGCCATTTAAATGATTGCACAATTTCGGGGATGGCTGGGGTAGGGGCAGAATCTATTTCTGCCCTTGTATCTAAATAGTGCTTTCGCAAATATTTTTATAGCAGCAATCGGGGCAACGCCTTTTTACAGATGTCGGTTCAGGGTATCTGCAATTTTGGATAATATTCGTCATATCATCAATAATTTTTTCAAGTTCGATAAAATTTTTATCTTTTATACCAACCTCAACAAGCTTGTTCTTGCTTCTGGTATAAACTATAAACCCTTTGTTTACCGGGATCTGAAAATTATCTTTTATAAGTTGGGCATAAAAGATAAGCTGAAATTTGTGATTTTTAAAAGTTCTGTCCTTGTATTCGGCATATTTATAATCCAGCACAGCAGCAGTACCGTCATTTAAAAAGAGAATTTCATCAACAATGCCACGAATGCCGGATTTTCCGGCCAAATAAACATCGCTTTTCTTTTCTTTGACTCCAAGCTTTTTCCTGAGATAAGCAGGATTCATTTTCCTGATTTTTTCATGAATATTTCGACCTTTTTGAACTTTAAACCGTTGTTCCTGGTGTTCTGGTATATCCAGAACATATTCAAAATAGGTAAACCTGGGACAGAAAAGATATTCCAGAAGGTGGCTGGCGGTTAAAGAGCATCCAGATTCCGCTGGCATTGCCTGCCTGCTTGATTCATTTACATAATATGATGAATTCATTATTTCCCGTTATTTTTCGGCGACTCAAACCTGCACTGACACGGTTTGTCGGTTTCTAATAATAAGGAAGTCCAGGGTTAAATCAATAGTTATCATCAAATTTTTTTTAAAAGCTTTTTTAGTTTATCTCTATCTGCTTCAAGGTTATCCAGTGCAAAATAATCTTCGTATGAATCGTTTTCACTAATAAACCCATTTTTTACTTTGGAGTCCATTTCAAAAATATCTTTTACGCCATATTTTTTAGCAAGGATAAAGATATCAGATTCAACAAGTTCGATGGTTTGTTTTAGTATATTGCTCATGTTAAAATTTTATCCCCTCAATCCCCTTTTTACATCAAAATATAAAACTTGAAGAATTGCTATCTAAGTCTTTTAAATTCAAGCCGTTGCCAGGAGTGTAGTATTTATCTTTTAACAAATAATAGCATCCCAGAGGTTCTGCTATTTCTTCAGGAATAATATCTTTATTCGCCCATACAGAAATTGTCAATTTTGCCAATCTTGATTTTAAAGAACGTATTTTACGCTTTCTTTCCCATATGTCCTCAATTTCAAAAGCCTGATCAAGAGCATCTCTTAACGGTAATTCACCCTCTTCCGGTTCGTCCTGCGAAATAACAATAAAACTATACTTGCTGTTATCATTGCGCAAAAGTTTTTTTATATCTAATTCTTCTCTCCAATATCCCCAAGCTTCCGCCTTTTTCCTGCCAATATCCATTACATTTTTAAGCATTTTGAAATAATCGGCAACTAATGGAAAAATATTTTCTTCGGGGATACAATTTTTATTTTGTTCCAATATTACTGCTGTTTTTTCCAAAAGTGTTTTATCATAAATAAAACCTGAAAATTTTGACCCTTTTTCATTTACCAATGTTATAATTTCAATCTTAGCTCTTTTCTTTAAACCGTTTCTGTTGCAACGCCCTGCACATTGTACAATAGAATCAAGCGGCGCAAAATCACGAATGGCAAAATCCATATCAATATCTACACCGGCTTCAATGCATTGAGTTGCTATAACAAGGCAGGGTTTATTCTTTTTTATTTTTTCAATATTTGCCAAACGTTCCTTTGGCGTTACATCTGCGCTTAAAAAGAAAATATCGCATTTGATTTTATTTTCCAGAGAATCAAGAACCTCCCTTGCAGATGCCCTTGTGTTTAAAACTATTAAACTTCTTAGAGAGTGCCAGTTTTCATCATCAATTCTTTTGATACAATTTTCTATAAAATTATTAAGCTTAACCGAATCAGTATGGTTTAAAATCAATTCATACCTGTTCTGTTTAATAAAAATTTCTTCAGGACGGGAAACCAGTTCTGATGTTTGTATAAATTCAGGCTGAGTTGCAGACATTATCAATGTTTTCGCATTGATCTTTTCAGAAATCAAATTTAACGCAACTGATAAAGGCTCCCATAAAATAAGAGGCAGCGCCTGTATCTCGTCAATGATAATCAATGCGTCTGCAAGATTATGAAACCTCAAAAGATGCCTGTTTTTTGAGGATAAAAGAGTGTATAGAAATTGATCAAAGGTCGTTATTATAAAATCGTAATCCCAGGTGTCCGAAATAAAATCAATGGCATTATTGAATTTACTGTTTTGCTCCTCATTTGAATCATCTACATATTGTCGCTTTGCAATCGAATGCGCTTCAAGAATTAATGAGTCAGTATTATATTCCATAAGAAGCTGTTTGTATTCTTTTACGGTTTGATCAATTATGGATAAAAAAGGTAAAACAATAATAACTTTTCGTTTTACATTATTCTGATTCCGATGTTTTAATGCCCATTGTGCCGCCATCATTGTTTTGCCAAGACCTGTAGGCACTGTAATACTTTCAATTTTTGACTGGCTGCAGCTATTTGCTATAATTTTATTTCTTAAATCGGTTCTGTAGTGATTTAAAATTTTATTTTGATTTCCTTTTTTAGACTTTTCAATGAGAAAAGAACTGACAATTTCCTGATTAATTTTCACCTGATCAGTGGGGGTAATTTTTAGTTTCAGATATTCTTCAGGCAGAGCAAGAAAGGTTCTGTCTGCTTCAAGTAAAATAGAAAAAAGCATAAGAGCTTTCACTTTTAGTTCAGCGGCTTCTGCAAATGATTTTTTTTCTATAAAATCATCCTCAAACAGATCTTCTATATCAAATTCATCAGCATCAGAATTCAGATTTAAATTCAGATTCAATTCAGAGCAGACTTTATCAATCGGATATTCAGATATTTTGAAATCGTCTTCATATTCGTATAATGTGTCATACAATAAAGATTCAAAGGTTGGAAAATCTCCGTGATGTTTCCAAACAACAGACACAACGAGCAAAACAACATCCAGGGGAATATTATTTTCTTGTGCAAAAAGTAGCCAGAAAAGCATAGAAACAGGAGCATGGGCTTTGTTTCTCCGATTTCCCCTGTATTTTCTTGGATCTTTAATATATTTTTGGAATGCGGGAGTTGCTTTGCCTAAATCATGAAATTTTATAACATATTCGATATATTCAGCAATAAATGTTTTTACAGAAACTGAATGATTCTCTAATATTGCATTTACTGCCAAGCCTACTTCCTCAATATGCTGTTTCAATGATTTATAAGGATTTATATGTGACTGAATCATAGCCATGATATAATTTTTTCTCCAACTTTACAGGCAGTTGCGGTTTTTAAATACAAAGCCTTTCCAGTAGCTTCATATAGATACGCTTCATGGGAAAATTCCCGTTTATCCGTCACATCTCGCGGCATCCGAATTGATTTAATAACGAAATTTTGCTCCAAAGCGATTGACATATTAAATTCAACTTCTGATTTTCGCACAAGTGTTTCTATATTATAAATGCCTTCTTCTAACTGTTCGATTTTAACGGAATCAATAAATTTGAGATCCGCCATCATCTCCGATAAACCGAGACAAGGCGTGAAATGCCATTTTTTGTTCCTGATTCTATATTCAAAAGTGCTGTGATATTCTTCAGGCAATTGAACAAAAACTGTAAATTCAGGCTTAAAGAGCCATTCCTGGGCAATAATAGTATTTCTTTGCGCTTTAGATGTTCCTCTATCGCTTTTTTTTATGGTTTTTGAAAGTAACGCAGGAGGATCTTTTCTAAAATTTGCCGTATGCCAGTGAGCAGCTTCTGCTTTCCCGGAAACTGCAATTTTCGCATTTTTCAGAAATATTTGCGGTGAATCCTTTGTTAAGCCAAGAACTGCTCCCACCAAACCAAGAAGAACTGTTCTTGTAGGAAAAGGATAACTCGGAGCAGAAGCGTTTGCTTCTGCTTTTAAAAAATGCGCAAATTTTCCTTTATACTCGAAAATTATACATTTATCATTCATCATTTTGAAATTTCCCGTATAAATTCAAAAGGTCTAAAGCTTATGGGTTTCATCCGCTTAATCAATCGCTAAGCTTGTCCAGTCTGACGGAATTTCAGCATTCAATTTAACATCCGGTGAAATTTCATAGGAAATAGAACCAATTTTATCTGACTGTGCTGACAACCTTTTTTTAAGCAAGGATAAATCTACGATATAATCTTCCGGTGAGCTCCAGGCTTTTTCTTCTTTGCCGTTTACCGGAATTAATTTTATGTAATCAGATAAATTTCCAAACTGGAATTCAACATCTTTCTTGTAAGTAATAGATATTAATAGACGCGGGATCTGCCCGACTTTTGTCCTGGTATTGCCGGAACTT